>JBELAG010000250.1:0-9115 GCA_049509055.1 Solirubrobacteraceae bacterium
GCACCATCGACAGGCTCCGGATCCTGCGCCCGCTGGTCATCGCCGCGGTGATCATCCCGATGTACCTCAAGGCGGTCACCACGACCGGTAACGGGCTCGCGCTGGAGCTCGCCGCCGGCGTCGGCGGGATCGTGCTCGGTCTGCTCGCCACCGGCCTGATCAGCGTCTACCGCAGCCCCGTCACCGGTGCTCCGGTCAGCCGCACCGGCTTCGCCTATGCCGCCCTCTGGACGGGCGTGATCGGCGCCCGAGCCGCCTTCTCCTACGGCTCAGAGCACTGGTTCAGCCACTCGCTCGGCACCTGGATGATTCAGCATTCGGTCACTGCGGCCGCGATCACCGATGGTCTCATCTTCATGGCGGTGGCGATGCTGCTGACCCGCACGATCGGCCTCGGCATCCGCGCCGCGCAGACGCGCACCTCGATGCCGGCCAGCCCGCTGCACGCCGCCTGAGCCCCACCCCCGGAAACTCGATCGGACACCATCATGACCGCCGCCAACATCCTCCTCTACATCGCCCTAATCGGCTTCGTCCTGTTCAAGAAGGTCCAAGGCCAGCCGATCAAGGCGCCGACAGGATCGCTCGGATTGCCGATCATCCTGATCGTGCTCGGCTTCGGCGATCTCACCGGCGCTACGACGATGAAGCCCGTTGAGATCGCCGTGACCGCGGTCGGCGCGGTCCTGTCCCTCGGCCTCGGACTGATGCGAGGCCGGGCCGACAAGCTCTCCACTCGTGACGGAGTCCCGTTCGTGCAATGGGGCACGGCCTCGCTGGCGCTGTTCGCCGGCAACATCGTCGCAAAGCTCGTGCTGGACATCGTCGGTGTCGCGGCCGGCGGTAACGCCTCCGCAGTCGGACAGTCACTCCTCTTCACCCTCGGGCTCACCCTCCTCGGCGAAGCCCTGATCGTGCTGATGCGCTCCAGTCCAGCCGCCGCCTCACTCAACCCTCGATCGGCAACCGGCGGGCAGGCAAGCGATAGCCGCTCCGAGCTCGCCCCGACACGCCAGCGACACGCCCACAGTCTCGACGAACACGTACCGGCGCCGAATCCGGCCCACCGGTATGAGGCCATCGACAGACCGCGCCAATCAGCTGACCAGGCAGCACAGGATCTGACGAACATTCCACCTCAGGCCGCGAGCCTCGTCAACGCCATCGCTCAGCACCACAGCGATCACACGACACGACACGCCCGCAGACATGACCGCTACCGGTCATAGAGGCGCCCCCATCGCTTCGACCTCCGTGGCCGGCTCGTGGCCCGCGAGTGCCTCGGCGACATCGACTGGCCGGACCGTCCGACGCGGCACGATCGGCTCGCCGCGAACGCGATCGCCGGCTTGGCCACGACGGCACGACCGCAACGGCGACCGAGAAAGCGGCGGCCGTGCCGTGCTGCGATAGGGCGAATACGCCAGCGCCCGGCCGGCGTGAAGCGGCGCCGAGCCGACAATCAGGCCGCAGGGCGATCCGCGGCGCGGATGAGCTCAGCGACGACTTCGCCAGGCGTCTTGCCCAGCACCTCGGCAATCCGCGCCAGGCGACTCGCATCCACGCCCTCGACGCTGACGAGGATGCTCAGCTTCGACTCGGAGTCGCCTTCCTGGAGAACCACAAACTCGGGCGGGAGGTCATCCAGGTCGGCATCGAAGTCCCCGGGTGCCGGAGCGGGATCTGTCCATGGGGTTGCGGAGATCGCGTGGCGGCTGCGAGGGACCCGCGAGACCTCCGCAGCGCTGATCTGGCGCGCACCAAGCTTGGCAAGCCCGACCTCCGTGGCCACCAGCTCGCCGACCGCGTCGCCCACGTCAAGCCCTCACCCGGCCACCTCGACGGGCAAAGCCCGTCCGCCGGCTGCGAACCCGCCAGCCCTTCCCCCAGGCTGCACGACCCCCAAGACGACGACTGCGGCAGGCATACACTCCACGCACTGACATGAGACGCCCGCAGACGCGCGTCAGCGGGGCTTTTGAATGGGCCGTGGAGGAATCGAACCTCCAACCTTGGGATTAAGAGTCCCCTGCTCTGCCAATTGAGCTAACGGCCCGGAGCGTTGTCGATCTTACCCGGACGGATCCCGCCGGCGACGTCGCCGCGGGCCCTCAGCAGGACTGGGCGACCGTCGGCTGCGTCTTGGCCGCCTCGATCTCGGACTTCAGCGTGGAGCGCTCGGCCTTCGGCGTCAGGGTGAGCGCCTTGGCCTCGGCGAGCGTCCCGACCCGGGTATCGCCTGCGGCGTAGGCCGACACCGCCAGGCACTCGTATCCCTTGACCTCGCTCGGGGTGGCCGCCGCCTCGATCTGCCACGCGCCCGCCGCGCCCGAGTACTGGGCGAGCTGGGCGTAGGCGCGGGCGGCGATGATCGCGACGTTGGGATCCGGCGTCTTGGTGAGCGTCAGGTAGCGCTGCCAGTCCTGCGTGGCCGCCGTCAGCTCCTTCTTGCCCGCTGCGGTGTAGGTGGCGGTCGTCGAGTCATAGCCGGTGGAGCTGGCGTTGGCGTACCGGGCGTTGACGAGCGAGGCCCACGCCGCGGCGCTGCTGGGATCGGCCTTGGTCGCCTTCAGCGCGGCCTTCTCCTGCTGGCTGAGCACCTGAGTCTGCTGGTTGGAGCCGCTGCCGGTGAACGCGTTGAGCAGGCCGCCGATGCCGCTCCCGGTCCCGACGCCGAACAGCACCAGCCCGCCGCCCATCAGGATGGCCAGGGTGAGGTACACCGCCTGCACGGTGCGTCGGCGCCCGCGGCTGCGCAGGTCGAAGAGCATCGGCTAGGACCCCGACCCGCCGGCCTCGTCGGCGTCAGGGCGGCTGACCAGCTCGGCTGCGGCACGAGCGGCGTCCCGGCGATCGACGATCTTGAGCATCACGATGCTGGCAATGAAGAGGATGGCGAGCGGCAGCGCCTCCAAGCCCGTGGTGACCGGATCTGAGCCTGGCATAGCCGCCGCGATCACGGCGATGACGACCGTAGCGTAGCGCCAGTGCTTGGTCAGGGTGTTCCCGTCGATCACGCCGACCCGGTGCAGCCCGAGCAGACCCATCGGCAGCTGGAACGCGAGCCCGATCCCGGCCATCGTCAGGATCTCGAACGAGTACAGCGGCGAGGCCTGCACGAGCGATTGGAACTCGTCGGCGTTGTAGCCCTGCAGGAAGCGAACCGCGGCGGGCAAGACGACCAGGTACGTGAACACCACTCCGATCAGGAAGAGGATCGGGGCCATGATCATGATCGGCAGCGCAACCTGGCGCTCTTCGCGGCTGAGCGCGGGAATGATGAACGCGTAGGACTCGTAGAGCAGCACCGGGAGCGTCAACAGCAGCGCGAAGTACGCGCACACCTTCAGCGTCGTGGTGAACGTCTCGCCGACGCCGATCGTGATCGGCACGTCCTTCGGCGTCTTCTGCGGCAGCGCCTTGGCGGCGGCCGCCAGATCGGCACTGACCCCCTCGATCAGCGCGCTGTCGGACAGCGACAGGTCCGATGAGCGCGCCAGCCGCCCGAACAGCGCCGCGGCCCCCGCGAAGTCCCGGGACGCCTTGACCGAATCGGTGGTGAGGCCGCCGATGTGGTTGGTCTGCGTCGCCGACGTCGCGGCGTTCAGCGGCCGGTTGACGAGGTTGAGCAGGAGGTGGTTCTGCCAGAAGCACAGCCCGAAGGCCACGACCAGCGCTGCGACGCACACCATCAGGCGGCTGCGCAGCTCGTCGAGGTGATCGACGATGCTCAGGCGCTCCTCGTGGCCGATCGGCCGGAGAACCTTAGGCATCGGTGAGACGCGCCCCGCGTCGCCACGAGGTCGTCCTGCGCACGGCGGTTGGCACTGCGGAGGGGGTGATCGGCGGCTCGGTTACGAGCGCCGATCGGACCCGACTTCGGAGTGCTCGCCGGTGGAGCGCGGGGCCGCGGGATCAGAAACCGCGCTGGTCGGCGTGATCGCGGGCTTGTCGTCGTCTTTGGACTCGCCGGTGATCCCCTCCTTGAACTCGCGCATGCCCTGACCAAGGCTCTTGCCCAGGCCGGGCAGGCGCTTGGGCCCGAGGATCAGCAGCACGATCAGGAGGACGACAACGGCGTCGGCGGTGGGGTTGCGGAACATGACTCTGGAACCTCTCTCTGGGGAGACGAAGGGTAGCGGGCGCGGCGCCGAGGTACGCGTCCATCGTGCGTCCAGTTCGATCAAGCGGATTTTGGGCCCCGCCGATAAACGGGGCGAGAGAAACCATGAGCCAGAATCCAGACCGTCAATCCATCCGCCGCATCGTCCTGCCGAGCGGTCGCTCCATCGAAGTCGTCCGCTTCTACTCGGCGGACACCGACGCCCACGGGCTGCATGTCTGCCCGCGGTGTCAGTCCCGCCTGGTTCAGCCGGTGCAGTGGGCCGAAGCCCCGCAGGGCTTCTGGGACCTCGTCCTGCGGTGCCCCAATTGCTTCTGGCTCGACGAGGGCGTGTTCGACCAGAACCAGGTCGATGCGCTCGAGGAGAACCTCGATTCGGGACTGGCGGAGATGCTCTCCGATCTTCGACGCCTCACCCAGGCGAACATGAACGAAGAGATCGAGCGATTCGCCGCCGCGCTGCACGCGGACCTGATCCTTCCCGAGGACTTCTAGTAGCCACTAGGAGTAACGCTCGACGACCGCGTCCGCGATCAGCTCGAGCGCAGCGCGCTGCGGGGCGGGCAGGTCCGGGAGCGCGGCCTTCGCGCCGGCGACCCGATCGAGCGCCAGTTGCCGCGCCGTCTCCAGCGCGCCGGTGGCCGAGATCCGCGCGCACACGTCCTCCGCGACCGCGGGATCGGTGATGCTGCGCGGATCGAGCGACGCCAGCTCATCGTCGCGACGGCGCGCGATGATCAGCGGCAGGTTGACCGTCCCGTCGAGCAGATCGGCACCGCGCGGCTTGCCGGTTCGCTCGGGCGGGCCGGTCACGTCGAGCACGTCGTCGAGCAGCTGAAAGGCCAGGCCGATCCGCTCCCCGAACGAGGCCAGCGCCGCGACCCGCTGGGCGTGAGCCCCGTCGCGGCCGCCCTCGATCGCACCGAGCTCGCAGGCCGCGCGGAACAGCACCGCGGTCTTGAGCCGGCAGCGCTCCAGGTAGCGGTCGACGCCGACCGCGACGAAGCTGTCGGCCCGCTGCATCAGCTCGCCGCGGGCCAGCTCCGAGCTCGCCCGCGACAGGACCCGGACCGAGGCGACCGACCGTGACCGGGCCAGCTCGGCGAACGCGCGGGAGAACAGCAGGTCGCCGGTGGCGGTCGCCGGCAGCCGCCCGCCGACGGCCACCACGGTCGGCCGGCCCCGGCGCAGCGGAGAGCCGTCCAGCACGTCGTCGTGGACGAGCGTGGCGGAGTGCACAAGCTCGACGGCGACGGCCGCCCGCAACACGTCGTCGGTCTCCGGCGGCGGACTGCCCGCCGACAGGAACAGCAGCAGCGGCCGCAGCCGCTTGCCCCCGGCGGCGATCGTCTCGCCGGCGTGGCGGGCCAGCAGCGCACCGTGACCGGTGGCGAGCTCGGCCAGCCTGAGCTCGAGGCGCTCCATCAGCCGCGCCGCGGGCTCGCCGCCGGCGTCGACGACGGCCTGAACGGTCCCCTGGACGGCGCTCACCGCGCGACGGCTCCGACGTGTAACGCGATGATCCCGCCGGCGGTCAGGACATAGCGGACGTCGCGGAGCCCGACTCCCCACATCGCGGCGGCCAGCGCCTCGGGCCCCGGGAAGCGGCGCACCGACTCGGGCAGGTAGGTGTAGGCGTCGGGGTCGCCGGTCAGCCGGCCGAGCGCGGGCACGAGATGGTCGAACCACACCTCCAGGAACGTGGAGAGCGGCGGTGTGGTCGGGGTCGTGATCTCGAGCACCACCACCCGCCCGCCGGGCCGGACCACCCGCGCCATCTCGGCAAGCCCGCGCTCGAGGTCGGAGAAGTTGCGGGCGCCGAACCCGACCGTGGCGGCACCGAACTCGTCGTCGCCGTAGGGCAGCGCGAGCGCGTTGGCGGTCTCGAAGCGCAGCTGCACGTCCGCCGGCACCGCCCCGGCCTTCGCCCGCGCCAGCTCCAGCATACGCTCGGAGAAGTCCGCCCCGACCACGGTCCCGCCGGGCGACACCCGGCGCGCCAGCTCGAGCGCCAGGTCGCCGGTCCCGGTGGCGATGTCGAGCACCCGGTCGCCGGGACCGCACTGGGCCAGATCGGCCGCCCGCCGGCGCCATTGATGGTGCAGGCCGGCGGTCATCACGGCGTTCATCCGGTCATACACGCCCGCGATCCGGTCGAACATCGCCCGCACCTGAGGCTCGGGCAGGGTCCCAGGAGTCGCGGACGCGCCCGTCGCCCCGGGCGGCGGCGCTGCGCTCGCCGTCATGGCCGTGTCCCCGCCCGGCCTATTGGAGCATCGATAGGAACTGGACCAGGTCGTTGAACTTGGTCGGATACTCCCTGGCCAGGCTGGCGAACGAGGGCATCGGCGCCGTCGGGTTGCGCAGCGTCGAGGCGATCGCCTGGGGCCGGCGGAGCGAGCCGATGTGGGTCAGCGCGGGGCCGGGGCCGTTGTTGCCGTTGGAGCCGATCACGTGGCACGCCAGGCAGCCCGACTGTCCGACCACCTGCTCGCCGGCGCGGAACACGGCGGCCTGGGCGGCGTTGAGCGTGGACGGCGGCGCCAGGTTGACCGAGTTGGGCGATCCGGTGTTCGCGCCCGAGTAGGTGAGGTAGGCCATCGCGAAGATCGTCGTCAGCCCCGCCGCCAGCGCGACCGGCCGGCGCAGGATGTAGCGCTCCGGGCTGCGGTCGTAGAACGGCAGCAGGAACAGCAGGATCATGCAGATCGTCGGCACCCCGATCGTCGCCATGTCGGTGAACTTCGGGATGTTCTTCATCACCCGCAGCACTTCGAACAGGAAGTAGAAGTACCAGTCCGGCCGCGGCACGTAGGTGGTCGTCGTCGGGTTGACCTTCGGCCCGATCTCGGCGCCGAACATCGTCGCCAGCAGGACGATCAGCGCCATCACCACGACCATCATCACCGTGTCCTTGGCCACGGCGTAGGGGAAGAACGGCTTGCCCTTGTTCTTCAGCAGCGAGTATTCGCGGAGGTAGGCCTCCTTCTCGGCTTGATTCATCGCACGTTCGAGTCGGTCGCCGTTCTCATACCTGCGCCTCGCGCAGCTCGGGCTCCTCTTCGGCCTTCATCCAGGGCGGCGCGGAGATGCCGAGCTTGGTGACGAGGTACAGGTGGGCGCCGATCAGGGCCGCGATCAGCCCGGGGATCAGCATCATGTGGATCGCGTAGAACCGCGACAGCGTGGTCGCCCCGAACTCGGGGCCGGCGCGCAGGAAGTCCGACAGGTACGGGCCGATGAACGGGCCGGTGCCGTTGATGTTGACCCCGACGATCGTCGCCCAGTAGGACTGCTGGTTGAACGGCAGCAGGTAACCGGTGAAGCCCATCGCCATCGTGAGGATCAGCAGCACCACGCCGATCACCCAGGTGAGCTCCCGCGGGTACTTGTAGGCGCCGAAGAAGAACACCCGGCCCATGTGCAGGAAGATCAGGATGATCATCACCGAGGCGCCCCACTTGTGCATCGAGCGCACCAGCTCGCCGAGGAAGGCGTCGTCGGTGATGTAGCGGATCGACTCGTACGCGCCGCCCGAGGCGTCCGGGCGGTAGTACATCGCCAGGAACACGCCGGTGACCGCCTGGTTGAGGAAGGCGAACATCGTCGCCGAGCCGAGCGTGTAGAACCAGTTGATCCCCTTGGGGACCTTGCGGAACAGCATCCAGCGGATGCCGCCCGACAGCGAGGTGCGCTCGTCGATCCAGTCGACGACGGTGATCCCGGCTTCGGCGGCGGTCTCGATCGGAGTCGTCGGGCCGCTGCCGTTCTCGCCCGGGCGCTTGGGCGCCGGGCGCAGGGCCTTGGGGAGCGGTGGGGCGGGAAGCTTTGGCATCGGGCTCTACTTGGGAAGTACGGACGTGTCGAACCGCGCGGGATACAAATATTGCCCGATCCCGTTCAGCGGCTGTCCCGGGTCGCGCGGCGAGAACCGCTCGAGCTCGAAGTTGACCGAGTACCGGGGACCCACTTCGACCAGGCCGGTGGTGGTGTTCAGGCGGGTGTAGAAACGATCCAGCGGGCGAACCGGCGGCCCGCCGACGACCATCCCGCGGAAGTCGTAGACGCCGCCGTGACACGGGCAGATGAAGCGCTCGGCGGCGGCCACGAACCGCACCGGGCAGCCGAGGTGCATACAGCGCGACGACAGCGCGATGTAGTGGTTGTACTGATCCTCGGGCTCGGTGTCGATCGCCGGATCGCGCTGGCGCATGTAGGCGATCGTGTAGCCGGCCTCGCCGATTCCCGGGACGATCGTGATCACCTTGGTGGTGTAGGTCGTCTCGTTGAAGTCGGCGGGGGGCCCGACCGGCTGCCAGTTGAACGGCTCGCGGCTGAAGATCGGCCCGAGCGCGAATCCCAGCACCGGCAGTCCGAACGCCGCCGCCGCGACGCCGCCGGCGCTGTGGGTGACGGCCGTCATGAAGCGCCGGCGCGTGACCGTCTCGCCGTCGAACGCCCCCGGCATCTGCCGGTCGGCCGTGTATTTGGATTGCTTGAGCCCTTCTTTGTGTCGGTCAGCCACTCGCGCCTCGATCAACTCCGGCTAAAGGACATTCAACGCCCGCTGAAGCGTACCGTCAAGCGAGAGCCCGGGCGTCACGATGCCCGGCTCCCGTTGCCGGCGATCACCGATCGGTGGGCGTCGTCGAGCGCCGCGGCGGCCCGTTCGTCGCCCGCCCGGGCGCGCGCCTTGGCCGCTTCGTGCGCGCCGGTGGAGCCCCATCCGATCGCCACCGCCCCGGCCTGCCACGCCGCGCCGGCGAGGCGGGCATCGCCCGCCGCCTCGGCCTGGGCGAGCAGCGAGATGAGGTCCGCCAACTCGGCCACGGCCTCGAGATCGCCGAGCTCGGCCAGCCGCGAGAGCCCGAGCGCGTAGAGCTGATCGCCGAGCAGCAGCGCCAGGTCGGGGTCGTCGCAGCGCAACACCCGCGGCGTGCCGTAGTGCAGCAGCGATCCCTCCAGGATCATCTCCAGCAGCAGCTCGTACTC
>JBELAG010000251.1:0-9071 GCA_049509055.1 Solirubrobacteraceae bacterium
GACACGGTCACCACACAGCGCAGCCCGGCGCGGTCCGCCGCGAGCAGCCCGTTGCGCGAATCCTCGACCACGATCGCGTCGCGGGCCTCGAGCCCGAGCCGCTCCAGCGCGAGCTCGTAGATTGCCGGGTCGGGCTTCTTGGCGTTCACCACGTCGCCGGCGAAGACCGCGAAGCGGGCCGCGTTGGCCTCGCCGACGGCGTGCTCGAGCACGGCCCGGACCGAGCCCTCGGCCGACGTCGATGCGACCGCGACCGTCCAGTCCGCGGCGAGCGCCTCGCCGACGATCCGCGCGATTCCCGGGCGGGGCGCCAGCAGCCCGGCGCGGACGATGTCCGTGTAGCGCGCGGTCTTTCGCCGGTGCCAGTCGGCGAGCAGCTCACGCTGCCCGTCGGCGTCGGCGGGCAGGTGGTTGGCGGCGACGAACTCGTCGGTCAGCAGCGACGCCATCCGCTCCTTGCCGCCGCCGATCTTCAAGCGCTCCCCGTACTCCTGCTCAGACCACTGCACCGGCAGCCCGACTTCGGCGAAGGTCGCGTTGAACGCCGGGCGGTGGCCGTCGCGCTCGGTGTCGGCGAGCACGCCGTCGCAGTCGAAGATCAGGGCGGGCATGCGTTCAGCCGGCGGCCGCCGAAACCGTGCGCGCTCGGCCGGCCGACCCGAACATGCCGATGTGGTGCTCGGCCATCGCCTTGACCGCGGCGCGGACGTGGCCGAGCATCGACGGCGGATCGTGCTTGCCGGGGTTGTCCTCGAGATACTCGCGGTGGGCGTCGACGAACGCGATCTTCAGCGCGGTCGAGATGTTGACCTTCGCGCACCCGCGTGAGATCAGATCGGTGAACTGCTCCTGGCGCAGGCCGGTCCCGCCGTGGAGAACCATCGGAATCGGGTGAAGCGCGACCAGTTCGGTGACCCGCTCGGGCTTGAGCTCGGGCGTGTGCTTGTAGAGGCCGTGCGCGGTCCCGATCGCGGGGGCGAAGCAGTAGACGCCGGTCGCCTCGATGAACCGGGCCGACACCTCCACCGGATGCACCTCGCCCGCCTCATCGGAGCCGACGCCGTCCTCGACGCCGAGCACCGTCTCGATCTCGCCCTCCACGTGCGCTCCGTAGCGCTCGGCCTCGGCCACCACCTCGATTGTCTGGCGGGTGTTCTCGGCGACGTCGAGCGCGGAGCCGTCGAACAGCACCGAATTCCAGCCGGCGGCCAGGCAGATGCTGACCCATTCCCGATCCGGGCAGTGGTCGAGGTGCAGCGAAACCGGGACCGCCACGGCGTCGGCGCGGGCGCGCCACATGCTGTACAGCGGGCCGGCGCCGATCGACTTGACCGTCTTGAGCGAGGTCTGGATGATCAGCGGCGATTCCAGCTCCGCGGCCGCGGCCAGCACCGCCTCGAGCGTCAGATCGTCGACCACGTTGATCGCCGCGACCCCGTAGCGCCCGGCGAACGCCGGGTCGAGGATCTCGGGCATCGACACCACAGTCATTCAGGACCTTTCTCTCTCGCCACGGACACCCACCCACTCGCCACCACCGAGAGTGCGGACTCTACCCTCCCGCTCGAGCGACCGCCCCGCTACGCCGAGGATGCCTTCGCCGCCTCCAGCGCCGCCGGAGGATCAAGCGCGCGGTCGCCGCGGGTGAGCTCCAGCGCCCGGTCGGCCAGCTCGGCCGCCTCGGCGCCGCCGACGTCCTCGTCGCGCAGAGCGAGCGCCAACAGCACCTGGCGCAGCAGCTCGGGGTTCTGCAGATCCGGCGGCGGCCCGGCCGGCGGCAGCGAGCGCGTGAGCACCAGCAGCCGGGCCGCGGTCGTGGCGCCGCGGGAGAGCAGACCCCCGGGATGCTTGTCGGGGATCGTGGCGGCGATCGCGCCGGTGGCGGGGTTGACGACCGATACCCTGCTGCGCAGACCGGCCCGCTCGAGCGCCAGCCGGTAGCCCGACAGCCGCATGTAGCCCAGCTGTGCCGCCAGCTGGGTGAACGCCGACGCCTCGCTGTCGTCCCTGAGCCGGGTGTGATGCAGCGCGATCTGGGTGCCGGCGTCGGGCAGCGCCGGGTCGGGGTCGGGCGCCACCACCAGGAACGCCTGGGAGCCCAGCCGGCCCGCCCCCACCCCCGCCACGTCGATCAGCAGCTGATAGCCGGCGAGCCCGAGCGCGCCGACGATCCCGGGCGGAAGCGGGTGCTCGGCGAGGTATCCGGTGGGATGGGCCATGCGACGCCGCCCCTTCTGTCAGTTGTCGAGCAGGCCGCCGACGATCCCGCCGAGCAGGCCGCCGGCGCCCTGTTGCTGCTGGCCGCCGGCGCCGTTGCCCTCCTGGCCCGGGGGCGTGTAGTAGGCGCTCTGCAGCCCGACCCGTCCCGGACCGGTGAAGCGGTTGAAGACAAGGCTGCCGCTGCCGCCGCCCAGGAAACCGGTCTTGAACCCGTAGACCTCCTGGGCCATCGACACCGTGTGGTCGCGGTACAGCCAGCCGCCGGGCTCGATGTCGATCGTCTCGCCCGGCTCGAGCGCCTTCTCGAAGACGTTGCCGTACCCGTGCACCCAGACGACGCCCTCGGCGTCGCCGGCGGTGAAGTGGTCGACGAAGAAGCCGCCGCCGTAGAGCATGTTGGCGAAGCCCTTGATCCGGCTGTAGTCGTATTCGACGTGGCCGGTCGCGGCCAGGAACTGGTGCTCGCGCACCATGATCCCCTCGCCGGGCGGCAGGTGCAGCGCGACGACGTGACCGGGTGCGTCGCGGCTGAACGCGATCTCGCCCCCGGACTGAGCCTCGAGCAGCAGCAGCGGCATGCCGCCGAACACGCGACGCTTGAGCCCCTTCTTGAGCGGATGCAGCCCGATCTGCATGTTCGGGTACTTCCACAGCAGCACGTGATGCTCGAAGTACACGGGCACGCGGCCGTCGAGCGCCATGTGCAGTACGGGGACCAGCTCGCCCTCCAGACGGTAGTTGACGCCCGGCGCGGTGCCCTGCTGGATCTGAGTCGGGAGGATGGATGGTGCGGTCGGCATCGGCTCTCCTTGATCGTCGTGAGCGGCGCCTCGCGCGTGGATCAGGAGCCACTCACAGGCCCACGTGCAGTGTGGCAGCCGATCGCCCCGTCGCGTCATAATCGCCCCCATGCGACCGATCTACGTCACCGGCCACCGTAATCCGGACACCGATTCGATCGCGTCGGCGATCGGCTACGCCGAGCTCAAGGGCCGGCTGGACCCCAACAACGACTACGTTCCGGTGCGGCTGGGCGAGACCAACTCGCAGACGCGCTGGCTGCTGGAGCGCACCGGCGCCCCCGAGCCTCGCCTGCTGCGTCACGTGATGTTGCGCGCCCGGGACGTGATGCAGCGCAGCTTCCCGATCACCCGCCAGAGCGATCCGGTGCGCGAGGCCGGCCTGGCGATGGCCAAGGCCGACCTCGAGCTCGTCCCGATCGTCGACGAGCACGGCGGGCTCACCGGCGTGCTGACCGAGCGGGCGCTGGCCCGGCGCTATGTGCGCGAGTCGCTGCGGACCTCCACGCTGGAGGATGCCTCGACGAACCTCAGCGCGGTCGTTGCGGTGCTCGAGGGCGAGCTGGTCCTCGGCGAGGAGCGCCAGCTGTCGGGCCGGGTCTGGGTGTACGCGATGGATCCCCAGAGCAACAGCGGCATCGCCGAGGGCGACGTCGTCGTCGTCGGCAACCGGCCCGACGCCCAACTGAAGGTGATCGAGCTCGGCGTCGCGCTGATGGTGCTGTCCAACTCCTCGGCCCCCACCGGCGACGCGCTGGCCGCGGCGCGCCGGCGGGGCACCGCGATCGTCGTCTCCCCGCTCGACAGCTACGTGTCGGGCCGGATGATCACGCTCGCGGCGCCATGCAGCGCGCTGATGGAGAAGGACCCGCTGACCGTGACACCGGATTACCTCCTCGACGACATGTCAGAGCAGATCAAGGAGAGCCACTACGGCGCCGCGGTCGCGCTCGATGCCGAGAACCGCCCGGTCGGCCTGGTCACCCGCTCGGACCTCGTCGCTCCCGCGCGGCGGCGGCTGATGCTCGTCGACCATGCCGAACAGGCGCAGAGCGCGGTCGGGATCGGCGACGCGGAGATCCTGGAGATCCTCGATCACCATCACATCGGCTCGATCGAGACCCGGATCCCGGTGACCGCCACCTTCGACCCGGTGGGCTCCACCGCCACGCTGGTCGTCGAGCGCTTCCGTCAGGCCGGGATGGAGCCGAGCCGGTCGACGGCGGGCATGCTGCTCGGCGCCGTGCTGTCGGACACGGTGATCCTCAACTCGGCGACCACCACCCAGCGCGACCACGCCGTCGTCGAGTACCTGGAGCGGGTGCTGGCGATCGACGCCCGCGAGCTCGGACGCGAGATGTTCGAGGCGACCGCGGACGTCTCGGGACTGAGCGCCGAGGAGATCCTCACCCGTGACGCCAAGCGCTACGAGATCCGGGGCGGCCAGGAGATCTGCATCGCCCAGGTGGAGGTCGTCGGCGACGCGCTGAGCGACCGCAAAGCGGAGCTGCTGGAGGCGCTGCGCCACGAGCGCGAGGACCATGGGCTGGCGCTGTACGCGCTGATGGTCACCGACGTCGTCACGAAGGGCACCGACATGCTCGTCGCCGGCGACGTGGCGGCAGTCGCCCGGAGCTTCGGCGTCGAGCACACCGACAGCTCGATCGCGCTGCCCGGCGTGATGAGCCGCAAGAAGGAAGTCGCGCCGAAGCTGATGACCGCGCTGTAGCGGTCAGCCCGCCGCGGCGGCCGCGTGGACGGCCAGCGACGGGGCCTCGCCCCACAGTTGCTCCAGCCGGTAGTAGGCCCGCGTCTCAGGCGTGAACACGTGCACGATCACGTCGAGGTAGTCCATCAGGACCCAACGACCTTCGGGCAGGCCCTCGACGCGGCGCGGCAGCAGGCCGTGGGCGGACTTCATGCCGGCGTGGATCGAGTCGTGGATCGCCTTGGCCTGGCGGTCGGTGCGACCGGTGCAGATCAGGAAATAGTCGGCGTAGCCGATCATGCCGCGCAGGTCGAGCTGGACGATCTCCAGGGCCTTGCGGTCGGCGGCGAGCTCGGCGATCTCGGCCACCATCAGCTCGGGATTCAGGGTGGGCTGTGTCATGAACCTCCGGGTGGGCTGTAGAGCCCGTGTCGCTGGATGTACTCCACTGCTGCGTCGGGCACGAAGTACCGGATCGGCTGCCCGGCCCGCACGCGCCGGCGCACCATCGTCGATGAGATCCCGATGCGCGGCATCGCGAAGAACCTGGCTCGGTCCCCGCCCGCCAGTCCGCCGAGCGCGTCGTCGACAGTCGCTCGCGCGGTGCCGCGTCGCTTGGCCACGGCGAGCGTCGCCAGCTCCAGCACCCGCTCGGGCTCTCGCCACCGGGGCAGGCCGGCGGCGATGTCGCCGCCGACGATCAGCACCAACTCGTTGTGGGGGGCGCGGGAACTCAGCTCCTGCAGCGTATCCACCGTGAACGACGGACCGTCGCGGCTCAGCTCGAGGTCGGACACCTCGAAGCGGTCGTCGTCGCGCACCGCGCGCCGGCACAGCTCGAGTCGATGCGCCGGGCCGGGCTCCTCGTCGACGGGCTTGTGCGGCGGAACGCGGGCGGGAATCAGCATCACGCGGTCGAGGTCGAGCTCACGATAGGCCTCCTGGGCGCACACCAGGTGACCGAGATGTGGCGGGTTGAACGTTCCGCCGAGGATCCCTATGCGCACCGGGTACGGCTCGGCCTCACGAGCGAATCTGGCCGTCGCCTTCGACGATGTACTTGAACGTGCAGAGCTCGCGCAGGCCGATCGGGCCGCGCGCGTGGAGCTTCTGGGTCGAGTTGCCGATCTCGGCGCCCATCCCGAACTCGCCGCCATCGGTGAACCGCGTCGACGCGTTGACGTACACGCAGGCGGCGTCGACGCCGAGCTGGAAGGCCCGCGCGGACACGGTGCCGGCGGTGACGATCGCCTCGGAATGCCCGCTGCCGTGCGCGTTGACGTGCGCGATCGCCTCGGCGGTGGAGTCCACGACCGCGACGGCCATCTCGAGCGCCAGGTACTCGGTGTCCCAGTCCTCGGCGGTGGCCTCGTCGATCGCCGCGTCCGGAGCCGCGGCCCGGGCCCGGGCGTCGCCGTGCAGGCGGACGCCGGCCCGCGCCAGCGCGTCGAGCATCCCCGGCAGGAAGCGGTCGGCGATGTCGGCGTGCACAAGCAGCTTCTCGGCCGAGTTGCACGTCCCCGGGCGCTGGAGCTTGGCGTTGAGCACGATCTCACGGGCCTGGTCGAGGTCCGCTTCCGCATCGACGTAGACATGGTTGTTGCCCGATGCGGCATAGATCACCGGCACCGTGGCCACGCCCTTGAGCGCGGCCTTGAGCCCCTCGCCGCCGCGCGGGATGATCAGGTCCACGACGCCGGCCTGGGTGGCCAGCTCTTTGAGCTCGTCGCGGTCGCCGCCCGACAGGATCGACAGCGCGCCCTCCGGCAGCCCTGCGGTGGCCGCGGCCTGCGCGGCCACGGCGCCCAGCACGGCGTTGGAATGAGCGGCCGAGCTCGATCCGCGCAGGACGACGGCGTTGCCGGACTTCAGGCACAGCGCGGCGGCGTCGATCGTGACATTCGGGCGCGCCTCGTAGACGACCGCGATCACGCCGAGCGGCACCCGCACCCGGCGCAACTGCAGGCCGTTGGCCAGCGTCGAGCCGTCGATCACCTCGCCGACCGGGTCGGGCAGCGCCGCGATCGTGCGCACGCCCGCGGCCATCTCGGCGATCCGGCGCTCGTCGAGCGCCAGGCGGTCGAGCAGCGCCTCTGACAGGCCGTTGGCCTCCCCCGCCTCGAGGTCGAGCGCGTTGGCCTCCAGGATCTGCTCGGTCGCCTCGGTCAGCGCCGCCGCGACGGCCTCCAGCGCCCGATTCTTGACCGACGAGCCGAGCGTGGCGAGCGCCCGCGACGCCCGCTTGGCGGCCAGGCACGTGTCGTCGATCGATGCGGTGGTGCTGGCCATCGGTCTACAGGTTACTTCGCCACGGGCTCCGGGCGGTGTGCGTCGCGGCGCGGGTGCGACCGGCGCCAGTGCTCAGGGGGCAGCGTGCCGGTGACGATCAGGCCAGGACGAAGTAGTCACGGTGGATCGCCTCCTCGCTGGCGAGCGGCAGCAGCTCGCGGACGGCGCCGGACTTCATCCCGCGGACGGAGCGCAGCTCCTCCGCCGAATAGTTGGAGATGCCCTTGCCGACCGTCTGCTGCTCATGGGCGATCTCGACCGCGTCGCCGGCCGCGAACGCGCCGCTCACGTCGACCACGCCGACCGGCAGCAGACTCGTTCCCCATTCGCGCAGGGCGCGGGCGGCGCCCGCGTCGACCAGCACGCGCCCGCGGGCGGGCTTGGCGTACTTGAGCCACAGCTTGAAGCTGGAATACCGCCCCTCGCGGGCGGGGAAGCGCGTGCCGACCGGCTCGCCGGCGGCCGCCGCGGTGATCCGCCCGGGCTCCAGGCCGCTGGCGATCACCGTCGGAATGCCCGACGCGGTGGCCATCTCGGCGGCCACCACCTTGGAGCGCATGCCCCCCGAGCCCAGCGGCGACGCGCTGATCCCGATGTCCAACTGCTCGAGCGCCGCGAAATCGGTGACCTCGTCGAGCGCCACCGCGGTCGGGTGCAGAGCGGGATCGGCGGTGAACACCCCGTCGGCGTCGGTGAGCAACAGCAGGCGCTCGGCGCCGAGCAGGATCGCCACCTGCGCAGCCAGGAAGTCGTTGTTGCCGAACGAGATCTCATCGGTGGTGGTGGTGTCGTTCTCGTTGATCACCGGCACGACACGCCATTCCAGGAGCTTGCGGAGCGTCTGGCGGGCGTTGAGATAGTGGGTGCGGGCGCTCATGTCGAAGAAGGTCAGCAGCACCTGGGCGGTGGGCACCCCGCGGGCGCGCAGCAGCTCGTCGTAGACCTGATAGAGCTTGCCCTGGCCCACCGCGCTGGCCGCCTGCAGCTCGTCGATCGCCCGCGGGCGCAGCGCCAGCGACATCACCCCCATCCCCCGCGCGATCGCGCCGCTGGTGACGATGATCACCGAGCCGCCGGCGGCATGCAGCGTCGCCACCTCCTCGCAGATCCGTCCGAGCACGTCGGCGCGCACGTTGCCGCGCTCGTCGGCGACGAGGCTCGATCCCAGCTTGACGACCAGGCAGCTCATTCCGAGCAAGGGTACGGCGGCACGGCGACGCGCGCGGGCGGCGCGCGGCGCCCCGGTCCGCGCCCGCCGCGCGCCGCCCGCCGCGCGCCGCGCGCCGCGCGCCGCGCGCTAGCTTCGCGTCAGCCCTTCCTGGTGCACCACGGGTCGGCCGGGACGCCCTGGCACGGGTTGGGCATCGACGGCAGGTTCCTGGGCAGCGGTCGCATGACGATCTTCGAGACCCGCGGGTAGGCCCCGGAGGGGCACGGCGACCGCGTCCCCGGCGAGAGCTCCACCTGGCTGTCGCACAGCACCTCGGCGAGGAAGTTGCTGTCGCTCGTGCCCGACGCCAGCGGCGAGCCGTCGCAGGTCGGGTGAAGCGTCTGCAGCGCCGCCGCGGCGGCCGGCTCGATGGCCGCTCCGCTGGCGCCGTGGTTGCCGCTGAAGCAGTCGGTCGCGTGGCCGCCCTCCAGGTTGACCTCCGCGAAGTCGCCGTTGGAAGGATGGCCGTAGGAGCCGTCATTGATGAACGTGTTGTCGATCACCGCATCGCCCCACTCGTCGAACAGGCAGCTGGTGGGGCCGAACAGGGACGGCAGCGTGCCGCCCGTGCACGGCTTGCCACTGTCGAGATACGGCACCAGCGCCACGCCCCAGGCGTCGTTGTTGACGAACCGGTTGTCCATGATCGTGTCGTCACGGCCGCCGGACACGGTCATCCCGGTACCGACCGGTCCGGCCGCCGCCGAGCCCGCGGCGGGCACGTTGGGATTGTTGTTGTCGTGCACGTAGTTGTCCTCGAACACCCAGCAGGAGTGCGTGTGGGTGATCGGGCTGATCGCGTTGCCGGGACAGGCGCCGTCCTGGGGCGGCGGGTTGTCGCCGT
>JBELAG010000252.1:0-8986 GCA_049509055.1 Solirubrobacteraceae bacterium
GACAGTCGGTCGGCGGCGGCGAACGTCCGTCCGGCGCTCGCCGCGGTGCGGGCGGTCGTCCTCGAAGCGCCGTGCAGCAGCCGCACGGTCGAATCGCGCAGTCCGAAGCGGTCGATCGCGGTCGAGGAGGCGACCCGGTTGAGCGCCCGCAGGCCGACGGCCATGCCACGCTCGGCGATCTTCGGTGGCGACGCCATGCGACGGAGATCGTATCATGATTCGTTGTCACGTCGTTTCGTGTAATGCTGAACGCGAGCGTATATCTGAGGCTCTTACGGAGTTCTTATGATCCGCGGGGCATCCTCAATCCGGTATGCGCGTTCTGATCGCCGAAGACGAGGTGCGTCTCGCCGACGCGATCGCGCGGGGGCTGCGCCGCCAGGGGATGGCGGTCGACCTCGCCCCCGACGGCGAGCAGGCGCTCGTCAAGTCCCGCGTCGTGCGCTACGACGTGCTCGTCCTCGACCGCGACCTGCCCGGGGTCCACGGCGACGACGTGTGCCGGACGGTGCGCGACGAACGGCCCGAGACCGGGATCCTGATGCTGACGGCGGCGGGCGCGCTCGAGGACGTGATCGAGGGCCTCTCGCTCGGCGCCGACGACTACCTGCCCAAGCCGTTTCGCTTCGCCGAGCTCGTCGCCCGGATCCATGCGCTCGCCCGGCGCACGACGCCGAGCCGGCCGCCGGTGCTGTGCCACCGCGACCTCGAGCTCGACCCCGCGCGGCGCCGGCTCACCCGGGACGGGCACGAGCTGGAGCTGGCGCGCAAGGAGTTCGCGGTGCTCGAGGCGCTGATGTCCGCCGAGGGCGCGACGGTCTCCGCCGAGCAGCTGCTGGAGCGGGTGTGGGACGAGCACACCGACCCATTCACTAATGTCGTGCGAATGACGATCATGACCCTCCGCCGCAAGCTCGGCGAGCCACCGGTCGTCCAGACGGTGATCGGAGTCGGCTACAGGATGGCCTGATGGCCATTCCCGGTCGCCGGCATCGCCGGCTGAGAGCGCCCGCGCCGACCGTCCGGCTGCGGTTGACCGCGCTCTACGGGACCGTGTTCCTCGTCACGGGCACGGCGCTGCTGACGGTCGGCTACCTGCTCGTCCGTGACAATCTCCGGACCCATCACAGCCTGCGCGTCGAGCTCGAGCGGCTCGGGATCAACCCGGTGAGGGGCGAGTTCGGCTTTCCCCCCGGATCGCCGGAGGCCAAGATCATCCACACCGTCGAGCAGCAGATCCTCGGCGGGGCGCTGCACCGGCTGCTGATCGAGTACGTCGCCGCGCTCGTCGTGATCACGGCGGTGTCGGCGATCATCGGCTGGCTGCTCGCCGGCCGGGCGCTCGCGCCGCTGCGCAAGATCACCGCCACCGCGCGACGGGTCTCCGGCGAGAATCTCGGCGAGCGGATCGCGCTGCGCGGCCCCTCCGACGAGCTCAAGGAGCTCGCCGATACCTTCGACGGCATGCTCGGGCGCCTCGACGGCGCCTTCGCCAGCCAGCGCCATTTCGTGGCCAGCGCCTCACACGAGTTGCGCACGCCGCTGGCGATCATGCGCACCGAGGTCGACGTCGCGCTGTCGGACCCCGACGCCAGCCGCGCGGAGCTGCGCTCGATGGCCGAGACCGTGCGCGACATGGTCGATCGCAGCGAGCACCTGATCGCCAGCCTGCTCGTGCTCGCCCGCAGCGAGGCCGCCACCGGCCACGAGGAGCCGGTCGACATCGCGGCGCTGGCGGGAGACTGCATCACCGACCTGCGGGCTCGGGCGCAGGAGGCCCGGATCCGGATCGCCGACGACCTCGAGCCGGCGTGGTGCAGCGGCGACCCGAGCCTGCTGGAGCGGTTGATCGCCAACCTGCTCGACAACGGGATCCATCACAACGAGCGCGGCGGCCGTCTGTCGGTCCGCACGCGGGTGGTCAACGGCCGCGTCGTGCTGACCGTCGCCAACGGCGGCCGGCGCATCGATCCGGCGAAGGTGCAGGAGCTCGTCGAGCCGTTTCGCCGGCTGGACCGCTCGATCGACGGCTTCGGGCTCGGCCTGTCGATCGTCCGCTCGGTCGCCGAGGTTCACGGCGGGACGGCAACGCTGATCGCGCCCGAGGCGGGTGGGCTCGTCGTCCGCGTCGAGCTGCCGGCACTGGCGCCGTCGCGGCCGGCGTCGTCCGGACAGGTGTCGGCCCATCGGGCGGGCCGGGCACGCGCGCTGCCCGCCGCCTGACGTCCGATCTCAGTCGATCCTCAGCGTGCTCTTACGGGAAGCTGACAGCGAGCGACGTACATTGCTGCCATGTCGCGCCGACGCCATCTATCCCGAGGCGACGGACGGTCTGACGACGGCATCCCCGCGCCCTGTCTGACCCACCGCCGACTCCAGACGCCGGCCGACTGCGACGACTGTGCGCCTCGTCGCCCGCGGGTGAGACTCCTCCCCGCGGCCTGGGGTTCCGGCGGCGGCTCGGACTGTGACTCCCGTCCGAGCACGCCCGCCGGTCCTCAGGCTAACTGCGGATCCCGGCGACGCCGGCGCTGACGGCAGCCCGCCGCCCGCGCAGCCGGACGAACACCGCCGCGGCGGCGTACACGGCGGCCGCCAGGCCGATGATCGCGGTGCTGGGGGGCAGCGCGCCGACCGTGTAGCTGAGCGCGAGCCCGCCCCACATGGCGCCGACGGCGATCCCCGCCGACAGCGCGATCCCCACGTACGGCCGCGGCGTCAGCGTCGTCGCGGCGCCGGCGGGGGCGGCGATCAGCCCGAGCAGCAGCAGGGCGCCGATCGCCTGCGTGCTCTCGGCGGTGACCACCGCCAGCGCGCCGAGGAAGCCGAACCCGAGCAGGCGGACGGGCACGCCGCGGATCGCGGCCAGCTCCGGGTCCAGCGTGCTGAGCAGCAACGGCCGGACGGCGCCGAGCACGAGGGCGCAGACGGCCAGGCCGAGCGCCGCGGCGAGCACCGCGGCGCCCGCGCCGAGCGAGTAGATCGACCCGAACAGCGTGTTGGCCGTGGTGATCCCGCTCGCGCCCGCGGCGCTCGTCGCCAGGATCGCCAGCAGCAGCACGCCGATGCCGAGGATCCATGCGAACGCGGTCCCGATCGTCACGTCGTCGGCCTGCGCCCGGCGGCCGAGCGCGCCCATTGCGCCGGCCAGCGCGAGGGTCAGCGCGAACAGGCCGACGCGCTCGTCGACGCCGACCGCCGCCGCGGCGATCGCGCCGACGAACGCCACGTGGCTGAGCGCGTCGCCGGCGAACACCTGGCCGCGGACGACGACGAACCAGCCGACGGTCCCGCAGGCCAGCGCGATGAAGGTCCCCGCCAACCACGCGTTGCGGACGAACTCGTGGGCGAACATCAGCCGCGGCGCCCGGTCACGATCCGCGCCGCGACATAGATCGCGAACGCCAGCGACGTCACGTAGAAGCCGACGGGATAGATCGTGAAGTAGGCGATCGCCAGGCCGAGCCACACGACGACGAGCGCGATCGCGACGCTGAGCGCGAGGCCGGCGACCGGTCGCGCCGTGATCAGCTGGGCGCTCGCGGCCGGCGCGACGAGCAGCGCGAACACCAGCAGCGCTCCGGTGAGCTGGCTGGTGGCGGCGATCGCCAGTCCGAGGATCAGCAGGAAGGCGACGTCGATCAGCCTGACCGGCACGCCGCCGGCGCGGGCCACGTCGGCGTCGATCGAGGAGAACAGCAGCGGCCGGGCGAGCGCGGCGAGGGCCACGAGGGCGGCGATCGCGACCAGCAGCAGGGCAAGCACCTGGCCGCGGGTGATCCCCAGGAAGGTGCCGAACAGCAGCGCGTCGGGCTCGCCGAGGACCGACTGGTTGAGCGACAGGAACAGGAAGCCCGCCGCCAGGCCGACGGTCTGGACGGTGCCGATCGTCGCCGTCTCAGAACCGCGCCGCCGGCGCCGGGCGCGGCCGCCGCCGCCGATCGCCATCGCCGCCACCGTGCACGCGACGTAGTAGCCCAGCGACGCCGGCAGCCCGGCCAGCGCGGCGCCGGTCGCCCCGGGGAAGGCCATCACCGAGAGCGTGTGGGAGGCGAACGTCTGGCCGCGCAGCACGACGTACCAGCCGACCACCGCGGCGAGCACGGCGACGATCGTCCCGGCCTCCAGGGCGTTGACCATGAACGGGAAGACGAGCAGCTCGCGCAGGTCGTAGATCGGGTTGGCCGACAGGACCGGGTTCATCGCGTCAGCCGTGGCGGTGGCCGGGATGGTGGGGCGCCTCCGGCTGGCCGACGACGACGAGCCGGCCGTCGCCGGTGCGCAGCACCTCGATCGGCGTCCCGTACAGCTCGCTGAGCTGCGGCGCGGTGATGACGTCGTCGACGGCGCCGGCCACGGCGCGGCCGCCGCCCAGGTAGACGACGCGGTCCAGGTAGTGCAGCAGCGGGTTGACGTCGTGGGCGACGAGCAGCACGGCCACGCTGCCGGCGGCGGCGATCCGGCGCACGAGCCCGGCGACCGCGGCCTGGTTGGGGAGGTCGAGGCTGTCGAGCGGCTCGTCGAGGATCAGCAGGCGGGGGCGGCGAACGAGTGCGGTGGCGATCAGCAGCCGCTGCTGCTCGCCGCCCGACAGCTCGCCGATCGCGCGCATGCAATACGCCTGCGCGCCGACGAGCTCGATCACCTCGTGGACCCGCTCGCGCTCGGCCCGCCGCCGGCGCCGGGCGGCCGGGGTGAGCGCCAGCGGCACGCCCCACCGGGCTCCCTCCAGCCCGAGCATGACGAGATCGACCCCGCGCACCCGGGTGGACTCGTCGAAGCTCTGGCGCTGGGGGAGGTAGCCGATCTCCGACCGCGCCTGCCGCGGCGGGCGCCCGAGCACGCTGACCGTGCCCTGCGCCAGGGGGTGCAGGCCGAGGATCGAGCGCATCAGCGTCGACTTGCCGGCGCCGTTGGGCCCGAGCACCGCGATGAACTCGCCCGCTCCGATCCTCAGCGACACATCGTGCAGGATCGTCCGCCCGCCGACCGCGATCTCGACGCCGTCGAGCGCCACCGCCGGGGTCGGCGCGGCGACCGGCGGATGCGGGGGTGCCTGCACGTTCATCGACCGGTCGCCCGGTGCAGCGCGGCGGCGAGCCGCGTGAGCTGCGCGACCTGCCACTGCTGGAAGCTGTCGGTCGCCGGTGACAGGGTCTCGGTGACGGCGACGATCGGGATCCGGTCCGCGCGGGCGAGGGCGTCGAGTCGCTGGATCTCCGGGGTGACGTTCTGCGCGTTCTCGATCCAGACGTCGATCGCGTGGTCGGCGATCTGCTCCCCGGTGAGGATCGTGTCCTGGGCGGTGATCTCGGTCCCCTCGCTGATCGCCCTCATGAAGCTGCCGGGGGTGATCAGGTCCAGCCCGAGCGCGGGGGCCTGCAGCGCGAAGATGCTCTCCGAGGCGCCGACCGGCACGCCGGAGTAGCGGGCGCGGATCGCGGCGATCAGCGCGTGATAGCGCGCCAGCCCGGCGGTCTGAAAGCTCCGCAGGCGGGCCGCGAAGTAGGCGGCGTGGTCCGGCGAGAGCTTCTCCAGCGCGGCGGCGATCGCCCGGGCCACGACCGTCACGTCGGCCGGGTCATACCAGCGGTGCGGGTTGTCGCCCACCTGCAGCCCCAGCAGCGTCCCGACGTTGACCGTCAGGCGGCCGGGGAGGGGGTTGGCGGCCAGCAGCTTGGACGCCCACGGGTCATAGCCGACGCCGTTGACGATCGCCAGTTGGGCGGTGGCCTCGTCGCGCGCGTCGACCGTCGTCGGCTCATAGGAGTGGGGGTCCTGGGCGGGGTTGACGATGATGCTGCGCACGTCGGCATGGGTGCCGCCGATCTGGCGCGCGATGCTGCCCCAGAAGTTCTCGGCGGCGACGACCCGCACACCGTCGCCGCGCGGGTCGGAGCCGATCGCGGCGCAGCCCGCTCCGAGGACGGCGACGGCGGCCGCGATGGCGAGCGCACGGGCGGCGGGAAGGCGGCTCACGCCCGCCAGTCTACAACCGGATAAGACTGATTCCCATTCTTCTTTCCGGCTCTCCAGGCGCTACGCTTGAGCGGACATGAGCCGGGATTGGAGCGATCACGTGCATGACGTGCTCGCCTGCGCGGGGCTGAAGCGGGGCGAGGCGCGCGAGCGCATCATCGGGGTGCTGGCCGGTCAGGCGTGCGCGCTCAGCGTGATCGCGATCGAGGACGAGCTGCGCGAGCGGGGGACGCCGACCGGGCGGGCCAGCATCTATCGCGTGCTCGACCTGCTCGTCGAGCACGGGCTGGCCGAGCGCGTGGCGATCGGGGAGGGGCTGGCCCGCTTCGAGCCCGTCGACCCCGGCGGCCATCATCACCACCATCTCGTGTGCGAGCGCTGCGGCACGCTGGTGGCATTCGACGACCCCGGCCTGGAGCGCGCGATCGACAACCTCTCCGACCGCCTCGGGGTGCGCGTGCAGAGTCACGACGTGCTCCTGCGCGGTGCCTGCAAGCGCTGCGGCTAGCGGGTCGCTACCAGGCTTCGAGGTTGGGGCGGCGCTTGCCCGGGCGCTCGCGCCAGCCGGGGGCGTCGTCGTCGAACAGCGTCGCGACCCAGCGGCGGGTGTCGGCGGGGTCGATCACGTCGTCGATCTCGAAGTAGGACGCCATGCTCAGTCCCCGGCCGCGCTCGTAGGCGGCGGCGACGGCCGCCTCGTAGGCCTGCTCGCGCTGTCGGTCATCCGCGATCGCCTCCAGCTCGCGGCGCATCCCGAGCCGCACGGCCCCCTCCAGCCCCATCGCGCCGAACTCCGACGTCGGCCAGCCGACCGTGAACAGCGGCGCCTTGAAGCTGCCGCCGGCCATCGCCTGGGCGCCGAGGCCGTAGCCCTTGCGCAGCACGACGGTACCGGTCGGGACCGCGAGGTTGGCTCCGGTGAGGAACATCCGCGAGAAGTGTCGGACGGTCGCGGTCCGTTCCGCGTCGGGGCCGACCATGAAGCCCGGCGTGTCGGCGAGGAACAGCAGCGGCAGCGCGAACGCGTCGCACATCGTCATGAAGCGCGCCGCCTTGTCGGCGCCGGGCGCGTCGATCGCGCCGCCGAGGTGCGACGGATCGTTGGCGATCACCCCGAGCGCCCGCCCGTCGATCCGCGCCAGCGCGGTCACGATCCCGCGCCCGAACCCCGCCCGCAGCTCGAGCACGTCGTCGCACAGCGTCTCGATCACCCGCCGGATGTCGTAGATGCGCTTGCGGTTGGCGGGGACGATGTGGCGCAGGAGCGCCTGGTCCGTCGCCGGCGGGCCCGCCGTGCCCGTGTCGAAGAACGACAGGTAGCGGCGGGCCGCCTGCACGGCCGCGGCGTCGTCGGCGACCCGCAGGTCGACGACGCCGTTGGCGTACTGGACGTCGATCGGCCCGACCTCCTCGGGGGCGAACGTGCCGAGCCCGCCCCCCTCGATCATCGCCGGGCCGCCCATCCCGATGCTCGCATCCTCGGTGGCGATCACGACGTCGCAGCAGCCCAGCAGCGCGGCGTTGCCGGCGAAGCAGTTGCCCGAGGCGATCCCCACCAGCGGGACCAGGCCGCTGAGCTGCGCGAACAGTCCGAACGCGCGGCAGTCCAGCCCGGCGATGATCGGCATGTCGACGTCGCCGGGTCGCCCGCCGCCCCCCTCGGCGAACAGCACGACGGGCAGGCGCCGGCGCCGGGCGACCTCGAACAGCCGGTCCTTCTTGAGGTGGTTGCGCATCCCCTGGGTGCCGGCGAGGACCGTGTAGTCATACGACATCGCCGCGACCGGCCGGCCGCCGATCGCGCCGACCCCGCCGACGAGCCCGTCGGCCGGCGTGCGCTCGATCAACTCCTGCCGCGGCCGGCGCCGCTCCTGGGCCGCGAACACGAGCGGGCCGTACTCGACCAGCGAGCCCTCGTCGAGCAGGTCGGCGAGGTTCTCGCGCGCGGTGCGCCGCTGCTGGGCGCGGCGCCTGGCGACCGCCTCGGGGCGGCGCTCGTCGCGGCCGATCGCGTGGCGCTCGCGGACCGCGGCGAGATCGGAGCGCCCGCCCGGGGCGTTCCCGGCGCCGGCGTGGCCCGCGGCTCCGTCCGCGGCTCCGTCCGCGGCCCCGTCCGCGGCCGCGACCGCGACCGCGACCGCCGCCGGCGATGCGCCGTTTCCTGGCGCGATGATCGCGAGCGCCTGGCCCTCGCTGACCGTCTCCCCGACGGCGACCGCGAGCGCCTCGATCACGCCGTCGCGCTCGGCGACGACCTGATGCTCCATCTTCATCGCCTCGAGCACCACCACAGTCGCCCCCGCGGTCACCGCATCGGTCGCGCCGCGGGGCAGCGACACCACCGTCCCGGCAAACGGTGCAATGAGTGTCTGCCGGGACGACCGCGGCGGTTGGTCGGCCACGGGCACGAGTCTAGAGATTGCTGGATACTTCACGCATGAGCGAGGAGCCCAAGCTGTTGTGGACGCCCTCGCGCGACCGCGCCGAGCAGGCGTCGCTGACGCGGTACATGCGATGGCTCGAGCGCGAGCGGGGGCTGACCTTCCCCGACTACGAGGCGCTGTGGACGTGGTCGGTGCAGGACATCGAGGCCTTCTGGGCGTCGATCGTGGACTTCTTCGACGTGCGCTTCAGCGCGGGCGGCGAGACGGTCCTCGGCGACGCGTCGATGCCCGGAGCGAAGTGGTTCCCGGGGTCGACGGTCAGCTATGCCGAGCACATGTTCCGCGACAAGCGCGACGAGGCGGTCGCGATCCGTCACGCGTCCGAGCTGCGCCCGGAGGTCGGGGAGTGGACGTGGGGCGAGCTGCGCGCCCAGGTGGCCGCGATCGCCGCCGGCCTGCGCGCGCTCGGCGTCGACGAGGGCGACCGCGTCGTCGCCTACATGCCCAACATCCCCGAGACCGTCGCCTGCTTCTTCGCCTGCGCGTCGATCGGCGCGGTGTGGTCCTCGGCCGCGCCGGAGTTCGGCGCCCGCAGTGTGATCGACCGCTTCGCCCAGGTCACG
>JBELAG010000253.1:0-8986 GCA_049509055.1 Solirubrobacteraceae bacterium
GTGACAACCAGGGGGGCTGGCGGGTACGCCGGCTGAGATAGCGCCCCAACGCACGCGACAGCGACAGCGACCCGGCGCCGACCCTTCGAACCTGTGGGGTAATGCCCGCGGAGGGAGCGAGAACGAGCGATGATCGAGGCTCCGCCCCAGGGGCCTCGCGAGTTTCACGGCACCGGCGGGGTGCGGGTGGAACACGTGAGCAGGACGTTCAGCGGCGCGCACGGGGCGGTGCCGGCGCTGGTCGGCGTGTCGCTCGGCGCGGCGCCGGGCGAGATCGTCGCCGTCGTCGGGCCGAGCGGGTGCGGCAAGACGACATTGCTGGAGCTGATCTGCGGCCTGCAGCGCCCCGACGCGGGCACGGTGACCAGCGACCCGGCGGCGCTCATGCCTCAGCGCGATCTGCTCCTGCCGTGGCTGACGGCGGTCGACAACGCCGCGCTCGCGCTGCGCGTGCAGGGCATGGCGCGCGACCAGGCGCGGGCGACCGCGGCGCCATGGCTGGAGCGCTTCGGCCTGGCCGGATTCGAGCGGACCCGGCCCGCCGGGCTGTCGGGCGGGATGCGCCAGCGCGTCTCGTTCCTGCGCTCGCTGCTGGCCGGCAAGCCGGTGCTCGCGCTCGACGAGCCGTTCGCGTCGCTCGACGCGCTCACCCGCGCCGAGATGCAGGGCTGGCTCGCGCGCGTGCTGGCCACCGAGCCGCGGACGGTGGTGCTCGTCACCCACGACGTCGAGGAGGCGGTCGTCCTCGGTGACCGCGTCGTCGTCATGTCCGCGCGTCCGGGGCGGGTGGTGGCCGACATCGACGTGGCGCTCGCGCGGCCGCGGCGGCGCACCGACCCCGCGGTCGTGGCGCTGCGCGAACGCGTGCTCGAGGCGCTCGGGGTGAGCACGTGACGCGCCGGGCGCTGTCGGCGCTGTCGGCCGTCGCGGTCGTGCTCGCCCTGCTCGGCGCCTGGGAGCTGTACGTCGATCTCGGCGGCGTCGACCCGCTCGTGCTCCCCGCGCCCCACGCCGTGTTCGCATCGCTGTACACCGACCGCGGGCTGCTGTGGAGCAACTTCCTGGTGACCGCCAAGGAGATCGTGCTGGGGATCGTGATCGCGATGGCGGCCGGGATCGCGCTGGCGATCGTCGTGTACTTCTCGCCGACGCTGCGCCGCGCGCTGTACCCGCTGCTGGTGGCCTCGCAGGCCGTGCCCGTGCCGATGCTGGCGCCGGTGCTCGTGCTGTGGCTGGGCTTCGGGATCCTGCCCAAGCTGATCGTGATCGCGCTCGTCTCGTTCTTCCCGATCGTCGTCACCACGCTGGCCGGACTGGCCGGCGTCGACCCGCAGCTGATCAAGCTGATGCGCACCTTCGACGCCTCGCGCTGGCAGACGTTCCGGCGCGTCGAACTGCCCGCCGCGCTGCCCCACGTGTTCACCGGGACGAAGATCGCGGTCGTGGTGGCGGTGATCGGCGCGGTGTTCGCCGAATGGGTGGGCGCGAGCTCCGGGCTGGGCTACCTGTTCGAGCAGTCGATCGCCCAGCTGCTGCCCGCCCGGGCGTTCGCGACCGCCGGGATCCTGTGCGCGCTGTCGGTGGCGCTGTTCGTGCTGATGAGCGTGGCCGAGCGGCTCGCGCTGCCGTGGGCCTATCCAACGACTGGAGACTGACAACCGATGAGACGAATCCTGGCGCTCGGCGGCGCGATCTTCGCGCTCGCGCCGGTTCTCGCCGCGTGCGGCGACAAGACCGACGTGACGACGCCGAGCGCGTCGCACGCCCAGAGCCTGACCGTGATGCTCGACTGGTTCCCCAACGCCGACCACGTCGGCCTGTACGAGGCGATCGCCAACGGCGACTTCGCCAAGGCCGGGCTCGACGTCCACGTCGTCGTGCCCACCGATCCGGCGACGCCGCTGCAGCTGCTGGCGGCGGGCAAGGTCGACGTCGCGCTGTCCTATGAGCCCGAGCTGCTGCTGGCGCGCGACAAGGGCGCGCTGCTGGCCGGGATCGGCGCGATCGTCCAGCGACCGCTGACCTCGATCGTGTCGCTCGGCGACAAGCACATCACGACGACCGCCGACCTGCGCGGCAAGACGGTCGGCGACGCCGGGATCCCCTATCAGCACGACTATCTGACGACGATCCTGGCGCGAGCAGGCGTCCCGGTGAAGTCGGTCAGGGAGGTCAACGTCGGCGACAACCTCGTTCCGGCGATGTTGTCGGGCCGGGTCGACGCGACGCTGGGGGCGTACTGGAACTACGAGGCGATCGAGCTGCGCCAGGACGGCCGGCGCGTCAACGTCATCCACGTCGAGAACGCCGGCGTCCCCGACTACGACGAGCTCGTGCTCGTCGTGCGCGAGAACGAGATCGCCAACGACAACAACGAGCTGCGGCGCTTCGTGCAGGCGCTGGGGCGCGGGTATGCGGCGGTGCGCGCCGATCCGTCGGCGGGCGTGCAAGCGCTCGTGCAGGCCAACCCGTCGCTGAGCACCAAACTGCAGACGGCGAGCGTCCGGGCGACCCTGTCATCGTTCTTCCCCTCCGATCCGAACCTGCCGTGGGGATGGCAGAACCAGGCGCAGTGGACCGCGTACGGCACATGGATGCTGAGCAATCATCTGATCTCCAACCCGGCGTCGGTGGCGGGCGCGGCGACCAATCAGCTGCTGGCGGGACAAGGCCCGTGACCGGCGCCGCCGGCCGGCGCGCCGTCGCAGACGCTGCGCTTCGAGCCGGTGGGGGGGGCGCATGCGACGGGTGATCGGGGGGGCGCAGGTCGCGCTGGCCACGGCCGCGCTCGCGGCCTGCGGCAGCTCGCAGACCTCGTCGAGCGCGACCCCGTCGTCGCCCGCCGTGAGCGCGGCGGCGTGCTCGGGCGCGCAGCTGGCGGTGGCCTCCGGCGGCGTCCAGGGAGCGACCGGCCACCTCCTGGTCAGCTTCCGGCTGCGCAACATCTCGGCCCGCCGCTGCCGGATCGGCGGCTATCCCGGCGTGCGGCTGCTCGGAACCTCCGGCCGGTCGCTGGGGATGCGCGAGCGGCGCGGCGGCGGGTTCCTCCCGGCCGGGGCCCGCGCGCCGGCGACCGTCGTCCTCGCCCCGCGCGCCGCGGCGACGTTCGTGATCAGCCTCGCCGCCGACAACGAATACGCCCACGCGCATCGGTGCCGGACGGCGACCGCGGCGGTACTGCGGGCACCGGTCGGAGACGCGCGCTGGGTGCGGGTGATGCTCCCGCGGGCGCCGCTGGTGGCGCCGTGCGGGCGCCAGGTGTCGGTGTCCCCGCTCACCTGACGCCGCTCGGATCGGGATGGTGCGGGGGTGTTCAGGCCGCGAGCCGCAGCGCGGCGGAGCTGCCCGCGCGGCTGAGGGCGTGCAGCCCGGCGAGCCCGGCCCAGGGCGCGTAGGGGGCGAAGAAGCGCTCCACCTCCTCCTCGGTGGCGCGAGCGCGCGGGTCGCCGTCGCGCAGGCGGCCGACGAGCTTGAGATAGCCGAGGTCGCCGGCCGGCAGCTGGTCAAGGCGCCCCTGGCCGGTGAGCGCCATCGTCTGCAGCGTCCAGCTGCCGATGCCACGGATCGCCCGCAGCCGGCGCCAGCCGCGCTCGTGATCGGGATCGGCGAGGTCGACACGACCGCAGGACACCTCGCGGGCCGCGCGGTGCAGCGCGATCGCCCGCCCCGGCGAGAGGTCAAGCGAGGCCAGCAGCGCCGGCGCCTGGGCGGCGAGCACCGCGGCGGTCGGCGCGTCCGACAGGCCGGTGACCGGGCAGTGGCGCCCGAGCCGCGCGACCAGGCGACGCTGGATCGCGGCGGCCCGCTCGTACTCGATCAGCTGCTCGCAGACCGACCAGGTGAGCGCCTCGAACGGGTCGGGGCGACCGGCCACCCGCAGGCCGGGGTTGGCGCGGAGCGCCGGGCCGATCAGCGCGTCGAAGCGGAAGCGCTCGTAGAACGGGCGCAGGTCGGCGTCGATCGCGAGCGCCGCCCGCATCCGCTCGATTCCCCATTCGGCGTCGGCCCGGCTCGCCGCCCGGGCGCCGAACAGCACCCGCTCGGGCGCCAGTTGGGCGACGCGGATCGCGACCGGGCGGTCCTCGCAGTGCAGCAGCCGGTGCAGCACGCCGCCCCGGATCCGGCCGAGGCGGTCGAGCCCGACCCGGCGCGACAGCCGAAACGTCCACCGCGGCCGAACGTCGACCCGGACCTCGACGGCGTATCCGCCGGTCACTCCCCCGGCTTCGCGATCAGGTGGACGTCGACGAGGAACCGCCGCGAGGCGACGATCGGGAGCCCTTCGAACCCGCCGCGGGGCGGGGCGATGCGGCCGCGGGCGAGCTTGCGGGCGCTGTGGCGGCGCACGAGCGCGAGCGTGGCGGCTCCGGCGACGAACCCTGTCGCGGCCGCGGCGGCCGCCTGCACGGCGGGGAGCACCGCGGGGGCGGCGGGCTCCAGCGCCCGTACCTCGGCGAGCACGGGAACGGCGTCGACCGTCTCCTCGGGCTCGAACGTAATCTCGCCGGCGGGCATCGACGCCATATGGTGACAGCGCGCGCGGTCATCTTCAAAGTGGCGTTGGTATGGCTCGTTACGATCTCTGCATGCCGACACAGATCGACGTCTTCGCCAAGGCGCGCCAGCACGAGCGCCTGGAGCAACTCAAGGCCGCGCGTGAGCTGGGGGCGCTGCCCTACTTCCATGTGCTCGAGGGGCCGACGCTGCCGGTGGTGATGATGGAGGGCCGGCGCCGGATCATGCTCGGCTCCAACAACTACCTGGGCCTGACCGGCGACGAGCGGGTGCGCCAGGGCGCGATGGACGCGCTCGTGAAGTACGGCACCGGCCTCACCGGATCGCGCTTTCTCAACGGGACGATCGATCTGCACCTCGAGCTCGAGCGCGAGCTGGCCGAATGGCTCGGCACCGAGGACGCGCTCGTCTACACGACCGGCCACCAGGCCAATCTCGGCGCGCTGGGGACGATCCTCGGCCGCAGCGACACGGTGATCGCCGACTCCGGCGATCACGCCTCGATCCTGGACGGCTGCCTGCTCTCGGGCGCGAAGCTGAGGCCGTTCCGCCATAACCGGATGGACCTGCTCGAGAAGCAGCTGACCAAGGCCGGCGACGACGGCGGCGGCATCCTGGTGGTGGTCGACGGCGTCTTCTCGATGGAGGGCGACGTGGCGCCGCTGCCGGAGATCGCCGAGCTGTGCGGCCGCTACGGCGCCCGGCTGATGGTCGACGAGGCCCACGCCCTGGGCGTGCTCGGGGAGCGTGGCGCCGGGACGTGCGAGCTGCTCGGCGTCGAGGATCGCGTCGACCTGCGGATGGCGACGTTCTCCAAGTCGCTGGCGTCGTGCGGCGGCGTGATCGCCGGCCCGGCCGACGTGATCGAGTTCCTGCGGATCGCGTCGCGGCCGTTCATGTTCACCGCCTCGGGGGTTCCGGCGGCGATCGGGGCCGCGCTCGCCGCTGTGCGGATCTGCCGCTCCGACGAGGGACGCGCGCTGTTCGCCCGGACGCTGGACAACGCGCGCTATCTCCACGCGGGGCTCCAGGACCTCGGCTTCCGCGTCGTGCGGCCCACCCGCCTGGCCGACGGCAGCGATGTCGTGACCACCGTCGTGCCGGTCGTCGTGGGCGACGACTGGAAGGCCGCGTTCCTGTGGAAGGCGCTCTACGAGGCCGGGATCTTCGTCAACACGGCACTGCATCCGGCCGTCCCGCTGGGCGGCGCGCTGCTGCGCACGAGCGTGATGGCGACCCACGATCGCGACACCCTCGACGAGGCGCTGGCCACGTTTGGCGAGGTTAAGCGAGCCTTTGAAGCCGAGCACGGACCGCTGCCCGCGCCGGACTGAAACCGGCCCCGGACTTGTCCGATCCCGCACAAGACCGGCGGCGGACAAAAAAGGCGCTCTAAGCGCATGTAGTCGCGGTGTGACATTGCTGTGATCGTGCCGGTGTTCTAGGTTCTCTACGTCGCACGGTGGTGGTTGACCGGGCGGTGCCGAGGGCCGCGGGGCGACGGAATTTCCCGGGGTCCAGACCAACACGAGCTGCCTGGGCTCGAAACAACGAAACGCAGTTCCGGCTGCGTCGCGGCGCTGTGCGCTGCGCCGCAGCCGATACTGGTCAACGTCCGCTCCGGCGGACCCGAACGCCGGGAAGTGAGAGCATCAACATGACGCAGACCGCCCTGAAGACCCCCGAGCCGCAGCGCCTGCGCGCGCTCGAGCGAGCCAATCAGATTCGGCTCGCCCGTGCAGCGCTCAAGCGCACGATCGCGGACGGCGAGGTCTCCGCCGCGGAAGTCATTCTCGAGTGCCCGGATGCCGCTCACAGCTGGCCGATCGGCGATCTGCTGATGAGCCAGCGGCGCTGGGGCAGCACGAGGTGCAGGAAGTTCCTCACGCGGAACAACATCACGGAGACGAAGCCGGTCGGGAAGCTGACCGAGCGCCAGCGAACGCTGCTGGCCACTTCGCTGGACGCGTGCGTCTGCCGGGAGATGGACCTCATCGGCGTCTAGCCGAGCCGTGAGCCGGGAGCGCGCCGTGCGGCGACGCGCTCCCGGCACACGCCGCCCGCCCCGCCCGCGGGCGCTCTCAGATCTGGATCCCGATCGGCGCCGGAGCCGCGCCGGCGAACAGGAAGAACCAGATCACGAACGCCACGATCGTCACACCGGCGCTCACCACCAATACCCCCTCGAGCATCACGTGGCCGGGATCGTCGAGCCCGCGCGACATGCAGTTGGCCCGGTAGGTGTCGCTGAGCCTGGCCAGCAGGGATGCCAGGACGGCGACGGTCATCACCACGCCGACGAACGCGATCGCGAGCGCCGTGCCGAGCGATTCGGTGGAGCCCTGGACCTGCGCGGCGACCCACAGCCACAGCAACGGGGTGCCGACCCACAGTCCGAGACTGCCGATGAACATGATCGCGATCACGAGGATCGCTCCCGTGCCTGACCTCAGGACCGAGCGCACCGGGTCCCCCGATTGAGCTGACGGGCCGCGGCCGGCGCGAGGGCCGGTCCGCGACCCCGGGGTAACGGACAGCCCGAGGACAGCTTGACCTGCCACCAGCCCATCAGCATGCCGATCAGCCCCATCCGCGGGCGGACCTGCCAGACGCCACAGCCGGGCTCGCCGAGCTCCGCGCACGAGACGCGCGCGAATCGGTGCTCGCCGGGGCGCAGCAGCATTCGCTCCAGCGCGACCCGCTTGCGTGCCTGCTCGTCGGCGCGCTGCGCGATCGCGGCGCGCGCGTCGCCCAGGCGCCGGGCCAGCTCGTCGCGCACGAGCTCGAGCTCGCCGAGGCCGAGGATCCGCGGCGCGGAGGGCGCGGTCGTCCCGGCCGCCCCGAGATCGAGGGCGCCCATCGGGAAGGCCGTCACGAACGCCTCGGCCAGCTCGCGCTCGAGCCGCGCGATCTGCGCCCGGAGCGTCCGGCGCGCGGCGCGCTCGCCGTCGGCGGAGACGGCTCCGGAGCGCGCGGCGACCTCCAGTGCGGCCATTGGCGCCGACCTTACCATCCCGCGGCGCCGCCGCCGACGATCTCGGCGCAGATCCACAGCGCCTCCTCGACGTGGATCGTGGGGACGCCGTCGACCGCGAGCGAGAACAGCGCGACCCGCGTCGTCGACCGGCGAACGGCCGACCCGGGCAGCGGATCGCCGAACAGCACAGCATGGACGCGCGCGCCGTCGGCGACGGCCAGCGTCCCGGCCGGCGCCGGCCTCGGCGCCGGGCCGGCGCCGGGGCCGTCGGCCGCTGTCACGGCGCGAATGCCGAGCCCGGTGAGCGGATCCACGGCATCGGCGTCGAGCGCCCACACCGGGACGCCGGTCTCGACCAGCGCGACGAGGCAGGCATCGCCGATCGCGTCGACGGAGCGAAAGCCGCCGTGCAGGAGACGGGCCACGGCGGCGCGCTCGCCGGGGGGACGATCGACGTCGGGGTCGAGCCCGATCTGGCGAAAGAACGTGCGGAAGGCCCGCGGGACCGGCGTGGCCCGCATCGTCACCGCGCTCGCGCCGCGGAAGCGGTCAGACAGCGCGCGCAGTCGCGCGACCAGCTCCGGCGGGCTGGGTCGCGGCCGCGCCGGGAGGGCGAGCCAATCCAGCCGCAGGCCGGGGAACTCCGCGCGCAGCTCGGGTGCGACCGTGCCGGGGGTGATCGCGCCGGAGAGGCTCACCGGGCGTCCTGGGACGCGATCAGCGCGGCGACCCGCGGGGCGAGCGCGGCGGCGCTCTGCCACCGGTCGCCGATCAGCCGGTCGGCGACGATGCCCCCGCGGCCGGCGAGCTCCACCATCGGGCAGATGACGACGCCGTACAGGGCCCCCACCGACCCGTCGCGGTCATAGGCCACCGGGATCGTCCAACGTCGGCGGCGCACGAGCGCCGCGGTCGCGGCGTGGCCGGCGTCGACGGCCACCGCGGCGAACTGCACGGCGGACGCCGGAAACCGCCGCGACAGGGTCTGCAGCGCGTCGACCTGCCGCTCGCAGTCGGCCGAGCCGGTCACGAAGAACGCCAGCACGAGCGGCGCGCGACGCACGTCGAGGCAGACGTTGAGGGCGCGGGGATCGTGGCGCGCGAGCGTGCACGGCGGCGCGAGGTTGGGGTCGCCGTCGAGATCGGTGGCGGCGAGCGGCGCGGCGAAGAGGTGCAGCCGGTGACCGGGGGGCACGCCGGTCGTCCCCACCCCGTGAGTCGCGAACTGATAGATCGAGATCGCGACCACCAGGGTCAGGCCGAAGACCCCGATCATCCAGCGGTACGGTCGCGTGTCGATGACGGTTGCCGGCGGGGCCCCAATGTCCGCGCGGCCGGCGGCGGCGCGGTCGGGGTCCAGCCGGCGGATCGGCTCGGGGACCGGCGGTCCTTCGGATCCTGGGTCCCCGTCGCCGGAGCCCGGCGGCGCGCTCACGCCACCCGGGGCCCGCGCCTGACCCGACCGATCGCCGCGCTCGCGGCGCGCCACGGCCC
>JBELAG010000254.1:0-9473 GCA_049509055.1 Solirubrobacteraceae bacterium
TGGCGAGGTCGCCGACGACCTGATCCGAGACGCCGACGCCGCGCTGCACCGGGCCAAGGAGCGCGGCCGTGCCCGCTACGAGCTGTTCGACGAGCGCACGCGCGGACGGGCGATCTCCCGGCTGCGGGTCGAGAACGACCTGCGGCGCGCGCTGGAACGCGATGAGCTGACGCTCGACTACCAGCCGCTGGTGTCGCTGCCCGACCGCTCGATGGTCGCCGTCGAGGCCCTGATCCGCTGGGAGCACCCCGAACGCGGCCGGATCGCGCCCGGGGAGTTCATCGCGGTGGCCGAGGAGAACGGGCTGATCGAGCCGATCGGCCGCTGGGTGCTGCACCGGGCGTGCCGGCAGGCCGCGCGCTGGCATCGCGAGCGCCCCGACGACGCCCCGCTGTCGATGTCGGTCAATCTGTCGGCCGTCCAGGTCGCCAACCGCGCACTCCCCGACACGGTCGCCGCCGCGCTGCGCGGCTCCGGGCTCGACCCGGGGTGCCTGACGCTGGAGCTGACCGAGAGCGTGATGGTCGGCCATCAGGACGGCCTCACCGAGGCGCTGGCGGCGCTCAAATCGCTCGGCGTGCGGCTCGTCCTCGACGACTTCGGCACCGGCTACTCTCGACGACTTCGGCACCGGCTACTCCTCGCTGTCCTATCTCACGCGCCTGCCGCTCGACGCGATCAAGGTCGACCGCTCGTTCGTCAACGGGCTCGGCACCGAGCCGCGCGACACCGCGATCACCGAGGCGATCGTGGCGATGTCGCATGCCCTGTCGCTGCAGGTCGTCGGGGAGGGCGCCGAGACCGCGGTGCAGATCGCCGAGCTCTCGCGGCTGGGCTGCGATCTCGCCCAGGGCTACCACTTCTCGCGCCCGGTGCGCGCATCGGAGATCACCCGCATGCTGCGCCACGGCCCGGCGTGGGCGATGGCGGCGTAGGGGCCGCGGTCGCGGCCGGGGCGGGCGGATCGCCGGCGGGGGCGGGATGGCTCGGGCGCGTGGCAGTATCCAGGCGTGAGCAGCTCCGTCGACGAGCACACCGGCCCCGAGTCGCTGGCCGCTCGCGTCCACCGGGTCGACCCGTACTGGCCGGCCCAGCTGATCGTCGCCGCGGCCGCCGGGCTGGACGTGTCGCTGCCCGAGAAGCTCACGATCGGGCCGACGTGGCTGCTGCCGTCGCTGGAGGGGATCGCGATGCTCGCGCTGCTGGTCGCCTCGCCGCACCCCCGGCTGCGCCATTCGCCGCTGCGCCGGCACCTCGCGCTGGCGATCATCGGCCTGGTCAGCGCCGCCAACAGCTTCGCGCTCGTGCTCCTGTGCCATTACCTGCTGCGCGGCGGCGGCGGGTCCACCGACGGCCGGGCGCTGATCGGATCGGGAATCGTGCTGTGGGTCACCAACGTCCTGCTGTTCGCCGTCTGGTACTGGCAGCTGGACTGCGGCGGGCCGGTGGCCCGGGCCAACCACCCCGAGCTGTTGCCCGACTTCCTGTTCGTGCAGATGACCGAGCCGCGCTTCGCTCCGGCCGACTGGAAGCCGGGGATCATCGACTACCTCTACACCTCGTTCACCAACGCGACCGCGTTCAGCCCGACCGACACGATGCCGCTGACCCCGACCGCCAAGTGGCTGATGACCGCGCAGTCGCTCACCGCGCTGGTGACGATCGGTTTGGTCGTGGCCCGCGCGGTGAACATCCTATAGGCCATGGCCATCCTCCCCGGCACCCAGCACCCGCGTCGCCGGCGCCAGCTCGACTGGGAGCTGATCGCCTGCGGGGTTCGGGGCCACGTGCTGGTGGGGGTGGGGACCGGACGGCCCGGCGACGAGGACGGCGTGCTGGTCCGCGACCGCGGCGAGCTGCGCTGGCACCGCTGCCTGCGCTGCGACGCGTGGATCCCGCTCCAGCGCCCGGCGGTCGCCGATGGCCGGCCGCCGCTCACCCCCGACGAGGTCGTCGTGCCGCTGCGAGGACGATCGCTGCGCGACCGGATCGTGCTGCGCCTGATCGCCGTCGACCGCGTGGTCCACTGCACCGTGCTGTGGCTGCTGGGCATCGGCGTGCTCGCCTTCGCCGCCCATCGCACCAGCCTGCGCAGCGCCTTCTATCGCGTCCTCACCGCGCTCCAGGGCGGGGTCGCCGGCGGTCCCGTGCAGTCCTCGGGCCACGTCGGGATCGTCCACGATCTCGACCGGCTGTTCTCGCTGCAGTCGGGAACGCTGGACGAGGTGGGGATCGCGCTGCTGACCTACGGTGCGCTGGAGGGCGTCGAGGCGGTGGGGCTGTGGCTGGCCCGACGCTGGGCGGAATACCTCACGTTCGTCTCGACCACCGTGCTGCTCCCGCTCGAGATCTACGAGCTCGTCCACACCGTGTCGGCGCTGAAGCTGATCGGCTTTGCGATCAACCTCGCCGTCGTCGTCTACCTGCTGCTCAAGAAGCGGCTGTTCGGCCTGCGCGGCGGGGCGGCCGCCGGTGAGACGCAGCGGGCGCGGGACGCGAGCTGGGCGGCGGTGCGGAGGGCGACCCCGCGGCTCGATCAGCCCGACGCCGTGTCGCGGTGAGCGCCCCCGGCGACCCCGGCGACCCCGGCGACCCCGTCGAGCGCGAGCTGCGGAGCGTCGGCGAACAGCTCGCGGCCTCGTTCCCGTCGGCCGCCCGCCAGCCGCTGCGCGCGCTCGACGCCCGGGCGATGGAGCTGGCCTCCGGCGACCGCGAGCTGCGCGCCGCGCTGTTTCGCTTCGTCGACGTCGTGCCGGCGTGCCGGTCGCTCGACGACCTGGCCCGCCATCTGACCAGCTTCCTCGACGAGGTGCCCCAGGCGCCGGCGCCGCTCGCCGCCGCGATGCGGATCTCGCACACCAGGGCTGGACGGACCGCGCTCGGCGCCGCGGCCGCCGGTGGGGTGAGGCATCTCGCCCACCGCTTCATCGTCGGCGAGAGCCCGGCGGCCGCGCTCGGAACGCTGCGCCGGCTGTGGGAGCACGGGGTGGCGAGCTCGGTGGACCTGCTCGGAGAGGCCACCGTCACCGAGGCCGAGGCCGACCGCTACGCGGCCCGCTGCCGGGACGCGATCGAGCAGCTGGCCGACGCGACGCGCGGCTGGCCCGAGCGGGCGATGCTCGAGGCCGACGGCGCCGGGCGCCTGGCCCGCGCCAACGTGTGCGTCAAGATCTCGGCGCTCACCCCGCTGCTGCGCGCTGACGCCCCGGCCCGCGGCCAGCGCGACGCCGCCGCCCGGCTGCGGCCGCTGCTGCGCGCCGCCGACGCGAGCGGCGCCCATCTGCACATCGACATGGAGTCGCTTGACTCGCGCGAGGCGGTGCTCGAGCTCGTGCTCGAGTTGCTGCACGAGGAGGAGTTCCGCCGTGGCCCGTCGGCCGGGCTCGTGCTCCAGGCCTACCTGCGCGACTCCCCCGCGCAGCTCGCGCAGATCGTCGAATGGGCGCGCGCGAACCAGCGCACGCCGCCGCTCACCGTCCGGCTCGTCAAGGGTGCCTACTGGGATCACGAGCTCGTCCAGGCCCGCCAGCACGGCTGGGAGGTGCCGGTGTTCCAGGACAAGCGCGAGTGCGACCGCAACTTCGAGGCGCTCACCCGCGCGTTGCTGGCCGCCCGCCCGGCGCTGCGGGTGGCGATCGCCTCCCATAACCTGCGCTCGATCGCCCACGCGATCGCCTGCAACCGGGTGGGCGGCGGCGACGATCGCGACCTCGAGCTGCAGGTGCTCCGCGGGCTCGGCGACGAGCTCGGGTCCGCGCTGGCCACCTGCGGCCATCGCGTGCGCACCTACTGCCCGGTCGGCGATCTCGTCGCGGGCATGGCCTACCTCGTGCGCCGCCTGCTCGAGAACACCAGCAACGAGTCCTTCCTCTCCGAACAGGCCCGCGGCGTCCCGGTGGCGCGGCTGCTCGCCCCGCCGTGAGCGGACGGCCCGTAACGTGTGAGCGCCGGCCCATGCCCCTCCCCACGTTTGCCAACGAGCCGATCCTCGAGTTGCGCCGCGCCGCCGTGCGATCGCGGCTTGGCGACGCCCTGGATCAGCTCGACCGCCGGCTGCCGATGAGCGTCCCGGTGCTGATCGGGACGGACGCCCGCGGCGACGACGAGCTGCACTCCACCGATCCTGGAGCGCCCGGCCGGGTGGTCGCGCAGGCCGCCTGCGCGACCACCGCCGACGTCAGCGCGGCGGTCGCGGAGGCCGGGCGGGGGTCCGCGCTGTGGCGGGCGCGGAGCGCGGCGCAGCGGGCGCAGGCGCTGATCGCAGCGGCCGCGTGGCTGCGCGAGCGGCGGCTGGAGATCGCGGCGCTGGAGGTGCGCGAGACCGCCAAGCCGTGGCGCGAGGCCGACGCCGACGTGTGCGAGGCGATCGATTTCCTGGAGTACTACGCGCGCGGCGCGATCGAGCTCGAGCGCGGGCGCGAGCTGCTGCAGATGCCCGGCGAGCGCAACGAGCTGCGCTACGTCCCGCGCGGAGTCGTCGCGGTCATCTCCCCCTGGAACTTCCCGCTGGCGATTCCCTGCGGGATGACCGCCGCGGCGCTGGCGGCCGGCAACGCCGTCGTGCTCAAGCCCGCCGAGCAGTCGCCCGCGCTCGCCCGCGAGCTGGTGATCGCGCTGCGGGCCGGGGGCGTCCCCCCCGCCGCGCTCGCGCTGCTGCCGGGCGCCGGCGAGGCCGGCGCCGCCCTCGTCCGCCATCCCGGCGTGCACGCGGTCGCCTTCACCGGGTCGCTGGCGGTCGGCCGGGAGATCGTGCGCGCCGCGGCGCAGCTCGCCGAGGGCCAGGACCATTTCAAGCCGGTCGTCGCCGAGCTGGGTGGCAAGAACTGCGTGATCGTCGACGCCGACGCCGATCTCGACGAGGCGGTGCCGGCGATCGTCGCGTCGGCCTTCGCCTACGCCGGCCAGAAGTGCTCGGCGGCCTCCCGGGTGCTCGTCCACGAGGCGATCGCCGAGCAGCTCCAGGAGCGCCTCGCGGGCGCCGCGCAGGTGCTCGTCGTCGGCCAGGCGGGCGCGCTGGAGACCGACGTCCCGCCGGTGATCGAGCAGGCGGCCCGCGACCGCGTGGCGCGCTACCAGCGGCTCGCCGGCGAGCAGGGCAGGATCCTCGCCTCCGCGCCCGCGCCCGCCGGTGACGGCTGGTTCTGCCCGGCGATCGTCGCCGGGGATCTGCCGGCGGACTCGCCGGTGCTGGCCGATGAGATCTTCGGCCCGCTGCTGGCCGTCCAGCGCGTGCGCGACGTCGAGCACGCCTGCGACGTCGTCGACGGGCTGGCGTTCGCGCTCACCGGGGGCCTGTTCACCCGGGATCCGGCGACGGTGCGCCGCGTGCGCGACCGCACCCCGGTCGGCAACCTCTACGTCAACCGGGGGATCACCGGCGCGATGGTCGGCCGCCAGCCGTTCGGCGGCAACCGGCTGTCGGGCACCGGCATGAAGGCCGGCGGCCCCGACTACCTCCTGCAGTTCGTCGAGCAGCGGGCGCTGAGCGAGAACACGATGCGCCACGGCCTCGAGGTCTGACCGCTGACCGCCCGGCCAGGCGACGCGATGCCAACGTTGGCAGACCATTAAGATCTTCGGTGTACAGGTGGTCGCCCCGCTGACAGATGTTCTCAAGCTCGGACTTGCGATCGGCCTCTTCGCGGCCATCGCGACGAGTGTGCTTGCCCGCGCGCCGTCCGAGCCGGTGCCCGTGGCCGAGCTGCGCCGACTCGTCGCCTGCTCGCTCGTGCTCTACGCCGTCGGGGTGCTCGCCGCCCTCACCCGGCACCCGCTGATGGCCGCGCTCGTCTACGGCACCGGCGTCGCGGTCGCCGCGCTCGCGGCGTGGCTGTCGCGCGGGCGCGACCAGGAGGACCCGCCGTCACGCGGCGACGAGCCCGGCGACGCGCCCCCACCCCCCGGGCCCGACGGCATCCCGCGCCTGGACTGGCCGCGCTTCGAGCGTGACTTTCGCGAGTACGCGCAGCGCCGCTCGCCGAGCCCGACGCGGTAGCGGCGCTCAGCGCGCGGCGAGCAACAGCTCGTGCAGGCGCGTCTCGCCGGTGAGCTCGGGGTGAAACGACACCGCGAGGATGTTGCCCTGCCGGACGGCCACCGGGTGACCCTCCACGGCGGCGAGCACCTGCACCTCGTCGCCGACCTCCGCGACCCACGGCGCGCGGATGAAGACCGCGTGCACCGGGCCGCCCGCCACCCCGTCGATGTCGAGGTCGGCCTCGAACGAGCGCAGCTGGCGCCCGAACGCGTTGCGGGCGGCGAGGATGTCGAGCACGCCGAGATGCGCGCGGTCGAGCATGATCAGGCCGGCGCAGGTCCCGAGCACCGGCGTCCCGGCGCGGGCGAGCTCGCGCAGCGGGTCGCCGAGACCCTCGCGCTCGATCCCGAGCGTCATCACGGTCGACTCACCGCCCGGGATCACGAGCGCGTCAAGACCGTCGAGGTCGGCCGGCACTCGCACCTCGCGCGCGATCGCGCGCAGCGCGGTCAGGATCCGGACGTGAGCCTCGAAGTCGCCCTGGATCGCGAGCACGCCGACCAGCGGCGCGCCGTCCGCGGCCGGATCGGTCACCGCTACCAGCCGCGCGCGGCCAGCAGCTGCTCGGAGTCCAGCTTGGAGGTCTCGAGGCTGACCATCGGCTGCCCGAGGCCGGTGGAGGCCGCGGCGACGCGGGCCGGATCCCGGAAATGCGTCGTCGCCTCGACGATCGCCCGGGCGCGGCGCTCGGGGTCTGAGGACTTGAAGATCCCCGACCCGACGAACACGCCCTCGGCGCCGAGCTGCATCACGAGCGAGGCGTCGGCGGGGGTGGCGATCCCCCCGGCACAGAACAGGACGACCGGCAGCCGGCCGTCGGCCGCCACCTGGCGCACGAGCGGGAGCGGCGCGCCGAGCTCCTTGGCCGCGCTCGGCAGCTCCTCGGGATCCAGCACGCCGAGGCGCCGTATCTCCCCGCGGATCACCCGCAGATGACGGACGGCCTCGACGATGTCGCCCGTACCGGCCTCGCCCTTGGAGCGGATCATCGCGGCGCCCTCGCCGATCCGGCGCAGCGCCTCGCCGAGGTTGGTGGCGCCGCACACGAACGGGATCTTGAACCGCCACTTGTCGACGTGGTTGGCCTCGTCGGCGGGCGTCAACACCTCGGACTCGTCGATGTAGTCGACTTCGAGCGCCTCGAGCACCTGGGCCTCGGCGAAGTGACCGATCCTGGCCTTGGCCATCACGGGGATCGTCACCGCCTCCTGGATGCCCTTGATCATCGCCGGATCCGACATCCGGGCGACGCCGCCGTCCCGGCGGATGTCGGCCGGCACGCGCTCGAGCGCCATCACCGCCGCGGCTCCGGCGTCCTCGGCGATCTTTGCCTGCTCGGCATCGACCACGTCCATGATCACGCCACCCTTGAGCATCTCGGCCAGACCGGCCTTGACGGTGAAGGTGGCCTCGCTGCGCGGGGTGTCGCCGTTGTGCTCCATCGGCTGCAGTCTAGCCGCACGCTAGGGTCCTCGACGATGACCGCAGACGCCGTCTTTGTCCATGCCGGTGACCGGTTCCTGGCGACCGACCTGGCGCTCGGGCCGTGGGCGCCGGGCGCCCTGCACGGCGGCGCGCCGGCCGCCCTACTGGTCCGCGCCGTCGGCGCCCACCCGCTCGACGAGCGGCTGCGCCTCGCGCGCATGACCTATGAGTTCGTGCGCCCCGTCCCCCACGGGCCGCTCAGCACGACCGTCGAGGTCATCCGTCCCGGCCGCCGGGTGACGCTCCTGGAGGCGACGCTGCGCGACGGCGACACCGAAGTGGTGCGCGCACGGGCGCTGCTGCTGCGTCCCTCGGAGCTCGGCGAGCCCGCGCGCCTCCCGCCCCCGTTTCCCGGACCGGCCGACGGCGAGGTCAACGACTGGCACGAGCCCGGACGCCGGATGTTCGCCACCGATGCGATGGAGATCCGCTTCGTGCAGGGCCGGTTTCGCGTGCCGGGCGATTCGACCGCCTGGTTTCGCCTGCGCTATCCGCTGGTGGCGGGCGAGCCGACGAGCCCGCTCGAGCGACTGGTCGCCGCCAGCGACTTCGGCAACGGGATCGCGTCGGTGCTCAGCTGGGACGAGCACCTGTTCATCAACCCCGATCTGACCATCTACGTCGAGCGACCGCCCGAGGGCGAATGGGTCGCGTTGCAGTCCCAGATGCGCGTCGGGCCGGGCAGCGTGGCGGTCGCCGAGAGCGTGCTGTGGGACGAGTACGGCCGCCTCGGGCGCGCCACCCAGTCGCTGCTGGTGGAGCGCCGCGACGACGCTACTTGAGGCGGAAGGCCTTGATCCGCACGTCGTACTGCTGGGCGTCGCGCGCGTAGACACCGTAGGCCAGCGCCTGGATGATCGACAGCAGCGCGGTATGCGATCGCACGAACGCCGGGGTGTTGGACGAGTAGTAGAGGCGGATCCGGGCGAGACGGGCGACCTCTGACAGGGTCGCGTCGGTGATCGCCAGCGTCGTCGCCTTGCGATGGCGCGCGAGCTTCATCGTCCGCGTGATCAGCGGATGGGGACGCCCGGCGGACAGGCCGACGACCAGCGTCGCCGAGTCGATCCGGCTGAGCCGGCCGAGCGCCTCCTGCGACGGGCTGGCGACGATCTCGGCGCGGAGGTCGAGCAGCATCAGCAGATGGCGCAGGTAGCTGGCGAAGAACGCCATCTGGTCGGTGCCGGCGATCAGCACTTTGTCGGCCGAGACGATCGCGTCGACGGCCGCCTCGACGCTGGAGCGCGACAGCTTATGCGCGGTGTCCTCGACGTTGACGTGGTCGGCGGCGAGCGCCGCCTCGAACTCGGTGTGATCAAGCGAGAACAGCGGCGCGGTCACGGCGAGCGCGTCTCCGATCCCGGCCCCGCCCACCCTCCGGCGGTACTCGTCGCGGGCCGCCTGCTGGAGCTCGGGGAAGCCCTCGAACCCGAGTGCCTGAGAGAAGCGCACCACCGTGCTCGACGACGTGTTGGCGCGGCGCGCGAGCTCCTCGGCCGTCTGGAAGGCGGCCTCGTCGAGGTGATCGACGATGTACTGCGCGACGTCCTTCTGCGAGCGGGAGAAGTCGTCGAAGCGCGCGCGAATGTAGCCGGACAGCGCCTGGTGCCCAGATGGGGACTCGGGGCTGGCGGTCGGAGTGGATGATTGCTTCATGGGCAGGCGTCTGTTTCGACGCCGCCCGGCGTCCTTCCTTCTGTAGACCCTGCGCGGATCGCACAATTGGCCTCCGCGCGTCGGCCGGCGGACGCACCACCAGTGCCGTCAAGCGGCCGCGCGGGCTTAGCTCGAGCCCGACTGGCGGTAGCGCTGCTGGCGCTCCTGATTCTGCCGGCGCTCGGCCAGCACCTGCGCGACGGTGTAGACGATCAGGATGTTCGCCACCACCCCGATCCCGAGGAACGTGATCAGTAGCGCCAGCGTCTCGCCGAACGAACTGGTGGAGTGCCCG
>JBELAG010000255.1:0-8953 GCA_049509055.1 Solirubrobacteraceae bacterium
CGCACACCCTGCGCCACACGTTCGCCACCCACCTGCTCGCCGGCGGCTGCGACCTGCGCTCGCTGCAGGAGATGCTCGGGCACGCCGACATCGGCACCACGCAGATCTACACCCACCTGTCCCCCGACCGCCTGCGCGACGTCTACTTCGACGCCCATCCCCGCGCGCAGATCGCCCCCCGCGGCGACGTGTCCTAGCCGGTGCAGGTCGCGGTCATCTTCGCGTGCCCCCGCTGCCGCTCCCGCTGGTCCTGAAATGGCGATGAGACGCGCGTTCGTCGTGGTGCTCGATGCCTGCGGTGTCGGCGCGCTGCCCGACGCGGCCGATTACGGCGACGCCGGGACCAACACGCTGGCCCATCTCGCTCAGCGGCTCGGCGGGCTGGACCTGCCGGCGCTGCAGCGCCTCGGACTCGGCTCGATCGTGGAGCTGGAGGGCGTGGCGCCGGCCGCCGCGCCCGCGCTGCACGGGCGCCTGCACGCCCTCGGCGCCGGCAAGGACTCGACGACCGGACATCGCGAGCTGATGGGGCTGGTGGCGAGCGTGCCCGCACCGACCTACCCCGGCGGCTTTCCCGAGGAGGTGCTCGCGATCGTCCGCGCCGCCAGCGACCGCGGCGTGATCTGCAACCGCCGGGACAACGGGATCGAGGCGATCGAGCAGTTCGGCGCCCAGCAGCTGGCCACCGGCGACCTGATCGTCTACACCAGTCAGGATTCCGTGCTGCAGATCGCCGCCCACGTCGACCTCGTCGCCCCCGAGGAGCTGTACGCGATCTGCGTGCAGGTCCGGGCGCGGATGGCAGGCCGCCACGCCGTCGGCCGGGTCATCGCCCGCCCGTTCACCGGTGAAGCGGGGCATTTCGCCCGCACCGAGGGCCGGCGCGACTATGCGCTTGCGCCGGACGGGCCCAGCTACCTCACCGCGCTGCAGGGCCACGGCGTCGAGGTCCACTCGGTCGGCAAGGTCGGTCAGCTGTTCGCCGGCGTCGGGATCGACGTCGAGCACCCCGGGGCCACCAACGCCCACGCCCTGCAGGAGACGACCCGCCTGCTGGAGTCCCTCGAGCACGGCCTCGTGTTCACCAACCTGATCGAGACCGACCAGGTCTACGGCCACCGTCACGACTTCGACGGCTTCGCCGGCGCGCTCGCCGCGATCGACGCCCGCGTGGCGAGCTGGCTGGCGCTCCTGCGCGACGGCGACATGCTCGTGCTCACCGCCGACCACGGGTGCGACCTGACCTCGCCGCGGACCGATCACACGCGCGAGTACGCGCCGCTGCTGGCGTGCTTCAGCGGCGCCGGCGGCCGTCGCCATGACGGGCCGATGGCCGACGTCGGCGCCAGCGTGCTGGCCTGGCTGGCCGGCGTCGACGCGCCCGAGCTGCCGGGCCGCTCGTTCCTGCAGGGGTAGGGGATCCGTGCCCGAGCTGCCCGAGGTCGAGACGATCCGCCGCCAGCTGGCGCCCCATCTGGAGGGCCGGACGCTGCGCGGGGTGGAGATCCTCGACCCGCGCTGGACGCGGCCCGAGCCGACGGACGTGATCGAGGACGCGCTCCGGGGGCGGCGCGTGGAGCACGTGGGCCGCTTCGGCAAGTACCTGGCGTGGGAGCTGACCGGCGACGTCCACCTGCTCGTGCACCTGCGGATGACCGGCGCGCTGCTGTTCGATCCCGACCCCGAGCCGCTGCACACCCGCGCGCGCTTCGGGCTCGATGACGGGCACCGGCTGCTCTTCGTCGACCCCCGCCGGTTCGGCACCGGCCACGTCGCGTTCGGCACGCCGGCGCGCGACGCCTATCTGGGGGAGCGGCTCGGGATCGAGCCGCTCACGCCCGCATTCACCGCCCGCCACCTGCGGACGATGGCCCGCGGCCGCAGCGCTCCGGTCAAGTCGTTCGTGCTCGATCAGCGACGGATCGCGGGGGTGGGCAACATCTATGCCGACGAGGCGCTGTTCCGCGCCCGGATCCACCCGCTGCGCGCCGTCGGCACGCTGACGCTGGCGCAGCTGGAGGCGCTGCGCCTGGGGATCGACGGCGCGCTCGCGGCGGGAATCGACGCCAAGGGCGCGACGATCGACGACTTCCGCCACCTCGACGGGGCGTACGGGTCCTTCCAGGACCTGTTCCTGGTGCACCGGCGCGAGGGCGAGCCGTGCGTGCGTTGCGGCACCCCGATCCGCAAGCTCGTCGTCGGGGGGCGGGGGACGTACGTGTGCGAGCGCTGCCAGCCGCGGCCCCGGCGCCCCCGCGCGGCGCGCGCGGCCTGACCCGGGCGGCGCCCTCGGCGCCGCGCCACGCGCAGTCCGCGCGCGCCGCGGACCGGCGTCAGGCCGCGAGCAGCTCGGCGAGCCGGCCGGCGCGGTCGGCGGCCAGCAGTTCCTGGAACCCGCCGAGCGTCTCGCCGTCGATCACGATCTGGGGGAAGGTGAACATGCCGGTCAGCTCCGCGAGCTTGGCTCGACCGTCCGGGTCGCGTGCCAAATTGATCTCTTCGTAGGGCACTTCGCGCTTGGCCAGCAGGGTCTTCGCGCTCGCGCAGTACGGACAGCGATCGGTGGTGTAGACGGTGATCGGCTTCATGACTTCAGAAAGGATAGCGAGCCTGCCGACCAACGGCGGGATCGGGGAGCGATGCCGGGCCCGCTGAAGACCGAGGCGATCGTGCTGCGCTCGATCCGCTACGGGGAGGCCGACCGCATCCTTCATCTCTACACGCCGGACCACGGGCGGCTGAGCGCGATCGCCAAGGGCGCCCGCCGCTCCCGCAGCCGCTTCGGCGCGCGGCTGGAGCCGTTCTTCCACATCCGCGCGGTGCTGCACGAGGGCCGCAGCGATCTGCTGACCGTGACCAGTGTCGACACGGTCGCGGCCCACGCCGGGCTGCGCGATTACGCCGCGACGCTCGATGCCGCCGCGCGCGCCTGCGACGCCGTCACCCGGTTGTTCGAGACATCGGACCCTCATCCCGAGGTGTTCCGGCTGCTGGCCAACGAGCTCGCGCTGCTGCACACCGACGCCACCCAGGCGCGCCCCGGCAACGGGCTGGCCTTCCGCCTCAAGCTGCTGCTCGCCGCCGGGATCGTGCCCCAGCTCGCCGCCTGCGCGATGTGCGGCGAGACCGAGCACCTGCGCGGGTTCTCCGGCGCCGCCGGCGGCGTCGTCTGCACCGCGTGCGAGGCGGCCTCGTTCCCGCTGGCCGAAGAGGCCTACCACTTCCTCGTCGGCGCGCTCGGGTCCTCGCTGGCCCACGCGCCCGACGGCTCCGAGCTGACCCTGCGCCAGGTGGAGCGCGCGATCGGCGAGACCGCCGAGCATCACGCCCACGTGCGCCTGCGACCGCTGCTGGCCGCCTGACGCTCACCACCCAGACACGGAGGGCGGGTGCCGAGGGCACTCCGCTTCCGACGTGGCGTCACATGACCACCGTATGCGGAGCCAAAATGACATCACCCCCCGCCGCGCGGTGGCCGCAATTCGTGGCAAACCTCGCCGACGCCCGCGGATTTGTCGCAGAGCGCCGGCCTGACAACGGGGCGTTGGGGCGGCGCGCTGTCAGAATCGGTGGCATGAGCGATCGTCACGTGCCGACCGGCTACGGTCACCCCGGCGGGCCGGTGGCGTCCGGGTTCGCGGCGCGGATGCAGGCCCGGGAGGCGGCCGATCTGTCGCCGCTGGCGACGCCGTCCTATCCCGCCGAGCGGGCGCGGGAGGAGGCCGACTGCGGGCTGCGGACGCCGTTTCAGCGCGACCGCGACCGGATCGTGCACTGCAAGGCGTTTCGTCGCCTCAAGCACAAGACGCAGGTGTTCGTGGCCCCGACCGGCGATCACTACCGCACGCGGTTGACCCACACGCTGGAGGTCACGCAGGTCTCGCGCACGGTGGCCCGCGCGCTGGCGCTCAACGAGGACCTCACCGAGGCGATCGGGCTCGGCCACGACCTCGGGCATCCGCCGTTCGGCCACGTCGGCGAGGAGGCGCTTGACCGCTGCCTGCGCGAGCGCTTCGGGACCGGCTTTCGCCACTACGAGCACTCGCTGCGGGTGGTCGAGATCCTGGAGCGCGACGGCCGCGGCCTCAACCTCACGGGGGCGGTCCGCGACGGGATCGTCGGTCACTCGGGCCGCGCGACGCCGCCGCGCACGCTGGAGGGGCGGATCGTCCGCCTCGTCGACCGCTTCGCCTACATCAACCACGACATCGACGATGCGATCCGGGCCGGGGTGCTGTCTCCCGATGACCTGCCGGCGGACGCGATCGAGATCCTGGGGGAGACCGGCGAACGGCGCATCGACATGCTCGTCCACGACCTCGTCGAGCACTCCGAGGCCGCGGGCGAGATCGTCCAGGGCGAGTCGGTCGGCGGCGCGATGGCGAAGTTGCGGGCGTTCATGTTCGAGCACGTGTACCTCGGGCCGGTGGCGACCCAGGAGCACGTCAAGATCGGCCTGGTGATCAGCAGCCTGTTCGACCACTACTGCGCGCACCCGGAGGAGATCCCGGGATCGCATCCGGCCGGGGATCTGGCCGACTGCGTCGCCGACTATCTCGCCGGGATGACCGACCGCTACTGCATCCGGGCGTTCGAGCAGCTCTGCGTCCCGGTGTCGTTCGCGCCGTGACGCGCTACACCGCCGACTCGCGCGACCGCGTGATGGATGCCGTCGACATGGTGGCGCTCGTCTCCGCGCGCACCGAACTGCGCCGCGCCGGGGTCGACAGCTACTTCGGCCTGTGCCCGTTTCACGATGAGCGCAGCGCCTCCTTCCACGTCCGCCCCGACGAGAAGCACTACTGGTGCTTCGGCTGCCAGGCGACCGGCGATCCGTTCACGTTCGTGATGGAGACCGAAGGGCTCGATTTCAAGGCGGCGATGGAGTCGCTCGCCGACCGCTTCGGCGTCGCTCTGGAGACCGAGGACGAGGACCCGGAGGCGGCGGCCAAGCGCCAGCGGCGCGAGCGGCTGCTCACCGTGCTCGACCGGGCGGCCACCTACTACGCGCGGTACCTGTGGGAGGCGGCCGAGGCGCAGGCCGCGCGCGACTACCTGCGCGACCGCGGCCTGGAGGAGCGGACGCTGAAGGAGTTCCGGGTGGGCTACGCCCCCAGCGCGTGGGACCGGATCCTGATGGCGTCGCGGCGCGCCGGCTACAGCGACGACGAGCTGGTGGCCGTCGGGCTCGTGCAGCGCTCCCACAGCCGGCCCGGGCAGGTCTATGACCGCTTCCGCGGCCGCATCACGTTCCCCGCGGTCGACGCCCGCGGGCGCGTGCGCGGCTTCGGCGCGCGGCGGCTGGGCGCCGACGGCGGCGCCGGCACAGGCTCCGCCACGCCGGGCGCCAAGTACCTCAACACCTCCGACGGCGAGCTCTACCACAAGCGCGAGGTGCTGTTCGGCATCGACCTCGCGCGGGCGGCCGGCTCCCGCGCGGGGCGGATGATCCTCGTGGAGGGCTACACCGACGTGCTGGCGCTGCATCAGGCGGGGATCCGCAACACGGTGGGGATCATGGGCACCTCGCTCACCGAGGAGCAGATCGCCGAGCTGGAGCGCGTCGTCACCGTGCTCGAGCTGTGCCTGGACTCCGATCAGGCCGGCCAGGAGGCGATGCTGCGCGCCGCCCGGGTCGCGGCCGGTCACCGGCTGGAGCTGCGCGTGGTGGTGATGCCGGAGGGCACCGACCCGGCCGAGCTCGTCGAGCGTGACGGGGCGCAGGCGCTGCGCGAGCGGGTCGAGGGCTCGGTCGCCTTCGCCGTGTTCCGCGTCGACCGGATCCTCGCGCAGGCCGACACCGGCAGCGCCGAGGGACGCGACCGGGCGCTGACCGAGCTGCGCCCGGTGCTTCAGGAGCTTTCGGCCGGCGTGCTGCGCGACGAGCTCGTTCGCAAGGTCTCCGGCCGGCTGGAGCTCACCGAGGCGCGGCTGGCCACCGTGCTGGCGAGCGCGGCCGCGGCGCGGCGGCCCGACGACCCCGGGCGCGCGGCCGCCAACGGCCGGGACGGCGGCTCGGGCGGCGCCGGTGGCGCCGGTGGCGCCGGCGGCGGGGTCGCCAACGGCGCCGGCCTGGCCGGGTCGGGCCAGGGGCTGCGCCACGAGCAGCTGTTCCTGGCGCTGTGCGTGGCGATGCCCGAGCTCGGCGCGACCGTGCTCGAGCAGATCGACATCGACCGGCTGCTCAACGCCGAGTCGATGCGCAAGGCGGCCCGTCACCTGCGAGGGCGGACGCGGACGCCGCTGGCGGAGCTGCCGCCGCAGGACGAGGCGCTGGCCGGCACCGTCGCCGACCTCGTCGCCCTGGCCGGCCGCGTTCCCGATCCCAGCCCCGACCGCCTCGAACATGCGCGGCTGCTGCTCGACTGCGAGCGGCTGGACCGGGCGATCCTGCGGGCCCGGGCCGACGGGTCGGGCGGGACCGAGCTCGCCGCCGAGCGCGAGGCCGTCCGCGCCGCGCTGCACGCCGCCAACGCGCGTCTGGAGCAGACGCTCTGATCGAGAGCGCAGCGCCGATGATTGCCCTAAAGTGACGTCACCCGATGGTCTCCCGAGCAGGCGATCGATCCCCTGCGGGGTAGCTCAATGGCAGAGCGTTCGGCTGTTAACCGAAATGTTGTGGGTTCGAGTCCCACCCCCGCAGCTCCAACCGCAGGCCACCGAGGATGTGACCGATGAAGATCTATGTGTGCTACGGCACGTGGACGCTGGGCCGGCCGCTGCATGCGCATCCCTGCGGTGAGGCGCACCGGGCCGTGATCGAGGCCGGGTATCAGCCGCAGGTCATCCGGTCCTACGGTCTCGGGCCGCTGCCCGGATTGATCAACGAGCTGGCGCCGGGCCGGCGCGAGGTCAAGCGGCTGACCGGGAGCCACTGGGTGCCGGCGCTGGTCACCGATGACGGCGAGGTCATCCACGGGTCCAAGAAGATCATCGCCTGGGCGACGGCCAACCCGGCGCCCGCGCCCGATCGTTCGTATAGGGTCTCCGCCTGACCGGGGCCATCCGACCGATGCGGTTGGATGCTTTCCAGCGGTCAACGACAGCACGGCAGCGTGGGGGTGCATCAGATGTGTGACGTGGTCGAGAAGCGGATCATCGCCGTCCTGTTCCCGCTGGCGGGATTCGTCGCGCTGATCGCGGCGCTGGGCGCCGCGGCGCCGGCGCTCGCGGCGTGCCCGCCGCTGGTCATCACCTCGCCCAACACGCTGCCCAACGCCACCGTCGCCAAGCCCTACAGCTATCAGCTGACGACCTCCTCCTCGTGCGCGGTGACCTGGACGGTGGTGACGACCGGGCCCCCGCAGCCCTCGGCCGTGACGGTGTCGCGGACGGGCCTCGTGACCGGCGACGTGAACGAGGCGGGCGGTCTCGGTGTCGGTCCGATCGTCCAGACCGACACCTTCACGGTCACCGCGACCGACGGCTTCAACCGCGTGAGCCAGGTCGAGTCGGTCCCGGTGACCGCGACCTACCAGGTCGCGCCCAGCACGACCGGCCCGGCGGCCGAGCTGACCGGAGCGGCGGCCGCGGCCAACTTCGTGTTCGTCTCCGGGGCCGGCAGCAACTCCGACTACGGGCTCAATTCGATCGCGCCGGTCGCCGGCGCGCAGTTCCCCGGGGTCGGGCGGCCGATCGCCGGGATCAGCCCGCTGGACTTCCCCGATGCGGTCACCGCGTTCGGCGGCGGCAGCACCGGCCCCGCCGCGGCCGGCCTCGTCACCGCCAACTTCACCGGCTCGCCGACGCTCGAGCTGACGCACTTCACGGCCTCCGACGGCACGGTGTTGACGAACACCCCGGTCAACGTTCCCGGCTGCGTGCACCCCGTCGGGCTCGCCAACGGCGTCGCCGCGTCCGCCGACGAGAGCGCCGCGGTGACCTGCCCCGGAAGCCACTCGGTCTACGCGCTGTCCCTCACGGGCCCGCCGACCGTGACCGGCAGTTGGTCGTTCGGCGCCGGCCTGCCGTCCGGGATCGCGTTCCTCGGCGTCGGCGCGATCGGCGTGCACGTCTACGAGGACTACGCGGTGGCCGACGCGGCCGCGAACACCGTCTCGATCATCGGCTTCCCCGAGCGACGGGAGGCCGCCACCACGACGGTCCTGCTCGGCACCGTGAACCTGCCGGCCGGCAGCGCGCCGGCGCAGATCGCGTGGGACGCCGACAACGGCACCGCCTACGTGGCCGATCCCGGGATCAACGCGGTCAGCCAGATCAGGATCGCCGGCGTGAAGACCCCGGTGATCACGATCACCGACGTGGGCGAGTTCCTCGTCGGCAAGGCGCCCTTCGGCGTGGCCTACAGCGACGGTACGCTGGTCGTCACCAACTCCGGCGACAACGACGCCGATGTCATCTCGGTGACAGCGGGGCCGTCCCTGCTGTTCACGCCGACGACCGGCACGACGCCCGCCGGGGTCGCACTGGCTCCGGGCCCGGCGTTCGGAGTCAGGGGGACGGTGACCGACGCGTTCGTGGCCAACGAGGCCGGCGGCACCGTGACCGAATTCGACCCGCCCGCACTGCGCGCCGGCCGGCGACTGGCCGTCCGCCACCTCACCGGCCGCCGCCGCCGCCGCCGCGGCAGCACCCACCGCCGTCACCGCGCCGCGCAGATCGCGCTCGCCACCGGCGGGAACCCGATGCTGCCACCGCTGCCGGCGTCCACCCACTGACCGAACGAGAACGACATGAACGACCGCCATCACGACCCGCACGCCGACGACCGCTCCGCTCGCATCCCGGGAACGCCGGACGCGCCGGCCTACGAGCCGCCGGCGCTGACGCGTCTCGGCACGCTGGCCGAGCTCACGCACGGAACGCCGGGTGGGCACACCAGCGACCTGACGTTCCCGGTCGGCTCGTTCGGATAGCCGGCGCCGGGCGGGCCGATGACCGCGACGGCGCCGGGGCGTCGCGGCGGCGGCGCGGGCGCCGGGCTGACGCGCGA
>JBELAG010000256.1:0-8895 GCA_049509055.1 Solirubrobacteraceae bacterium
CGATGCCCGCTCATGGGCGGCGTCGCAGAAGGGCTACTGGCGCATCGCCGGGTCCTGGCCACTCCAACGCGCCCTGCCAAACGCCTACTGGCACAAGACCGCTGGCCTGAAAGGGTTCACCGCCCCCTACCGCCGTGTCCGGGAACGCTGAGCGAACCGCCCGGTGCGGACCCGCATGCCGGGTGGTGTGGGAGGGGCCAGGGCAAGCCTGGCCTCTACCCGATTTGGGAGGGCGGCGTCGGAGAAGGACCCGCAAGGGCACCTCGCCGGCGTCGTACCTCGGCGGCATGCCATCCCGGCGCCATCGGACCCCGCTGGACGCGCGACCGGGTGCTGGACGCGATGCGCGCGTGGCGCGCGCGGTACGGCCGGCTGCCGTCGTCGTACGACTGGTCGCGCACGCACGCCCGCCGACGTGGGGGAGAGGCGCTCGAGCGACTGAGGGAAGGAGACTGGCCCTCCCCGAGCGTCGTGACGGACGTCTACGGGAGTTGGACGGCGGTACGGGCGGCGGTCGCCAAGGCAGATTGCTGAGGCTGGCGGTGGAGAGCGCCGATCGCCGCGTCGTCGTTCGTGGCTTACGACCCCACGAGCCGTCGTCGTCGATCGACGTCCTGGCGATCGCAACCACTGCGGAACCGAAGCGCGAACCGAGACCCAGAGCCGGAAATCCTGTACCTAGAAGTCAGGCCCGTGCAGACGGAGAGAACAAGATCCGGCGCAGTCCTAGCGCCCCCACCGCTCGCTCTCGTTATCGCGCGGGAGCTCGAGCTGCTCGCGACGCGACGCGGGCGCGTCGTGGCGTTCGACATCGAGGAGATCGAAGCTGTCGGCGAGCACATTGCCGAGCTTGTTGCGTACGGGCGTCCGAAGATTGGACTGATCGATGCTCGGGAGTTGGCCGAGGAACTCGGTGTCGCTCGCGACTGGGTCTACGCCAACGCCGAGCGCCTTGGAGGCGTTCGGCTGGGGAATGGTCCACGGGCGCGGTTGCGATTCGACGTCGAGCTCGCACGACAGGCATTGGCCGCGCGCGGGAACGGCGTCCAGCCACCCACCAACGGAGCGGCGCCGCGACGGCGGGGACGGCCCCGACGGGAGGTTGCACCCGCCGGGGTGCCTCTGATTCCAGGCAGGTCCGGGCGGAGATGAGAGACCGTGCCATCCTTCGATCGTCGATTCATGATGGCCCCGCTGGTCGGTGTCCCACGGCCGGCGGCTAGACAGCGGAGGTTGGATCCTATGCAAGCTCCCGGCCCTCGGAGGGGCTGGCACTGATGGGGCGTCCGCGACGCGGCACGCTCAAGCGTCGCCAGACGAAGCAGGGCATCAGCTACGGCCTAGCGTTCACATATCGCGGCGAGGAGTTCTACGAGCATTTCGGCGGCGAGTGGGAGGGCTGGGACGAAGAGCGCGCGGCGGAGGAGCAACGGTTCCTCATGGAGAAGGTCAACCGCGGAGAGTGGACGTCGGCGAAGGCCGAATCGTTGCGCGGACTCGCGACCGCGGCTGCGCCGACCTTCCAACTGGAGGCCTCGCAATGGCTGCATCGCCGCAAGGTCAGAGCCGGCGACGTCGAGGGGCGCACCAAGACGATGCGCGACCTCGAGTGGCGCCCCTCAGTGGTGATGGATAAGTTCGGCCCCGTGCCCATCGACGAGCTGGATTTTGGCATCGCCGACGAGCTGGTCATCGAACTATGCGAGGAGAGGGCGGCGATCGAGCGCGCCGCGGCCGAGGGGGTGCCGCTGATGAGAGCCGTCCGCGACTCGCGCACCGGAACCAGCTACCAGGCCCGTCGGCGAGGTGTATCCAATGGATCGATTCGCAAGGCGCTCGATGCTGCGGAGCGCGTGCTGCGGGACGCGCAGAAGCGTGGCGTGCTCGTCGGCGAGGTACCCGCGCTGAAGTTCGCGGCGCCGAAGGCCGAGCGCCCGCGCCGCTCGTTTTCTCGAGCCCGAACAGAACGCCGCGGTCCTGCGCGCGGCCGATCTGATCGAAGCCGAGCATCGCGGGCTGACATGGGAGGGGGTGGATCTCATCCGGAGCTCCAGCCGTTCCGCGGTCTCGCTCGCGCGCGAGCTCGGGGTCTCCGACACGCTGATCCGCAAGGTCCGCCGCGGTGAGCTCTGGAATGGCGTGGCCGCTGCTCGGAACCGCAACGACGTGCCGCGCCGCGTTGTCATTGACACGCTGATCCTCGGCGGCCTGCGCGTCTCGGAGCTCTGCGGGCTCGATGGCCCGCACGTCGACATCGCGGCTGGCCGCCTGCGCGTTCCGAGATCGGCGACGAAGTCCGATGCCGGCGAGCGCAACATCCCGATTGTGCCGGCGCTGCGCCAAGGCCTGACCGAGCACCGCACGGAATACCCGAGCGGCCAGCGCGAGCCGGCGTTCCCGACGCGCAACCGTACGCGTCAGCACCCGGACAACATCCGTGCACGCATTCTCGCGCCGATCCGTGAGCGGGCAAACGAGCAGCTGGAGGCCGAAGGTCTGTTGCCCATCGGCCCCATGACGCCGCACACGCTGCGACGCACGTTTGCCTCGATGCTCGCCGTGTGCGACGTGCCCCCGCGCCGGGCTATGTACCTGATGGGTCACACCGACCCGACGCTCACGCTCGCCGTCTATCAGCAGGTCCTCGACTTGGGCAAGGGCGCCGTCGAGATCCTCGAGCAGGCGCTTGGGTGCACGCTGGCTGAGGCTCGCGCGATCTACAACGGCGAAGCGCGAGCCGCCGAAGTCGACGAAGAAGCTTGAACGGTCGACCCCCGGATCGGAGGGACGTCGGCAGACGACAAGGACTTTGCCGCCCGGGGGGCTTCCGGAACAGTCCGGAACAGAACTCGTCGAGACGGCAGCAGCGCCGCTCATCGGGGGCACAGGGCGCAAACAAACGGCGCGCGAGACCAAGGGTTTCCGGAACCAATCCGGAACCAAGCGCTGGAAATGGCTGACCGGCTCGTCCCGAGCCCGCCATCAGGCAACAAAAAACTCCGTTTTTGCGGGGTTTTTGCTGAAGCGGCTGAAGGGACTCGAACCCTCGACCTTCTGCATGGCAAGCAGACGCTCTAGCCAACTGAGCTACAGCCGCGCGAGGGGGCGAGTATAACCTCGGGCGCCCGGCGGCGAGAGTCGGCCCGCAGGAGACGTCCGCGGGCACGTCCGCTCATGTCTCACGGGCGCGCGCGAAACCGGTGCGGCTTTCTACAGATGGTGGCGCCGGTAACCACGGTCGACCGGGACGGGGATGGGGGCTAGCCTGAGAGGATGCGGTGGTTCCGGTGGTTGGGCCTGGAATAATGAGAGAAGACGACTGATGAAGACGGCGCGCAACGAGTTTGGACGTGATCCGGGCCTGCAGGCCCGGATGCTGCTGAGCATGTTCCTGCTCGGCCTGGTGTACACAGTGCTGATCGCGGTGGCGATCAGCGCCGGAGCGGGCGCGATCAGCGTGTTCGTGATCGCCGGCCTGCTGCTCAGCACGCAACTGTTCGCGTCCGACAAGATCGCGCTGACGGCGATTGGCGCCCGTGAGGTCACTCCCGAGGAGCGGCCCGAGATGCACGCGATCATCGAGCGGCTCTGCATTCAGGCCGACCTTCCAAAGCCGCGCGTCGCGGTCGTGAAGTCGCCGATGCCCAACGCGTTTGCGATGGGCCGTTCGCCGAAGGCGGCCACCGTCTGCGCCACCACCGGTCTGCTGGATCTGCTCACACCGGCGGAGCTGGAGGGCGTCTTGGCGCATGAGCTCACTCACATCATCAACCGCGACGTGATCGTGATGACCGTCGCGAGCTTCTTCGCGTCGATCGCCGCCCTGCTGGCGCGGTTCGGCTTCTTCTTCGGAGGCGGCGGACGCGGCCGCAACCAGCAGAGCGCCGTCATGGTCGTGATCCTCGTCTCGGTCGTCGTCTACGCAATCTCCTTCGTGCTGCTGCGGGCGCTGTCTCGCTACCGCGAGTACGCGGCCGACCGCGGCTCGGCGATCCTCACCGGCCGCCCGAGCGCGCTCTCCTCGGCACTGCTGAAGATCAGCGGCACGATGCAGCAGATCCCCGCCAAGGATCTGCGCAAGGTAGAGCAGATGAGCGCGTTCTTCATCGTGCCCGCCGGGCGGCGGATGCTGAAGGGGATCTTCGCCGACCACCCGCCGCTCGAGAAGCGGATCGCGGCCCTCACCCGGCTCGAGTCCCAGCTCCAGCAGAGCCGCTGAGCGCCGGTCGGCTGCTCGCAGGCCCTCGCGGCTCGTCCGCCGCGCGGAGGACCGCCCGCCGGCCGTGACACTGCGGCTCGGCCTCGGTGTCGCTGTTTACGGTCGCCACGGGCGCTAATTACTGATACAGCGCGGCGCCGCTTCGCCCGATACAGCGTCCGAGACACCCTGTCGACTTCGGAGGAGCGGACAATGCGGTTCAGAGACATCTACGACGACATGCCCGACGGAGTCGCCCAGCGTCGGTACAACCAGTCGCGGCTCGCCGAGCTCGAGCAGGAGGGCGACGAGCGCCGTGCCCGGATCGCGCTCGTCGTCTCGCAGGCCGAGCTCAGCCGGATGGTCGTCCAGCCGGTCAGCCCGCACTCGCTGTAGCCGCCTCGCCGGAGGGCGGCGGCGCGCCTGCCGTCCGGATCCGCTCACACGCCGCGGGCCTCCGTTAGCCGCTAGCGTCCTGGGCATCCGCGGCCACGATGCTCAGGGTGAACAGGTGCGCCGGCGCCGTTCCGCCGCTGGCAGGATCGCGCTCCGGATGCTCGCGATCGCCGTCGCCGCGCTCGCCGCGGTGATCCCCGCCGGCGCCGGCGTCGTGGCGAGCCTGCGCGGCGTCGGCGACGCCAGGGCCGAGGTGATCACGATCCTGGCGGCGCATCGTGAGCCGGTCAACGGCCTGCCCGCGCCGCCGAAGCTCGCTGCCGCGATCGTCTGCGTGGAGGACGAGCACTTCTACGACAACTTCCTGATCAACGTTCTCACCGGCGTCGGGCGCGCCGTGCTGGCGACGGTCGACAACGGCCCGGACCCGGGGGGGAGCACGATCGATCAGCAACTGGCCAAGTTGCTCTACGGTGGCGGCGGCGGTCTCAGCGGGACCCTGCGCGAGGTGGGGCTCGGCATCAAGCTGGCGCTCTCCTATTCGCACCGCGAGATCCTGCAGATGTATCTCAACGCCGCGTACTACGGACAGGGCTACTGGGGCGTGACGAGTGCGGCTCGTGGCTATTTCGGCACGGCGCCGGCGCGGCTGACATGGCCTGAGGCGGCGATGCTCGCCGGCCTCGTTCAGGCGCCGACCGCGTATGACCCCGTGCGGCATTTCGCGCTCGCCAAGGCGCGACAGCGTCACGTGATCGATCAGCTCGTCGTCAACGGATACCTCACCACGGGCCAGGCACGGGCCGCTGACACCCGCCGTGCTGCCCCTGCTCCGCTGACCGCGACCGCGCGGGTCCGTCGGCGCGTGGCCCGGTCTGCTGGATCCCGGGCGCGGCCGTGCCCGCGCGGCCGTGCCCGCGCGGGCGTGACCCGCGCACCCGCTCGCGGGCGGCCGCCAATTCGAGTCCCGCAGCGCCATCAGCGCCGGCGGGCCGCGTTCATTGGGCGGGCACCGAGACCGCCGAGCGGTTCACCGGCTACATGGACGGCGCGGTGCGCTCCGGCGAGCGCGCCGCCACCGAGGTCACCGTCGCCGTGTGAGGTCCACGTCAGACGTGTGGTGAGTTATGCGCGGTATGCGCAACAAGATTGACGTCACCCCCGCCGGGGCGATCTCAGCGGCCGGGCAGGTGGTGGATGTCGATCGCGTTCGAGCCGTAGGCGCCGGTCGGCTCGCTCATCCGCCCGCCGACGACGAGCGGGCGCCGCAGGGCCTCATCGCCCCGGGGATCGCGATCCCGGCGTTCCCCGTGGCCGGCGGAGGACGACTACGTCGAGGATGCCTCTACCTGATCTGCTCGTCGCGCAGGGCCGGCGTCGCGGCGGTGTGCCGGGCCACGGCCGCCGGCCCGGTGAGGCGGGCAGGCGAGGGGTCAGCCGCGGCCAGGGCGGCGATCCGGTCGAGCTCGAGCGCCGCGGCGGCGCCGGCCACGACGACGTTGCCGACGCGGCCGCCGAGCGTCCAGACCCACGGATAGGCGCCGGCCAGCCCAGCCGCGACGGTCCGGACGTCCCGCGCGGACCGGTCGTCGACGACGTTGACCATCGTCAGCGGCGCCACCCGGGCGGCGTCGGCGAGCGCCTGCGCGGTGATCAGCGAGCGTGGCACGGCGGCGCCGATGAAGGCGTCGATGACGATCGCGTCCCAGCCGGCGGCGCCCTGGCGGGCGACGAACGCCCGTCCCTCGGCCTGACGCACCCGCAAACCGGGCGCCCGCCGCAGTCCGAGGTGCGCCCGCGCGGCGGCGAGCACGCGGGCGTCGACCTCGCACACCTCCTGGCGCCCGCCGGGGTCCTCGGCGGCGAGCGCGCGCGGCAGCGCGCACGCTCCGCCGCCCACGTGCAGGACCCGCCGCGCGCGGGCCGCGCGCAGCACGATCCGCATCCACCGCAGGTAGTCGAACTCCAGGTGGGACGGGTCGGCGAGGTCGACGTAGGAGGCGTCCATCTCGCCCTGTCGCAGCAGCCGTCCCGACGGCCGCAGCGGGTCGTGCTCGACGATCAGATCGCCGTCGCCGATGACGACGGCGGGACGGCGTCCCGCGCCGCGCCGGCTCACGCTGCGGGGAGTCTCACGCCGGCACGTCGGCGGCGGGCCGCCGGGCTCGCCGGCGACCGGCTACCGCGATCGCGGCTCGCTCGCGGATCTCGGCCAGCAGCCGCGCCGCGAACTCGGCCGGGCTCTCGCCCGGCGCCAGGCCGCCGCCCGCCGGCGCGAAGAACACGACCCGGATCTGCGGACGCGGCGTCGGAAACCGAGGGATGTCGACCGTCCCCTGCACCGTGCAGCACACCACCTGTGCCTCCGGGACGGCCTCCGCGAGGCGCCCGATCCCGCTGCGGGGACGCAGCCGGCGCCCGAGCGAGCGCGTCCCCTCCGGGAAGATCCCGATGCACGCGCCGCCGCGCAGCTCGGCCACCGCGCGGTCGAGCGCGCGCGCGTCACCGGCCCCGCGATCGATCGGGATCTGGCCCATGCCGTCGAGCACCGCGCCGATCCCGGGCTTCCACAGCGTCGACTTCGCCAGTGCCCTGACCTGGCGACGGGGCAGCCCCGCGATCCCGACGGCGATCGGATCCCAGTAGCTGTCGTGGTTGCCGGCCAGCAGAACCGGCCCGGTGAGCGGCAGATGCTCGAGCCCGGTCACCTCCAGCCGGCCCCACCAGCGCACCGCCGGTGTGGTCAGGGCCAGAACCGCCCGGTAGGCGGCCGTGATGTGCTCCACGCGCTCCATGGACGGCGCATCCTGCCAAACCGGCCGGTGGGTCGCCGCCCGCCCGGCCGGCGGCGAGCGCGCGCCGCGGCGCGACTCTGAGGTACAAACGTCGGATCGATCATTCACCCATCGATTCCCAACCGCCGTACCGGCGCTTTGTCGCGATCGGCGATTCGACCACCGAGGGCCTCGTCGACCCGTACCCGGACGGCGGGTTTCGCGGCTGGGCCGACCGGCTGGCGGAGCGCCTGGACAGCCTCGGCAGCGGCGTGACGTACGCCAACCTGGCGATCCGCGGGCGCAAGGTGGCGCGGATCCGCGCCGAGCAGTTCGAGCCGGCGCTGGCGATGGCGCCGGACCTGGCGAGCGTGATCGGCGGGGTCAACGACATCCTGCGCCCCAAGGTCGACCTCGACGGCGTGGCGGGTCAGATCGAGGAGATGGTGGCCGGCCTGCGCGCCGGCGGGGCGACGGTGCTGATGATGACCTATCCCGACCCGGGCAAGCTGATGCCGATGGCGCGCGCCACGAGCCACCGCGTGCTGGCGTTCAACGAGGTCCTCCAGGAGATCGCGATCCGCCGCGGCGCCTGTCTGATGGACTTCGGGCGGGAGGGCTCGGCCGACGAGCGCCTGCGCCACCACGACCGGCTGCACGCCAACAGCGAGGGCCACCGCCGAATCGCGGAGGCCGCCGCCGAGGTCCTCGGATTGCCGGGAGCGACGGCGGACTGGCGGGTGCCGCTGCCCGAGGCCCAGCGCACGCCGGCGCCGGTGGCGCTCGCCGGCGAGCTGGTCTGGATGGGCCGGCACATGGCGCCGTGGGTGGGGCGGCGGCTGCGCGGCCGGTCCTCGGGTGACGGGGTGCTCCCCAAGCGCCCCCGCCTGAGTCCGGTCCGCCCCGGCTGAGCGGGATGCGCGACGCCGGTCGCGGGACGCGCTGCCGGCGGGACAAGCGCCGGCGACGAGCGCACGCCCTAACAGAACCGTAGTGATCGAACAAGAACAGTTCGACGCTTTACGCGTATCTTATTGCTGCCCGACGCACGCCCGGCGCCTCGGGGGAGCAGATCACTGGGGTCTGCGGACGGCGCCGGCGCGGTGATCGGCGAGACGTCTGCGATGACCACTCGCTCCAGAACATCGAGTCCTCACCCCGTGCCCAGGGGTCGCCCCGGCGACCGCGACGGCGCGCGCGTCACGGCCGTGCCGATGCGGATCCTGATGCTCACGGCCACGGGGTTCCTCCTGCTGCAGACGCGCCTCGCGGCGCTGCGGGCATGCCGCTCCGGGCGAACGCTCCGTCGCCGGTCGGGCCGGCGGCGCGCCGGCACTCGGGCCGGGGCGCGCGGTCGGTCGCGGGCTGGTGGCGGTGGGCGGCGCTGCCGTTGGGCGTGCTGTATCTCGTGCTGCTGGCCACGCGCTTTCGTGACGTCGTCGCCACCGCCAACCTCGATGCCGACACCGTGTCGGCTCCGGTCATCGGCCAGCTGTTCGCGAGTGCTCCCGCCCACGCCGGCGTCGT
>JBELAG010000257.1:0-8865 GCA_049509055.1 Solirubrobacteraceae bacterium
AGTGGCGGCGCCCGCCGTGGCGCCGGCCGGAGTGCCGTCCCGGCCCGGTCAGCACGACACGCCGGCGAGCGCGACCCGCTCGGGCGCCGGGACCGAGCCCGGCCCCCCCGACAGCCACCACAGGTCGGCGCCGATCACCGTGAGCGGCGTGACCTGCGGGCGCCGCTGCGTCGCGGCCCCCGGAGTCCGCACGCGACACCACGCGCGAGCGCCGTCGCGCAGCAGCTCCCAGCCGCTCGGGCCGCCGCTGCGCAGCAGCGACCCGTCGGCCAGCACGACGATTCCCGCTGCGCCGGTGCTCAGCCGGGCGGCCGGCGGCGGAAGCCCGACATCGTTCCATGTGCGCCCGCCGTCGGTGGACCGCACCAGGGGATAGGCCGACGCCGAGTTGACCAGCAGCTCGGTCCGCGCTGCGGTCGCGACCAGCTCGGTCGCCGCGCAGGTGTCGACCAGGTCGGGCAGCCCCGGCTGTGACCATGTCGCTCCACCGTCGGCCGACAGCAGGGCGGGCTGCGTCACCGCGTTGCCGGCGCAGTCGCCCGGCATGTAGGGGCCGAGCGTGACGCACGGCCCGCGCGCCGGGCAGGCCGGCGGCACGGCGTGCCAGCGCCGGCCGCCGTCGGTGCTGAGCTCGGCCAGCGGCGTCGCGGTGTCGAGCACCGGATACGGGGAACGGCCCGCACCGGCGAGCGCGGTCCGCAGCGGAGGGGCGGTGGCGGCGAACAGCGCCTCCACCCCCCCGTGGGCGAACCGGAAGCCGCCGAAGCCGCCGGCGCTCGCGCCGGACGGGACGGGCAGCGGCGCCCAGGTCCGGCCGCCGTCGATGGTGAACAGGGCGACGTCGTAGAACGGCGGGCCGCCGGCCGGCAGCGAGGTGGAGAACGCGGCGGCCAGGGCGACCGGCCCGCCGGCCGGCGCGGCGATCGGCGCGACCGCGGTGCAGGGGATCGGCGATCCGCTGGTCGCGGCGAAGCCCAGCTGCGCGAGCGCCGCCGGGACCGCCGTGGTGGGGATCGTCGTGGCCCTCGGCGCCCCGGAGACGCCAATGCCCGCGCCGGCGCACCACGCGACGATCGATGGATCGGCGGGGTTGGCGGCGATCGCCGACAGCCCGCCCGCGAGCTGAGCGATCGGGCGCGTGTCGCCCAGGGCGGCGAAGCTCGGCGGCGTCTGGACATCGAGCGGGGCTCGGCCAGAGCTCGCGCCGAGGTCGACCTGCGGGCCGCTGGATCGCCCGGGCAGCACCGCAAAACGGGTGACGAACGGCCGATCGGAGCCGATCACCGACACGAGCGGCACGTCGCCGGTGACCTTGACGACGTCGCCGGGCTCGGCCTCGGCCGGCGCGACGGCCAGCCGCGCGCAGTCCGACGCCGCCAGGCACCACATCGGCACCGCCGGGACCTCGAGGGCGAACCCGGCCGTCCCTTCGGCGGCGGCGCCGGCGCAACCGGTGGCGAGAACCAGGCAGCGCACGCCGATCGCGTACGTGCCGGACACGAGCGGGACCACCCTGAGCGGGGCGCCTTCGATCCACGGCGCGGCCGGCACGACGAGCCGGCCGGTGAACGTCCGCGCCGAGGTCCAGGTCACGTGCACGCCCGCGTACGACAGCCCGTCGCGGCAGCCGTCCCAGCAGAAGTCGGGGTAGCTCGAGCGGCCGCGCAACCCCGCACTCAGGCGCCCGCGGACCGTCACCGCCGCGCCCGGGCCGCCGGAGGCCGGCGACAGGGTCAGGCTGACGGCCGGCTCGACGGCCTGCGCCGCCGCCGCGGAGGCAGCGGCCCGGGCGGCCGTCGACGCGCCCGGCGCCTCGACGACGACGACGGTGTGGGACCCGGGCGCCAGCGCTCCGACGCGCAGGCAGCCCGACACGCGCCCGCTCATCGACTGGCTGATCGCAGCCTGCGGCAACGCACAGCCCGCGCCGGCGAACGTCGTGCCCGCCGGGCGCGGGACCGACGCGGCGGCGGTCGTCGCGGTCGGCGCCGGCGTCGAGCCGTCCGACACGCCGAGCGCCGACCCGACGATGAAGCCGGCGATGACCAGCGCGGTCAGCGGGATCAGGGCAAGCCAGCCCCCTCGGCGGCTGAAGAGGAACCCTGAGACCGGACGCTCGAAGCGGCGCGCCGCGGATCGGCGCCGCCGCGGCGATGGATGACGCGTCGCCGGCGTGATGACGAGTGTTATATACCCGCGGGCCGGCCGGTGCGATCCGGCGTGTCTCGGCGCCTCGTGGGCTCGCGGACGGCCCGGGCGCCGGCGATCACCCTGTCGATGCCTCGAGGATGTGGGCGCGCACGGCGCCCCGGTCACGCCCGGCGTCATCGCCGGTCCGATCGCACACCTGCCAGGCGGGGAGCACCCGCGCGCCGCTGAAGCCGCACGCGAGCAGCTCCGCCTCGGCCTCCGCGGCGGTGTCGAAATGCAGGTAGACGCGTCCGCGCACGAACGCCGACAGCGCGACGCGGAAAGCGCGGACCGCGGCGTCCTGCGCGCTGCCGAGGTGCAGGTCGGAGATGTAGCGGCCCGACGGGAACCGCTCCAGCGTGCCCGCGAACCGGCGCCACAGGCCGCGCATGTCGTCGGGACCGAGGTAGCCGAGCAGCCCCTCGGTGATGATCGCCGCCGGCCGGCCGGGGTCCAGCTCGGCGGCGACGGCCGGCAGTCCGGTGCGCCCGTCGTCGCGCAGCCCGTCAAGGTCGAGCACCCGGTGATGAGCGCTCAGCGAGCCGATCTCGGCCAGCGCCCGGCGCTTGCGCCCGGCCATCGCGGGCAGATCGCCCTCCAGGTAGGTGAGGCGATCGCCATAGCGGCTGACGAAGCGCCATCCCCGCGGGGACATGCCGGCGGCGACCTCGAGCACCTGGGTGACGCCGTCGCGCTCGATCGCGCGCTCCAGCAGCGCGTCGATCGCCCGATGGCGCGCGAGCAGGTAGTCCTCCAGCGACGGCCCGCCGAGCGCCCCGCCGATCCGCATCACCGGCTGCAGCGCGTCGAACAGCAGCCGCCCCTGCACGGTGCCGAGCGCCGGGTGCGAGAGCCCGTTGCGAAGCCACACCTGTCCGGTGTAGAGCGCGGTCGGGCTGATCGCGTCCGACGCGCTCACCGATCCACCTGCGCCGCGAGGCTGTCCAGCAGCTCGGCCTGAGCGGGCACGAGCCTGCGGCGCGCCTCCTCCAGGGCGAACCACTGGGCGCGGTCGACCTCGGGGAACTCCTGACTGCGGCCCGACCGCGGCGGCCACTCCATCGCAAACAGGTTGGAGCGGATCGAGCCGGCGTCGAGGTCGCCGGGCAGCGCCCAGGCCCGCACGCGCTTGCCCGACTTCTGGCGGATCTCGCCGAGCTCGACGGGCTCCCCCGCGGGCGCCGGCGATCCCAGCTCTTCGGCGAACTCGCGCCGGGCGGCGGCGAGCGGGTCCTCCCCGTCGGCGTACTCGCCCTTGGGGATCGACCAGGCGCCGAGGTCGCGGCGCGCCCACAGCGGGCCGCCGGGGTGCACGAGCAGTACCTCCAGGCCGGAGGCTCCCCGGCGGTGCAGGACGATGCCCGCGCTGACGCGGGCGGAACGGGGAGCGGGGGTCATTTGCGGATCAGGATGCGGGAAACCCGGGACGCCGGGAAAACGTTGGTTCTGGCATGTTCAACCCAGTGGGTCGCTGCGCCGATAGGGCCAGATGCGACCCACTGGTGCGACGAACACGATGAGAAAGCTAGCCACCTGGTGCTTCCGGCACCGCGCGATCACCGTGATCCTATGGATCGCGGGCGCGATCGCGCTCAACGGGATCCATTCCGCGGTCGGCAGCGCCTACACCGACAACTTCAATCTGCCCCACACCGGCAGCTTCAACGCGATCGCGCTGCTGGATCGCGCGGCCCCGCAGTCCTCGGGCGAGACCGACCAGCTGGTGATCGCCGTCGGTCACGGCGCGGTCATCGCCCCGGACGTCCGGGCCCGCGCCGAGCGCCTGTTCGCGCGGGTCGCGGGCCTCCCCGGCGTGGCCACGGTGAGCTCCCCGTACGCGCCCCGGGGCGCGCGCCAGATCGCGCCGTCGGGCCGGGTCGCGTTCGCCGACGTGACGTTCGCCGCCGCCGGCGAGTCCGGTTCCCAGGCGCGCCGCTTCGACAAGACGATCACCTCGGCCTCGGGAGCCGGCGTGCGGTTCGCCGCCGAGGGCAACATCGCCGAGGACGGCAACCCCTCCGGCCAGACCAGCAGCCTGATGTTCGGCTTCATCGCGGCGGCGATCGTCCTGTTCGTCGTCTTCGGGTCGCTGACTGCGATGGCGCTGCCGCTGCTCACCGCCGGGGTCTCGCTCGGCTCGGGGATCGCGCTGGTCGGCCTGCTCTCGCACCTGATCCAGATCGCCACCTTCTCCAACGAGCTCGCGCTGCTGATCGGCCTCGGCGTCGGCGTCGACTACGCGCTGTTCATCGTCACCCGCTTCCGCCAGGCGGTCCGGCGCGGCGGCAGCCGCGAGGAGGCGGTGATCGAGGCGATCGACACGTCCGGGCGCGCGGTCCTGTTCGCCGGCATGATCGTCGCGATCGCGATGCTCGGCATGTTCGCGCTCGGCGTCAGCTTCCTGTACGGCGTCGCCGTCGCGGCCGCGGTGACGGTGGGATTCACCGTGCTCGCCTCGATCACGCTGCTGCCGGCGCTGCTCGGCTTCGTCGGCGGGGTCGTGCCGCGCCGGCGCGAGCGCCGCGCGATCCGCGCCGGGCGCTTCGCGCGGGAGCACGAGTCGGCGGCGTGGGCGCGGTGGGCGGGGGCGATGAACCGCCGCCCGGCGCTGTTCGCCGCCGTCGCGGGCACCGTGATGATCCTGCTGGCGATCCCGTTTCTGTCGATGCGCCTCGGCTCTGCCGACGCCGGGACCGACCCGTCCGGCACGACCACACGCCAGGCCTACGACCTGCTCGCCAGGGGCTTCGGGCCGGGCTACAACGGTCCGCTCGAGCTCGTCGCCCAAGTCGACGGCCACGCCCAGGCCGTCGCCTTCGCGCGCGCCGAGCAGGCCGTCGCCCGCACCCCGGGCGTGGCCGGCGCGACCGCCGTGCGGATCATTCCCGCCGGCGCGGGCCGGCCCGCGGTGGCGATCGCCAGCGTGTACCCGACCGGCTCGCCGCAGGCCGCCTCGACGTCGGATCTGCTCAGCCACGTCCGCGGCCAGGTGCTGCCAGCCGCGACGCGCGGGACCGGCCTGCACGTGTTCGTGGGCGGGACGACCGCGGTGTTCGCCGACTTCAGCCACGTGCTGTCGCGCAAGTTGCCGCTGTTCGTCGCGATCGTCGTCGTGCTCAGCTTCCTGTTGCTGATGATCGTGTTCCGCAGCCTCGTGATCCCGCTCACCGCGGCGGTCATGAACATGCTGTCGGCGGGCGCGGCGTTCGGCGTGGTCACCGCCGTGTTCCAGAACGGCTGGGGCGCCTCGCTGATCGGGGTCGACCGGGCGGGGCCGATCGAGGCCTTTCTGCCGGTCCTCATGTTCCCGATCCTGTTCGGGCTGTCGATGGACTATGAGGTCTTCCTGATCAGCCGCGTGTACGAGGAGTGGCACCGGCGGCGTGACAACACCGCCGCGGTCGAGCACGGGCTGGCGGCGACCGGGCGCACGATCACCGCCGCCGCGCTGATCATGGTGCTCGTGTTCGGCTCGTTCATCCTCGGCGGGCAGCGGATCATCGAGCTGTTCGGGGTGGGCCTCGCGGGCGCCGTGGCGCTCGACGCGCTGATCGTCCGCGCCGTGCTCGTGCCCGCATTGATGATGATGATCGGCCCGCGCAACTGGAGCTTCCCCGGCCGCCTCGAGCGCTTCCTCCCGCGCCTCAACGTCGAGGGCGGCAGCGTGCGCCCGGCTCCAGCGCCGGCTCCGGCTTCGGCTCCGGTGGTGTTCCCCACCCCGCCTGACCACATCCTGCCCCAGCCGTTCCCGAGCTGAGCCGTTCGCCCCCCCGCGGGTGACAGCGTCGGTCAGGTGGGGGTGCGGGTACTCAGCCCCGGGGCGGCAGCTCCTGGACCGACCAGCGGTTGCCGTCGGGATCGCTGAAGAACACGAATGCGCCCCACGGGAAGCGCTGCACCTCGGAGACCTCGACGCCGCGGCTCCGCAGCTCGGAGCGCGCCTCCTCGATGCTCGCGACGACGAGCTGCAGACCGGCGACGCTCCCCGGCTCGGTGTCGAGGATGCCGCGGCCCACCGCGATCGAGCACGCCGACCCCGGCGGGGTGAGCTGAACGAAGCGGATCTCGTCGCTGACGGTGTGGTCGTGGTCGGCGTGGAAGCCGACCCGCTCGGTGTAGAACGTCTTGGCACGGTCGACGTCGCTGACGGGCACCGCGACCAGCTCGAGCTTGTAGTCCATGGGCCTGCTCCTCCCTTGGGGTTTGGGTGCCGGCGACGCTAGGGGCGATTGCGGTCAGTTTCCGTCCTCAACGGGGGGTGGTGCGAGTTAAGGCGGTATAGCAGCCTTAACTCGCACAACGTCTGTGCCCGCGGCGGCCTGATCGGCACATAATCGGTACATATGTACCAAGGCGCGTGGTACGTTTGTACCGGTCCCCCCATGGCGCTTCCGACCCCCGATGCCAACTCGGTCGCCGTGCGCGCCGACACGCTCGCCCGCCCGCGTGGCGCCGCGCGGCGCGAGGCCCTGCTCGAGGCCGTGCTGCGGATCGTCGCCGAGGTCGGGCCCGACGCCGTCACCCACCGCCGGGTCGCCGAGACCGCGCGGCTGCCGCTCGCCTCCACGACGTACTGGTTCGACTCCAAGGAGCACCTGCTCACCGCCGCGCTCGAGCTCGCCGCCGAGCGCGACACCGCCCGGCTGCTGGCCTTCCTGGACCGGACCGGCGACGGCACGGGCGGGCCGGGCACGCCGGGCGGGCCGGGCGGCACGGGCGGGCCGGGTGGGCCGGGCACGCCGGGTGGGCCGGGCGGGCCGGGTGGGCCGGGCGGGCCGGGCGGGCCGGGCGGGCCGGGCGGGCCGGGCGGGACGGACCCGCTCGACGCCGCGGTCGCGGCGATCACCGAGACCGACCCGATCGGCCTGGCCGGCAGCCGGGCGTCGCTGACGGCCACCTACGCGCTGCTGCTGGAGGCGGCTCGCCGGCCGGCGCTGCGCGCGGTCGCCGCGCGCTGGACCGAGGTCTACATCGCGACGCTCGGCCGGCTGCTGGAGCGCGCCGGCTCGCGCCGCCCGCGTGAGGACGCCGGGCTGCTGCTCGCCGCCGCCGACGGGCTGCTGATCGAGCAGCTCGCGACCGGCGAGGCGGGCGACCTGCGGCCGCGGCTGCGCCGGCTGGCGGCCGCGCTGGTGGAGGCATCGTGAACGATCACCGCCGGGTCGTCGTGCTCGTGCGCAACCTCCTGCTGTTCGAGTCGGCGATGTACTCCGCCCTCACCCCGGTGCTGCCGCACTACGCCCACGCGCTGGGGGCGTCCAAGCCTGCGGTCGGGGTGCTGGCCGCGTCCTATCCCGCCGGGATCCTCCCCGGGTCGCTGCTGAGCCTGTGGATCGCCAACCGCGGCGGCGTGCGTCGCACGACACTCGTCGGCCTGATCGTGTTCGCGGCGTCGATCGCCGGCTTCGGCTTCGGCACCGAGATCGTCACGCTCGACGCGCTGCGGTTCGTCCAGGGCGCCGCGTGCGGGTGCATCTGGGGCGGTGGCCTGACGTGGGTGATCGCGGTCGCCCCCCGCGAGCACCGTGGCGAGATGCTCGGCTCGGTGATCGCCGCCGCGATCGTCGGCACGCTGCTCGGCCCGGTGCTGGGGACGCTGGCGGTCACGGTGGGCACCGGGCCGGTGTTCGCGGTCGTCGGCGCGGTCTCGCTCGGACTGGCGGCGTGGACGCTGCGCTACCCCGAGCCCCCGCCCCCCGAGCGCAGCGCCGACGCGTCGCCGTGGGTGCTGGCGCGCAACCCGCGGGCGCGGCTCGGCGCCTGGCTGATCCTGCTCGAAGCCGCCACCGTCGGCGCCACCGGCACCCTGCTGCCGCTGCGGCTGTCGCGGTTCGGGGCCTCGGGGCTCGAGATCGGCGCGACGTTCCTGGTCGCGTCGCTGCTCAGCGCCCGGGTGGCGTCGCCGATCGGCCGGATGGTCGACCGGCGCGGCTCTCGGCTGCCGCTGATCGTCGGCCTGACGATGACCGCGGTGCTGCTGTCGCTGCTGCCGCTGCCGCACTCGGCGCTCGCGCTGGCCGCCGTCAGCGCGGTCGCGATCGGCGGGCCGCTGACCGCGTACACGATCCCGGCGATCGCCCTGCTGACCGCCTCGGCCGAGCGCGCGGGGGTGGCGCTGGCGGTCGCGACGATGCTGCTCAACCTCGCCTGGGCGACCGGCGAGACGATCGGGGCGCCCGCGGCGGCGATCCTGTCGCAGGCGACGAGCGACGCGGTGCCGCTGCTCGCGCTCGCGGTGCTGATGCTCGTCACGCTGCGGGCCGTCATGCGCGTGCGGCTGGAGATCCCCGACAGCGAGCCGGCGCCCGCCGACACGCCCGCGCCCGCCGACACGCCCGCGCCCGCCGGCGCGCGGGCGCCCCAGCCCCCGGTCCCGGCGCGATGAGCCCGCTGACGACGCTGCTCTCGCCGGTGACCCTCGGCCCGGTGACGCTGCGCAACCGCGTCGTCTCGACATCGCACCAGACGAGCCTCGTCGACGATCACCTGCCGACCCGTGAGCTCGTCGCCTACCACGAGGCCCGCGCTCGCGGCGGCGCCGCCGCGGTCTTCCTCGAGGCGACCGCCGTGCACCCCAGCGGCCTGCTGACCGCGCACACGATCGGCGGCTACCTGGAGGCGATCGTCCCCGCCTATGAGCGCCTCGGCGAGCGGCTGCACGCCCACGGCGCGCGG
>JBELAG010000258.1:0-13810 GCA_049509055.1 Solirubrobacteraceae bacterium
GCCCAGCACGGTACGCCCGCCGCCGGACGCATCCGCCGGCCTTCAACTGCAAACAACCGGTCCAACTGCAAGGTCCGACTGCAAACTACCCCTCACGCTGCAATCTGGCCTGAGCGGCAACAAGGCGAGCAGCCAGGACTCGGCTCCCTCGCTTCGCTCAGTCGCACCAGACTAGACGGACTCCGTCCGGGTGCCGTGCCACGCTGGCACCATGAGTTCATTCTGCGCCGAACTGCCGAAGCCGCTGTGCTGACGCTGTCGAAGGTCGTAGTCGAAGTCGGTAACCGCGCCGACGCGGCGCGGGCGGGCGACTACCGGCTCGAGCCCGCGGCAGCGCCGCAGTCGTTCGCGCGGGCCGACTACCAGCTGGAGGCCGAGCAAACCGAGCGCGTCGCGCAGCAACCGGGATCGTCGCTATGGCTGGGTCCGGAGGATGCTCTGGCGCGATTCGGAGTGCGGCGCGGTCAGGAGATCGAGCGCGAGCAGCTGATCGCCGTGTTGCAGGGGCCAGCATGTGCAGACCGGAGAGCAGCTGCGCCGACCGGGTTTGCTCAAGCGCGAGGCCCGCGACGACAACGGCGAGGCGCTCCTCGACGAGCAGGGGCGGCCTGTGATCGAGAAGGTCACCGGTGTCGCCCATGTCGAGATGACGCTGTCGGTCCCGAAATCGGTCTCGGTGCTGTGGGCGATGGCCGACGACCAGGACCGGGGTCTGATCGAGAACGCGCTGCTCGAGGCGGCCGAGCGGACGGTGCAGTACATGGCGCGCAACAAGGCGGTCGTTCACCGCCGCGGCAAGGACGGGGTGCGGGTTCGCGAGCCCGCTGCGGGGGCGGCGGTCGCCTCGTCGCTGCACGTGACGGCGCGGCGGGCACGGGGGGATCGCGCGCCAGCGCCGCAGCTGCACGTCCACAACCTTGTGATCGGGGTGACGCGCACCGACGGGAAGCTGGTGGCGGCGGACTCGTGGGAATGGTTTCGCCACGACGCCGCCCTGGAGGGCGGCGCACTGTTCCGCGCCCAGGTCGCTGACGCGCTCGTGCGGACCGGCTGGGCTGTCCGCTCGGGGACCGGCGACCGCGGGCGTTACTTCGAGGTGGATGGCGTGCCCGACGCGCTGTGTGAGCTGTTCTCACCGCGCTCGCGAGAGGTCGCCGACGCGCGCGCCCGTGTCGAGCACGAGCTCGGCGTGCGGCTGCACGGCGGCGCGCTGGCCGTGCTGGCCAAGGAGACCCGGCAGGCCAAAGACCATGACCTTGACCCCAGCAGGTTGCGCGAGGTGTGGGACGCGCTCGCCCAGGAGCACGACTTCGGGCCCGGCGCCGGCAGCCGCCTGCGCCGCCCCGGCCACGACGCCGAGGTACTCGAGGATCGGTTTGTAGAGGTGCGGGATGTCGTGCTCGAGCAGCTGCGCGAACAGGGTCCGACGGTCACCCTGGCTCGCGCCCGCGCGCTCGTGTTCGAGGCCGCAGCCGGCCGGCTGTCGGCCGAGCAGGCGTCGCGCCTGCTGGCGTGGATGGAGTGCCCGAAGGGCGGCGATCTGCTGCTGCTGGCCGGCGGGCGAGTCACCTCCCGGGAGATCCGCGAGCTTGAGCAGCGCGTCATGGCCGTGGCCGCCGGGGCGGCGGGGAGGGAAGGGGCAGGCGAGGCGCTGGTCGCCGCGAATCGCGAGGCAGGTGGCGAGGCGGCTGAGCGGGCGCTGGGGGAGGGCAGGCAGCTCGACCTCGAGCAACGCAGGGCGTTTGAGTTCACCCACATCTACGAACACGCCGACCCGGCACTCAAAGAACAAGCGATCGCGCGAACCGCTCCCCTCGGCGCCCAACCAGCCAGATACCGACCACCAGACACGCTCCTAGCGTTCCTCGACAGGCTCTGATTATGTTGGCCACCCGCCGCGCTCCGGGCACCGCCTCCAAGCCCCCACCCGCGCGCATCACATAACCGGACGCACAACACAAGAGCAGTTAGGTTGTCGACAACCTAACTGCTCGTCGCCGATTGCGAGGCTGGCGAGAAGCCGGGCAGAACCCAGCTTTACCTATGCACGCCTGGTCGCGATCGAGCGTCGCAGCGGCACCGACCCGGTCCCGATCGAGGCTGCTCGTAAGTCGCCGAGCGAGTCGTGCACCGGGCTCTCGAGCGGACGATGCCTTTCGTGGCGAAGCGATCACGGCGACCGGCATCGCCGCGCGACTGCTCCCCGTCGAGACCGATCACGCCGCTGGCTACGCGGACGCCTCCGTTTCGCGCAACGGATCGGTGGCCGAGGTCGCCCAGGTCATTTGCGAATCCGGTCCCTCTCACCAGCTGGACAGATGCTTGCTGGAATGGTGGCTGGAGGCACGCAGGCGGCGCTGTAAAAGGGCACTCGCGGACGAACGGCGGCGATCGCGTCGCAGTACCAAGGCTGAGCGAGCACGGCACCTCGCCCCGGGCAGTCATCAGGGTGCGCGTGTTGCGGGGGACTGCTTCGCGGCCGGCAACGACCACGCCAGCAGCCACAGGGCGGCCTTGTCGTCCTCGTCGAGCGTCGCGGGCTCGATGACGGTTTCCTCAAGCTCCCGGAGGCCGGCGCCGGTTCGAGACCTGGAGATGATCTCGTCCCGCAAATCGGTCGCGCTCGCCATCATCGCTCCTCGCTCGGTCTCGGCTGAGCGATAGACGGTAGGACACCCTGCTGGGTCGGCGGGCGCCCTCGAGAATTTGCACAAGATCGGCGTCAGCCACCGCTGATGAGGCAGGCGACCGGGCACATCCGGCAGCCGGGCCGCGGGAGCACGGTCGGCCCCCTCGGCGGCCGCGAGGCTCCGCACGCGCGTCCGACTGCAGCGTCATCACCGTCGCACGCTCCACCTACCGCGACGACGACATCACATCGAGCAAGGAGGAGCGCGTCCGCGTCCCTGGTGTACCCGGTGCGCAGGACGAGATTGTCGTGTGCACGGTCGACCGGACCGCGGCCGGTGCTGCCATCAGCCACCGCCTGGCTGATGAGGCAGCGGCGGATGATCGCGCATGGTGCTGCTCAGCCGTCGGACCGGCGCTGGGGGTTGGGAGGAACTGAGTGACGCTGTCCACGAGATCGGCAAGTGAGTAAGGCGGGTGGGCCAGCGAGCAGCGCCCGACGCGAGACAAACAGCTGGTGTGCTACGAGGAGAGCCCGTACTCGGGTCTGCCGGTGCGTGGGTCCGTTGCTGGTGTCCAGCCGGGTCAGGGTGCGCGCAGCAACGCGCGCGTGACGCTCGCGCCAGCCTGGCGCGCGACCGAGCGATAGGTGCGCTCGTAGGCGGCGGCGACGGCGTCGACGTCGCAGTGCTCGGCCACCCAGGCTCGGCAGTCGCGCGGCGCGATGCCCGGTAGCCGGTTCACCGCGGCGGCCATCGCCCGCTCGTCGTCGACGAGAAACCCGGTGTGGCCGTCGACGATGAGCTCGCGAGCCGCTCCCTCCGCGAACGCGATCACCGGTGTCCCGCTGGCGAGCGCCTCGATCATCACCATTCCGAACGGCTCCTCCCAGCGGATCGGCATCAGCAGTCCGCGGGCGTGCGCGAACAGTGAGCGTTTGACCGATCCCCCGACCTCGCCGACGAACCGGACGCGGTCGCCGTCGATGTGGGGCGCGACTTCTCGGTCAAAGAACGCCTGCTGGCCGGGCTGGATCACGCCCGCCAGGACGAGCGGCACGCCCGTGGCGTGCGCGGCGGCGATCGCGCGGTGGGGTCCCTTCTCGGGCGTCATCCTCCCGACCCACAGCAGATAGTCGTCCTTGTGCTCGTGCAACGGCCACGCCCGCAGGTCGATGGGGTTCGGGACCGAGCGAACCGGGCCCAGCCCGGGCGGGGCCGATGCCAGCTGCGCGCGGCTGATGCCCACCAACGTCGCCTTATGGCCGTGGTGGGCGTAGAACGCGGCTGTGCTGGCGGTGAACGGGCCGTGCAGCGTGTGCACCAACGGCGTGTCGAGGCGGTCCGCCATCGCGAGCGCGGTGAACCCGCAGTGGTCGTGCACAACGTCAAACCGGTGGTCATCCCCGGCGAGATCGATCGCGGAGAACGCCCGCGCGACGTGGTCGGCTTCATACAGCGAACGCTCGATCTCGTCGGCGTGGGACTTATCGAGCAGCGTCACGACCTTCGCGCTTGACACCGAGCCCGGAGCGCAGAACAGCGTCACCGCGTGCCCTCGCCGAACGAGCGCCTCGGTGAGCGCGCTGACCACCGACTCCACGCCCCCGTAGCCGGGCGGGGGCACAGAGATCCACGGCGGAGCAAGCATCGCGACGCAGAGCGGTGCGGTCGACGGACGAGCAGGCACATGTCCAACCGAGAACCGCGGCGCGGAGACTGACGGCCGGTCGCGCAACAGAGGCGGCCGCAGCCCAGATGCAGGTGCTGCGCTCACAGTATTCACTGACAGTTCCTCACGAGCCTCTCGGGGAGAGCGGTCGCGGGCAGAGAGGTCAAGAAGACACTAGCGAGCGCACGACCGCCGACGAGCCGCGCACGATCGTTACAAACAACATATCAGATAACTGGGGTCGCTGCTCCGAGCACGCGCGGCTGATCGCGGATCGCCATTGCATGCCGTTCGTCGTGACGCGCCCCCTGTTCCCCGCCTGACGGCGGTCGGTGTTGATCAACCGGGAACGTACGCCGCCGTCTCGGTCACCCGCATCCACAACTTCTGGGTACCGCTCCACGCTCGGCCGCAGACCCCGGCACCGCCGGATTCTTCAAGGTCATCACAACGTTCCATGACGGCCGCTCGCCGGAGAGCGACGATCGGCGCTTTGAGGGTTGTGTGAACCGACATCGCCGCGCGCGAAGACGCGCAGACCAGTGGTGGTGATCGTCTGACGTTGATCGGCCGCCACGACGGTCACACGCCGCTCACACTCACTATCAGCTCTCGGCTGTTCTTCTCGCCAGATGTTGAGCGCCGCTCGTTTTGGGCACGGTCGCGCTGTTGTTCGTGATGATTGATCGGTCTGACGCTCGAACGTTGAAACGTTGGAAGGGGGTTGTCGCTGCCGACGGGGAACGGCGGCGATGAAGGCGGCGGGTTCGGGGGGAGGTGGTTGTGCGTCGCGTGTTTGTGAACGCTTCGCTCTCGCTGGGGATCGGCCGCCGCGAGGGGTGGTCGGGGTCCGCGAGGCGTGCTGGCGGGCCAGCGCGGCCGGGCGGCCGATGCGACCCACTCACGCGTAGCGGTGGCGGTCAGGCGCCGGGTGCTGCTGCGGCGGTCCAGAGCTCGGCGGGGCGCCCGGCGGTGAGGACGCGGCTGCTGGTGATCTTGCCGTCGTCGGCGAGCAAGTTGAGCGCGTGGTCGAGCTGAGCGGTGGTTGGGTTGCGGTGCAGCAGATCGCGGAGCTGGGTGCGGGTCAGCCCGCCGGGCAGCTGGTGGGTCAGCGCGGCGTGGATCTGGTGGGCGAGCGGGTCGCCGCTGGAGCGCTCCAGTGCCCAGGTCGCGGAGCGTTGCGCGTAGTTCCAGAGCGCGAGCGCGGCGGTCAGGTGGGCGGGCTGGATCTCCCGGGCGCTGTCAAGCAGCGCGTAGAGGAGCGCGAGCCGGATCGTGTGCGCCTCGGCGCGTGCTGCGATCGCGCCGGCGATCCCGGGCTGCGGCTGGGCGAGTTGTTGGTAGGCGTCTGCCCAGGCGTGCCGGGCTGCGGGTGAGAGGCGGATCTGCCCGGCGTGCCGGGCGGTGTTGAGCGTGGCGTGGAGCCGGCGGTCAAGGCCGGTGTTCTTGAGCGGGTCGGGGTCGCCACCTTCGGGCAGCAGCCGCACCCGGCGGCAGCCCAATAGCAGGAAGCGGTTCAGCAGCCCGTTGGCAAGTTCGACCGGGTTGATGTGATGCTGCAGCTCGGTGGCGGTGATGTGACCGATCACCGAGATGTGCGCGCCGGTCGCGCGCGCGGGCGCCGTCCGGGTCAGGATCGCGAGCGGGCGACCATCCCACGCAGATCTCAGCGTTGGCGACAACGTCGAGATCTCGCGGCTGACGTTCTTCAGCACGCTGACGAACTCCGGTTCGATCACCAACAGCCGCCGGTCGCTGGCGCCGGGATCCTGGCCGGCGGGGTCGCGGACTGAGTGGATCAGTCCCTCGCCGCTGCTCAGACCGGTGAGGATCCGAGCGTTGATCGCTGGGTCAGCGCCGGTGATCAGTCGGTGCACGTGATCCCATGACGATCCCTTCCGGGCGCGAGCTGACTCTCCGATCAGGACGAGGAACTGGTTGGGGTGATGGCGGGTCGCTTCGACCTGGAACCATGCGCCACGGCCGGTCGCGGCACCGAACGCGACCAGCAGCTGGGACAGGATCGCGACCGGATCGGCCTCCGTGTTCGGCGCGATCCGGTTCACGATCTCGCCCGCCAGCCCGTGATATGCCGTCGGATCGGGCGGTGCCGGCCAGCCGTCGGGGACCGGCACGGTCAGCTCGACGCCCGGCTGCCGGTCCTCGGGCTGGTCAAGCAGAGACAGCACGCGCTCGGTCATTCGGCGGACATCTCGGCGACCGCGGCACGGACTGAGCTCTCGTCAACGATCGCCTTCTTGGCCGCGAACGCGGAAATCAACGCGGCGACCGCAAGGTTGTTGATCAGGCGCGGCAGGCCGCGAGAGGTGCTGTGGATCAGCCCAATCGCGTCATCACTGAACAGCGTGTCGGAGCGGCCCGCGAGCGCCAAGTGGTGCTGCACATAGCTCTGGGTCTCCTTCAGGTCCAGGCCGCCGATCGCATAGCGGACCGCGATCCGCTGATCCAGCGCGGTGAACGTCCCGTTGCGCAGCCGGCGGCGCAACGTCGGCTGGCCGAGCAGCAGCAGGCAGAACGGGGCGGTCTGGTCCATCCCCATGTTCGACAGGCAGCGGATCCCCTCCAGCGACTCGGCATCCAAGAGGTGCGCTTCGTCGATGATCAAAACGACGTGCTTGCCGCGCTCCGCGCTCTCCGCGGCGAGCATCTCCTGGGCTTGGGGGATCAGCGCGGCGTGATGAAACCGCGGGGTGGCGCCGAGGGTGGTGATGATCAGCCCGTAGATCCCACGCAACCCCACCCCCGGGGTGCCGAGGTAAAGGACGGTGTGCCGGGACGCGTCAAGGCCGGCGACCGCCGCGCGGGCAGCGACGGTCTTCCCCGCGCCACACTCGCCCGAGATCACGCCGATCGCCTGCTCTGAGATACACCACGACATACGGGCGACCGCCTCGGCGTGCGCGCCGTGGGCGTGCAGCATCCCCGGCGCGAGGTCCTTCCCGAACGGCATTCTCGAGAACCCATAGTGGCTGCGCAACCTGTCGATACTCACTGTTCCTCCTCGTCCTGCTGGTTGGTGTCACGATCCTCGCCGTCGCCGTCGCCGTCGCCGTCGCCGTCGCCGTCGCCGTCGCCGTCGCCGTCGCCGTCGCCGTCGCCGTCGCCGTCGCCGTCGCCGTCGCCGTCGCCGTCGCCGTCGTTGTTGGCGAGGCTCGCGAAGTCGATCGGGTGCCCGCCGAGCTCGGCGTCGCGCTGCTCGGCGAGCAACTTCAGGTAGTCGATCCCGGTGCCCGTCGGTGGCGGCGGCAGCTCGCGTTTCGCTTGCGGATGGGTGTGGCGGCCGATCTGAAGCGGCGTCGCGAGTCCGAACGGCCGATGCTGGTAGCGGACCTCGATCCGGGTGAGATCGAACGGGTCGAACACCAGCTCGGCCTTGCGGCCCACCAACGCCGGGTCCACCTCATACTGGTTGCCGTGCAGCGACACCGTCGCGGTCTTCGTGACCGTCCGCTCGGTCGACCACAGGAACGCTTCCCGCAGCAGCGCCGGGGTCGGCAACCGGGGCACGCCGGCGGAGTCGAACCGGGCCAGCGGCGTCTCCTTCGTCTCTGAGTGAACACGACGGTGATAGACGACCTCAAGCCACGCGGAGAACAGCCGGTTGAGCTCGGCAAGCTCGACGCCGTCATCGATCTCGACCAGGAACTGATCCCGCACGGTCCTGAAAAAGCGCTCAATCTTGCCTTTCGTGGTGGCCGCCCGCGGGCTGGCGTGAATCAGCCGGACGCCCAGAACGGCGCACGCCCGCAACAGCTGCGAGGACACGAACGCGGAGCCGCGATCAACCAGAATCCCGGCCGGAACGCCACGGGACATCAACCCGGATCGGAGCGCCGCTTCCAGGCGGAACACGTCCTCGCCGGTGCCCCACCGCCACCCGACCAACAGTCGTGAGTGATCATCGATGAACGCCACCAGCACCGCCCGGGCAGCGCTGTCGGCGAGCTTGGGACCGTGGAGACCGTCCCCGGTCCACAGGTCATTCCGCGCGGCGGCTTGGAACCGGCCATAGACCTTCCCCGGCGCTCTGCCATCGGCGCGGACGTTCAGCCCCTGGCGGGCGAGGTGCGTCTGCACCGTGCGCAACCCCGGCACACGGTCACGGTCCTCGCCAGCGGTCGTGAGCATGATCTCGTGGACCTGCGCCGCCGTCCGCTCCGGCCGCTCGCGCTTCAACTGAAACGCCAGCTCCAGCATCTCGGCCGGCGTGCGCAGCACGACAACCCGCGGCTGGGGAACGAGCGCCTGGAACCCGCCATGACGATAGGACCGGATCCAGCGGTCAACCGTTCCGCGCGTGACTCGGACCAGCCGGCCGTCCGGGCCGAGATGCTCACCCTCACACACCGCGCGGACCAGCCGGCCGCGCTCGGCCTTCGACAGGCCGGGATCGGCGGCGTCGCGGATCAGTGCGTACCGGAACAGCCCGATCTCCCGGCGACGGTCTTCATTCATGCGGCCTCCAACGCTCTCGTTCACGAGCGCGGGACCGTCTCAGCTCACCGCACCGCCGCCAAGAGGGAACACCCGAACCGAACCGCAACACCCATGCCCTCGCAGCGACCGCGATCGCCTCCAACGCGTCCGCCACGCCGCTCCCCGCGGGCATCACTGGCCCGATCTCTGGATCAAGCGCGACCGCGCATCGCGTGAAATGCGCCCGGATCCGCTCAGCCCGCCGGGCGAACCGGCGCAGCCAGCCACGCACCGTGTCTGCGTGCACACCCAACCGGGCCGCGATCGGCCGGTGCCCCTCACCGGCGAGGTTCGCCTCGATCGCCGCGCCGATCACCGACGCCTCGTCCCGGCGCCGCAACAACGCCATATCCGGCAGCAGCACATGCGTGCTCGCGCAGCTCCTGCACCGCGCCCGCCGCGGCCGCAACCACCGATCCCCCGCCAAGCAGCGCAGCACCCGCTCCCGCGCGTGCCCCCACGGCCCCAACACCGCCCGACACGACGGACAACCCAGAAGCCCGCCGACCAGCTCAGCCTCCATCTGCGCCTGCTCTGTGCATACGATCAACATCGGGTGCCACCTCCGGCATCCAAGAGAGCCCTCCCGACGACCGCCAAGCCAGACGGGAGGGCTCTCGCGCGTCTACGAACGCACGAAGCCTGCCACCACCGCCAGCCTCATCACCACGATGACCGGCACGAGCACCCCGGCTCATGCCCAAACTCAACGGCGCTCAACACCAGATCGCCAACAGTTCCGCAACCTGTAGGTCGGGTTGATCTCGCGCGAGCCGTTGGATCGGGACCGGCCTTCACGACTGCCGAGCGCCGCTGCCTGACCGCCGGTGAAACCCGATCGAGCCGGACATCAGCACAGGAGCCTTTGCCCCAACGGTCAGGACCTCCCAGTCGCAAGGACCGGAACCGAAGGGGCGCCCGCGGTGCTGGGCGGACGGCGCCGGGCCGGGAAGCGCGCGGTGACGCATGTGCCCTCACCGACCACGGACTGCAGGCGCACCGTTCCACCGAGCAGTGCGACGCGCTCGCGCATCCCCAGCAGCCCGAATCCGGCGGTGCTGCTGGTGGGATCAAATCCGGCTCCGTCATCGCGGACGGTCAGCTCGATCGTGGTCTGGCTCTCGGCGATCTCGACCACGACCCGCTGGGCATGGCCGTGCTTGTGGGCGTTGGTCAGCGCCTCCTGGCTGATGCGGTAGATCGCGCTCTCAAGCTCGGCGGTCGGCCGGGATGGCGCGCGACCGTGTTCGTAGGCCAGGTCAAGCGCGCAGTCGATCTCAAGACCGTGGCGGCCCGCGCGATCACACAGCGCGTGGACGGCCGCCTCCAGACCCAGGTCATCCAACGCCCCAGGCCGCAGATCGCTGACCAGCGTGCGGAGATTATGGATTCCCTCGTCCAGGGCGACGATCGCCTCGCCGACGGCATCGTGCAGAGCCTCTGGGCCTCCCGTGCGGTGAGCCGCTGACAGGCCGATTCGCAGTCCGGCGAGGCTCTGCAGCGTTTCGTCGTGCAGCTCTCGCGCCCAGCGCCGGCGCTCGTCCTCGGTGGCCGCCAGCCGCTGGCGGGCAAGCTCAGCGACCGCGATCTGAGCGGTCGCGACCGCGGTCGCGGCGCTGGTCGCGAACGCCTCCAACAGCCGCTGATCCTCGGCGCTGAACGCAGGCCCGTCGCGCAACCGCTCCACCGCGATCACCACGCCGTAGGTCTGATCGCGAAAGATCAGCGGAACGACCAGGCCCGCATCGGCGCTGACCCCCAGCCGACCAACATCGTGCTGCTCAAAGCGCGCGCGGTTGAGCTCAACCTCAAGCCGCTGCGTGGTGCGTGTGCGCAGCGCCGCGCCGGCAACCGTGTCAGCCACCGCGATCCGCGCGCCGACCACGTCCGCGGGCAACGCCCCGGCCGCCGCGGCGACGACCAGCTCGTCGCCGTCGACGAGCTCGATCACCACCGCCTGGGCCGAGACCAACGCCCGTCCGCGCTTGGCGACCAGCCCGAGGATCACCTCGATATCGGTCGCGCCGGCCACCGCGCGCGTGATCTGCGCCGTGGCCTCAAACGCCGCCACCCGGCGGGCGAGCTCGTCGCGGCGCGCCGCGGCACCCGCGTAGCGGCGCGCGTGATCGATCGCGACACCCGCAAACCGCGCGAGCGTCACCACTGAATGCTCATCGGCGTTGGTGAACCGGACGCCCCCTGCCTTCTCAGTCAGATACAAGCTCCCGAACAACACCCCACCCACCAGGATCGGCACGCCCAAGAACGACCGCATCACCGGATGCCCCAGCGGAAAGCCGTATGACCGCGGATGATCACCCACATCGGCCAGACGCAACGGCACCGGATCAACGATCAGCTCGCCCAACACACCGCGGCCGAGCGGCAGCTCGCCAATGCGCGCACGCGCATCGTCAGCAACGCCCGCCGTGATGAACCGCTCAAGCTCGGTCCTGGCACCATTGAGGACTCCCAGCGCCGCGTACCGCGCGCCGGTCAGCTCCCGCGCGGACGCCAACAACCGGTCGATCACGACCTCCAAGTCCAACTCACCCACCAGGCTCTCCGCACCATCCAGCAAGCCCCGCCGCTGATCATCCATCAGCCCACCCCCCGAGCGAGACCCACGGGCGCCCCAACCCATCAACACCGGCATGACCGTGGACGCCTGAGCGCCGTCTCAGACAAACCGGCCGGTCGACAATAAGGCACCCACCAACGCACGGGTGGTTCACACCGACCATGCACAACCCGCCTCCTGACCGCGGCAGCAACGCGTAGACCGTCACAGGACGACACATCAACCGGCCGAAGGCTGGAGCCGGAACAGTGTTATTCGCCGAGGGACCAGAGGCGAACTCAACTACCATCATACACCCGCCGCCAACCACGGCGCCCCCCTGTCGCGCCTAGACCAGGCTCGACCTCTCACTGACCATCCACCACAGGACGCGACCTGAGCTGCGGGGGCGGGCGTGGCGATCGAGAGGTCCGGTCTCACCTACGGTGCTCGCTGAACATTCGCACCCACCCCGGCTACACGGACAACCTCCGCGGCCAATCGGTCGCTGCGGGCCGACCGCGATCGCAGCCGGCCCCGGACCAGCCCCTCAACCACCGACCTGGTGGTGGGTGGGCGTCGAGGCGATCCGGCGCTTGCTGGACGTTGGGACCAACGCGAATCGTGCGAAAGCTAACTGCACTGGCTTGAGAGAGGGGCTCGAGCAAGCGCTTCATCGCCCAAGCGTTCGCTTCCACTTCGCTCGACCCGGAGCGCCGGCACCCACATCGGCGTGATCGGTTCCGACGGGGAGCAATCGTGCGATCCCGCCGACCCGCGTGATTGCGTTGCTGCATCGCCTCGGCAAGTCCAGATGATCGAGGGCGCCTATCCGGTGGCGAGATCGAGATGCTCGGTCTTGGCGACCAGAAGGACGCTTGCCCTCTGTGCCAGCTGCCCTGCTCGGCCCGGAAGCGTCCGTTTGGCGGCGAGCGTTACCGTGACCCGGCGGCGCGTGGAGCGGTGGGATCTTGCCCAGCTGGGCTCTGGTGCTCACGCGCTACGAAGTTCTCGATATCGGCTTGGTCCGAGCGCGCGCGCTCGGCGACCCGGAGCAGGTTGCTCATCGTTGCCACCTCCTCGGTCTGCTCGCGGATGAACCACTGCATGAACTGCTCTGAGGTGTAGTCGCCCTCCTCGCGGGCGGTGGCCGCGAGAGCGTTGATCTGCTCAGACACGCGCCGCTCTTGCTCGAGCGCCAGCGCGATTGGGCCTAACGCATCCTCGAACCTCGTGCGGGGCGCCTCAACACTGGGGATCGTGACCTCGCCGTCGGTATCGAGCAGGAACTGGACCATCATCATCGCGTGGTCGCGCTCCTCCAGTGCCTGACGGTAGAAGAAGCCGGCCAGCTGCGGCAGCGCCTCAGAGTCGTAGTAGACAGCGCAAGCGACGTACTGCTGATGGGCGGCGAACTCGTTGGCGATCTGCTCGTTGAGCTTCGCCGCGAAGGCGGGGGCGGGGGGCATGGCCGAGATCCTACGAGGATCAGCGCACCGCGCGCGAGCGCAAGACTCGGCTCGCGCTTCGCGCCGGGCAGTCTGTAGCCTGACGGCCGTGACCGGCGTCGAACATGCGGTCGGCACGCGAGAACGGCGCGCTCGGCCGACGATCGCGATGGCGACTTATGTGCAGGTGCGTCGGGACCGTGAATGACGTGAACGAACGGGCGTCTTGAGAGCTTGGCGCGACCGTTATCTGGGGGTGTTATCGACATGAAGGACGTGACCGGGGCGGCAGCGCGCGTCGCGTCAACCTCATCGAGCGAAGCGAGATCGATAGCGAGAGCGAAGCGGTCTCCCCTCGCGCGCACCCCAGCGGCGGCCGTGGCCCGGTGCTACTCGTTGCTCATCGGCCTCGCACCCCAGAGCGGTCACAGGGATTCCGACTGCGCAGCGCTCGGGGGCGTCCCAGTGCCGTTGTTCGTTTCTTTCGTAGCGCGTCAACGTGGTCAACCGAGCCGGCCGATCGCCCACGTCGATCACATGCGAACGACGTCAATCCCCAGCAACCACGGCACGTTCACAAACCACCTGCACATAAGTCGCCATCTCAGTCGCGAGCGTACCGGTGCCGACGGGAGCAGCATGGTCGATGGCGGGCAAGGGGCAACGCCCTGGCTCCACGTCGCTTCGCGTCGGCCCCGCATCGCGACCGGCCGCACCTGCTGGTTCACGACCTTCGAACTGGCCGGGGCCGCTACCCCGGATTGCGCCGGCAGCGCAGTTCTCATGGTGCGGGTCACGACTGTTTACCCGCGAGGGCCTTTGCGCGCGGCTCGGGAACTCCCAGGACGAGTAGGCTCGTGACAGTCGCGCCGCGAGCGTCGACGTTCCGGTTTGAAGGTCGTTCTCTGCGATGGTGAACAAGGCGGCGCAGGCAATCTGGCTGAGAATGCCCGCAGGCAGCTGGAACCCGGGGCCACCAAAGGTTTGCGGAGCGCAGCGCTCAGCG
>JBELAG010000259.1:0-8776 GCA_049509055.1 Solirubrobacteraceae bacterium
TACCCCCAGCAGCCTGACGGCCCGAGAACACCGCGCGCCCCGCCGAGGCCGAACCTGAATAGTTACAACCAATTTTCCCTGCTAATCAAGCTAATTTGGTAAGCGTTCAGTCCCTGAGGCTCAGCACGTGAGCGCGGGGAATGGGTCGCCGCGGTTGTGAGCGGCGATCAGTTCGCTGAGGTAGGTGAACAGCGAGCGGCGTTGTAGTCGGCATGTGCCAGCGGCGGAAAGCGCCCGTTCAGCGAATCGTTCGCCGTCGTCGCTTTGGGTCCCGAGCGACACTTTGCGGTGGATCACGGGTGCGCGGAGCGCCCGTTCGGCTGGGTTGTTCGTCGGCTCGATGCCGTCGATCAGGGTGAACGTCCAGAGGGCGGGCCAGATCTTCAGCAGGTTGTTCGCGAACCCGCGGTGCCAGCGATTGCGCGCCTTCTTTGAGCTGGCGTCCTCGAGCAACTCGCGGAGTTCGGTCTGGATCGGCGCGATCTCGGCCTGCAGTCGGGCGCGGTCGTGATGGTCGTGCTGGTAGGCGCGCCACGCGGCGAACACCTGCTTGGTGAGAGCGACGCCCTGCTCACCGAAGGTCTTTTGCTGCGCGAGCCCGTCGGCATGTTTGCGGAAGTCGCGCTGGAGGTGAGACCAGCACGCTTGCCGCTGGTGGGGGTCGAGATGGTTATAGCCGTTCCAACGATCGGAGATCACGATCCCCGGAAACGCGGTGCCGATCAACGCGTCGAACACCTCACGGTTGCAATGCTCGGCGATCTGCAAGAACACCGCTTCCGGGGTGCTCGCCCCCCACAGCGCGCGCCCGTCGCCGCTGGTCCGCCAACCGGTCTCATCGACATGCACCGACGGCTGGTCCAGCACCCAGTCCTGCAAGCGCAGGTACGGGCCCGCGAGCGCCTCAGACGCGCGCTGGCAGATCGCGTCAGCCGCGCCGGTCGAGAGCGTGACGCCGAACAGATCACGCCCGATCTCCGCGATCCCACGCCGCGAGACACGATACGCGGCGGTCAATGCCACCAGCGCCGCCTGCAACCGCAACCCGAACGGCGAGCCGCCGATCTCCGCCGGCAGGCAGGCGCTGGTCCGAGCGCGGCAATGCCGGCAACGCAACTGGTGGGTGCGATGCTCGGTCAAGATCACGCTGATCGGCGGCAACTCAGCGACCTGATGGCGGCCGAACCGCCCACCCGGCCGCTGCTGCTCGGCCGCGAACTGAGCGCCGCACCCGCCACACGCATCCGGGAAGTGATCGACGATCTCATCCACCTGATCAGACGGCTTGAGCTCACGACCAGCCCCCAGATGCCCAGGCTGCCCACCAGCTTTGCGCCGCTCACCCTCCCGCCGCGCGAGCTCCTTGGCCTTCTCGCGCGCCTCCGCCCGCCGCTGCTGACGTGATTTCGGCGGATCCTGCGACGGCGGCTTCGAGCTCGTACGCGAATCCTGGCGAATCTGCTCCTCCAGCCGCCTCAGGCGATCCTCGTGCTGCGCAAAGCGGCCCGCGAGATCAAGAATGAACTCAACACAAGCCTCGCGCCCCGCGTCATAGATCGCCTCCGCCTCAACACGGTCCATAACTGCAAGATTCGCTGCACCAACAAGGAACCCTTGCCCAAGGCCCCGACGACTGAACGCTTACCAAAAGTCCCCTTGTTGCAGGCAGAATAGGGCTCTCTTCCAAGGGGCTCCGCGATAGGGCAGCATGCTCGTCACGGGTCTTCTCTGAGCAGGGTCCGGAATTGCCTGAGCGCTTGCGCGACGCGAGTATGGCTCACGTGAGCTCGAACCGCTACTTCTCTGGTCGATGGCGCCTTACCGAGTTCATCGGCGAGGTCCAGCCAGACCGTGATGATCCGAACGGTCAGGCTGTCTCCCATATCGATGCCGATTCGTAGCGCGGCCACGACGCGCTCATGAGTCGCATGGCGATCAATGAATCCGGCGATGGCGTCGTCAAGAGCCGTTAAGGACTGTTCAGGCAGTGCGTCAAGGGTGGTCTCCTGGCGCCGCCGAAGCGCTCGAAGCGAGTCACGCGCGGCATTGCTCGCCGATCTGGATAGATATCCCCATGGATTCTTGACCTCGCGCTTGGGCGGCCGCTTGATCAGTTGAGCGATTGTGTCTTGGGCGACGTCGTCGGGAGGTTGTCCCGCGCGGCGTAGAACTTGAGGTGGCGGTCCTCCCGCCCTCGTCCGCTGCTGTTGGCAGCGTGTAGGGCGATTCAAGTCCATTCCGCCGGGGTTGGCGCTCCGGCACGAAGACAGGAGAACCGCCATGCAGACCGTATCGCCCGCGAAGGTCGTTGTGCCCGTCGAGGCTGTCGAGGAGCCGCTCCCGCCACGGATCCAGGAGGCGCTCGGGCAGCTGGTAGGGGCAGCGAAGGAGGGGCTGCTCGCACTGAGCGTTGGCGTCGGGCTCGGAGTGCTGGACGAGCTGATGGCCGAGGAGGTCGACGAGGTGTGCGGCCCGCGCGGCAAGCATGATCCGGATCGGACTGCGTACCGGCACGGCAGCGACGACGGAGCAGTCACGCTCGGTGGCCGGCGGGTGCCATTGACCCGACCGCGGATGCGCTCCAAAGACGAGGACAGGGAGCTGCCGCTGCGGACCTATGAGCACTTCGCCGCGCGTGATCAGCTCTCGCGGGTCGTGCTGGAGCGGATGCTCGCCGGTGTCTCGACGCGCCGGTACCGGCGCGTGCAGGAGCCGGTCGGCGAGCAGGTCGAGCAGAGCTCGCGGTCGACGTCGAAGTCGGCGGTGTCCCGCACGTTCGTGGCGCGCACGAAGGGGGCGTTGCTGGAGTTGATGGCCCGCTCGCTCGCTGACGTGCGCCTGGCGGTGCTGATGATCGACGGCGTCGGGCTGAAGGACCACACGTGCGTGGTGGCGCTCGGGATCACGACCGACGGAGTGAAGATCCCGCTCGGCTTGTGGGAAGGCTCGACGGAGAACAAGACCGTCACCAGCGAGCTGCTGTCCAACCTCGTGCATCGCGGCCTGGACGTCGAACAGGGCGTGCTGGTCGTGATCGACGGCTCCAAGGCGCTGCGAGCCGCGGTCAACGACGTGCTCGGGACGCGCACCCCGGTCCAGCGCTGCCAGATCCACAAGGAGCGCAACGTGCTCGACCACCTCGCCGACCGCGACCGCGATCTGGTCAAGCGCCGGCTGCGACGGGCGTGGGCGGAAACCGACCACGAACGGGCACTCGAGCAGCTCACCACCCTCGCCGGCGAGCTCGAGCGCTCGCACCCCGGCGCGGCCGCGTCGCTGCGCGAGGGGATGGCCGAGACGCTGACCGTCACCCGGCTGGGCGTCACAGGCTCGCTGCACAAGACGCTCGCGTCGACGAACCCGTGCGAGTCGATGATCGAGTGCGTACGCCGCACCTCGCGGAACGTGAAGTACTGGCAGAACGGCGAGATGTGCCTGCGCTGGACCGCGGCCGGGATGCTCGAAGCCGAGCAGCAGTTCCGACGCATCATCGGGTACCAGGACCTCGCGAAGCTCGCCGCCCGCGTCGAGCGCGAAGTTACCCTTCCCCAGCCCCACCACGCCCCGTCCGACGAGACCGCTATGGTCGCCGCAGCGTAGTCACATCACACCCGGACCGCTACCGAAGTTCCACACCGTCCGGGACATCCTCGTCGTCGGGATTGAGATCGGGGAATGCTCGGCCGATCTGACGGCGAAGCCGAGGCAAGACCGTCACGAGCGCCTCTGGCTGAGGACTCCTCCCCTCCATGACGTCGTCGATGATGCGACGCGCGGCGGCAGCCAAAGGCGTGGGATCTTCACCGCCGGCTTTAGCAGCCTCATGTGGATCTGGTTTCGACGGCGGCACCGGGCCAGTCGAGATTATCGCCGTAGGTATCTCCGGCGAGCGATCTGTGCGACATGCCCTTCTGCTAAGTCCTGAGCGAGCGCCGCCCTCCATACCCCTCAGCGATGGTTTGGGCGCGTGGCCATGGCGAGCCGACCGTCCGTTCGAAAAGACGAAGGCCACCGCGGCGCCGGGAATAGCGCAAGCCGGCCCGGGGCAGAGAGGATTGGTTGTAGGGCTCGAAAACCCCGTTTATGTCGAGCGGTTTTTCCGCGTCAGGGACGTCTGATGGAGGCGGGTGTTTCCGTCCGAGTCGCTGGCTAAGTTGAGCGTGTCATGGGCGTCAGCGACGTCGTCGGCGGGTTTCAGGCGCGGCGGGTGTTTCTGCCGAGCTCGGGGGTCGAGTCGTGGACGGTGATCGGGCCGGATCTCCGGCCGGTGGCGGAGGTTGAGAAGTTTGTGGGTTGGTTGTCCAGCGTCGAGCGGTCGCCGAACACGGTCGAGGCGTACGCCCGGGACCTGAGGCTGTTCTGGACGTTCTTGGCCGAGGTCGATACGCGGTGGGAGGCGGTGGATGTCGCGACGCTCGGCGAGTTCGCGGGGTGGGCGCGCCGGCCGGCGGCGAATGTCGTGGTTGTGCACGAGCGGGCGGCGCGGCGGTCGACGAAGACGGTGAATCGGATGCTGACGAGCGTCGTGGGGTTCTATGAGTTTCATGGCCGCAGTGGGAATCGTCTTGCGGCGGAGCTGGTGGCGACGACGCGCGGTGGGTATGGGAGCTACAAGCCGTTCCTGGCCGGGATCGCGCCGCTGAAGCCGCGGGGGCGAGCGGGCCGGCTGGCCGAGGTCAAGCGCCTGCCGCGGACGCTGTCGTTGGCGCAGGTCGCGGCGGTGATCGACGCTCAGGCGCGGTTGCGCGACCGGTTTCTGTTTGCGTTGTTGGCGAGCACGGGGATGCGGATCGGACAGGCGCTCGCACTGCGGCACGAGGATGTGGTGTCGTGGGAGCGGCGGGTGGTGATCGAACCACGCGATCACGCGCCGGCGCGGGCGCGATCGAAGAACGGGGCGCGGGCGTCGGTTCCGGTGCCGGGCGAGTTGATCCGGTTGTGGGCGGACTATATGCACGAGGAGTACGGCGATCTCGACGCTGACAATGTGTTCGTGAACCTGTGGGAGGGCAAGGTCGGCCGGCCGTTGAGCTATGCGTCGGTGGACAAGCTGGTCGCGCGGACACGGCGCCGGGTCGGGTTTCATTTCACGCCTCACATGTTCCGGCACACGTATGCGACGTTGGCGTATCGCGATGGGGTGGCGTTGGAGGTGATCGGGGCGGTGCTGACGCATCGCTCGCCGTCCTCGACGCTGGTCTACGCGCATCCGACGGCCGAGGATCTCCGCCGGGCGCTGGAGGAGCGCGGCGTCCTGGATCGCGTTCGGGATCTGATCACGTGAGCATCGAGTCGCTCGGCGTGGTGGCGGGTGGCCGGGCGCCGCGGGGCTGGGAGGCGTTGTGGGAGTTGGACGCGTGGCGGTTTGAGGAGCTTCCGAACGCCGATCCTGATTCTGAGCAGCACGGCGCGATCCGGTTTGACGGGATCGCTCAGCTGTGGTTGCGGGAAGCGGTGAAGCGGTGGGCGCGAGCCCGGCTGTTGGCCGCAACGACGCCGGACACGATGCGGGTCTACCTGCGCGATCTGACGGTGTTTAGCGAGTGGGTGGCTGAGCATGCCCCGGAGGTGGTCTCGCCAGCGCTGATTGACCGCGCGCTGCTGGAGGACTATCTGCTGTGGGTCCGGACCGGTGATAAGGCGACGCAGACCCGCCGGCGCTACGCGTGCGTGCTGCGTCAGTTCTTGGCTGAGCAGTGCGACGACGGGCTGGTTGGGCTGCCCCGCGGCGCGGTGATCCATCGCTCGGAGATGGGCGAGAATCGGTATCGACCACCGCGCGGGCTTGAACGTGCGGTGTTTGAGCAGTTCGTCGATCCCGTGAACCTGGCATTGCTGGGCAACGAGCAGCAGCGGACGGTGATTCTGGTGCTCGCGCATACTGGCCTGCGGGTCAGCAGCGTGGTCACCCTCGCTCGCGACGCGGTCGAGATCGGGTCAGACCGGCACCCCTATCTGCGCTATCTCAACGTCAAGCTCAAGCGGGAGGCGATGATCCCGATCGGCCCGGTTCTGACCGATCAGATCCGCGTTCAGCAACGCTACCTCGACGACGCCTACGGCCCTGACGGCACCCGGTTTCTGCTGCCGTCACCCCCCGAGGGACAGGTCGGCTGGGTCCCGGGCCACGGCGGCGAGCGCCACATCGCCAAGCATACGGTCAATCAGATCGTCGCCAAGTACGTCCGCCGGGCCGAGATCCGCGGCAGCGACGGGGAGCTGGCGACCAGTGTGCATCCCCATCTGTTCCGTCATTACCTCGGCGCGAGCCTGGTCAACGACGGGGTCGCGCTGCCGGTCATCCAGCGCGTCCTGGATCACGAGTCGCTTGCGATGACCTCGGTCTATGCCCGCGTCGCGGACCAGACCGTGAAGCGGGCGCTCGCGGGCTGGCATGAGCGCGTGAATGTCCGCGGCGAGCGGATCGCGCTCCCGGTGGACGGGCCGCTGGCCGAGGCCGCCTGGATGAAGGACCGGATCTCCCGCGCCAAACAGGCGCTGCCGAACGGCTACTGCGGGCTGCCGCTGGTCCAGAGCTGCCCGCACCCCAACGCCTGCCTGAGCTGCGATCACTTCCTCACCGACCCGTCCTTCCGCCAGATCCACCAGGACCAGCTCGCGCACACCAAACGGTTGCGGGCTGACGCCGAGCACGCTGGCCAGGGCCGCCGGATCGAGCTGCTCGCCGGCGATGAGATCGCGCTCACCCGGATCCTGACCGGCCTCGACGAACTCGAAGCCGACAGCCATCCGCCGATCGATCTGGTCGAGATCGCCGCGGAGCAGTTGACGTGAGCGTCAAGCATGCCGACGGGATCCGCGCGGCCGCGGCGACCAGATCCCTGGACGCCAGCACCCGCGCCGGACGGGCTGTCCGCGAACTGCACCGCTGCGGTGCTGACGTGAACTTCGCCGCGGTCGCGGCGATCGCCGGGGTCAGCCGCCAATTCCTCTACACCCACCCCGAGCTCCGCGCGGAGAGCGAGCGGCTCCGCACCCAACGCCACTCGACGCTCGCGCGACCGTCGACCGCCCAGCCCGCCAGCGACGCGTCGCTTCGCTCACGGCTCCGAGCAGCGCTGGATGACAACCAACGGTTGCGAGAGGAGAACACCCGACTGCGAGCCGAGCTCGCCGTCGCGCACGGACGCGCCCGCGAGCTCGAAACGAGTCATCGAACCGGCCGGATCATGGCGCCCGCAACCGATCCTCCTGGCCCACCCCCGCTTCGCTGCCTCTGAGCAGCCGGCGCACTGCGTGCAGAGCATGATCGAACGCCGTGCCGCCGCTGGCGCCCCGACCGGGACGCTCGGCGCCGCGGTCAGCACTGCAGGTCGCCGCTCATCAGGCCGCTCGCCAGGACGCTCAGCGATGCGCCTCCGCGCTGGCGTCGCGGTGGCCGTGATCCTGGCGGTTGTGCTCGTGGGTGGGTGCGGGTCGGGCCGAACCTCGGCGCGGGCGTCGGCCCCGACGGTGGCGACTAATCCGCAGGCGCTGCTGCAGGAGCTGGTGCGCGCCGGGGCTCCCGGTGCGGTCGCATTAGTCCAGCGCGATGGTCACGTGCACACCTACGCCGCTGGGCTGGCCGACGTCCAGACACGTGAGCCGATGCGGGTCGACTCGCGCTTCCGCGTGGGGAGCATCGCCAAGACGGTGCTGGCGGCGCTCGTGCTCAAGCTCGTCGCCGAGCGGCGCCTGCGGCTCTCAGACCCCGTCGCGCGCTGGCTCCCGGGTCTTGTGCCGGCTGGTGGACAGATCACGATCAGGGAACTGCTGGCGCAGCGCTCGGGCCTCGACGACTACCTCGAGAGCCCGCAGCTTGACCCTGAGCTGCTGTCCGGCCGGACCCCGGTCAGCGAGGTCTGGACGCCGCTTGCGCTGCTCAGGCTCGCCACACGCCATCCGCTGCTGTTCGCTCCCGGCACGCAGTTTCGATACTCCAGCACGAACTTTCTCGTGATCGGACTGATCCTCGAGCGGGTGACCGAACTGCCGCTGGAGCGCTACGCGCAGCAGACCTTGTTCGCGCCGCTGGGGATGGGCTCCACGTCGTTCGCGCCCGGCCTGCTCACCGGCAGCTACGCGCACGGGTACATGCCATCCGTCGGCCCATTCGTCGCTGTCGCGGGCGGACGTGGTGATGTCGAGCGCCTCAACGGCTCGAGGGATGGGTTCGCCGCCGACCTGGTCTCGACCGCCCCCGATCTCGACCGGTTCTTCACCGCGCTGTTCATCGGGCGGATCATCCCGCGCTCCCTCGTCGCGCTGATGCAAGCAACCCGGCCACACGAGCGCGGCCTCGACTTCGAGAGCTACGGCCTCGGTCTCGAAGGAAGCCGCTACCCATGCGGAATGGCCTGGGGGCACAACGGGAACGTCTGGGGATACAGCGCAATCGTTCGCGCCACACGCAACGCCAGCACCCTGATCGTGCTGCTCGTCAACCACGACTTGTCATCGTCACCTCGTCAGCCCCAGCTGACCGGCGGCATCATCAACGACGCGTCCCTGCTCTACTGCGACCGCTGACGCCCCAGCCCCAGGGTCCGCGCCCAAGTTCGCGATCACGGGTCCTACGACGCGCGCGGAGCTCTCGCATTACATGGCGGCACGACGCTGACATGTCAGCGACGCAATTCGGTTGCAGCGATCGCAGATCCGGCCAGCAGCTCGACATAGCCCCGTTATTCGGTCCCGAGGAGCCCTCCCCCACCCTTGCGCTGCCGAGCATCCTTCGCTTGAGAAAGTCGCGGTTCCGCATGGCTCGTTAGGGCGC
>JBELAG010000026.1:0-29588 GCA_049509055.1 Solirubrobacteraceae bacterium
GACGGCGGCGTGTCGAGCCCCGGTCAGTGCGGCGTGCTGTCGGTCGGCCGGTGCTGGTCATCCGGTCGGCGCTTTGAGGGCGTCGGCGAGGCGGTGGGCGGCGTCGGCCAGCGCCCGCAGCGTCTGCGCCAACCCCTCATCACCGTTGTCGAGCGCAGCGCGAGCGCGGTCAAGCGCCACTCGAACCGCTCGACCTCGACGCAGTCCTCGCCAAACTCCCGGCCGGACAGCTCCCCCGGGATCTTCCGGCCGGCACACACGTCGGCCACGTGCACCTCAAGGTCGCCGACCTCGACACCGCCTACACGTACTACCGCGACCAGCTCGGATTCCACCGTCGATCCCGACGGCGACAACTACATCACCGACGATTCCGCCGGCAACACGATCGTGCTCAGTGCATCAACGGACTCGGCCCGGGCGACTACCACGCATCAGCACAGATCGAGGCGATGAGCGGACCGAAACTCGACCGGCCGGCGTCCGTCCGCACCCTCGGCGAGGCGATCGAGATCATCCGCGGCATCTGGGACACACAGGCACCCGGACGCGTCCGCCTGGAGGGCCAGCACCACCAGGTGCCCGGCGCGATGCGCGGACCCGCCGCGGCCCACAACATCTCGATCCCCGCCGCCGGGCCAGTCACCCGTCGACTCGCCGGCCGCGCGGCCGACGGCTGGATCACCAGCGGGGCCTGGATGCACGACGTCGAGCGAGAGCTCGCCACCGGAAACGCCAGCATCGACAACGCGGCGCGAGCGGCCGGCCGTGAACCCCGACAGATCCGCCGGATCTTCGACTTCCACGGCACCTTCGGCTCACCCGGACGCGGCTTTGCGCACGGCGATCCCGAGCGATGCACCGAGCAGCTCGTCCCGCTCGCCATCGACCACGGGATCAGCGTGTTCATCCTCATCACCGACGACCTGCACGCGATCGCGCGCTGGGGAGAAGAGGCCGGCCCAGCACTGAGAGAGGCCGTCGCACACGAGCGCAACACCTCCAAGCCTGCATTACAGACGTGTTGAGCCCGAATCACCCGCAGCCGCAGCTTCGGTCGATTGATCGCGTGGTCGCGTGTTGCTCCGCGCGCGTCATGCGACGGCATCGCTCGGTGGGAGTTGGAGGCCGGTGATGATGATGTCGATGACGAGGTCGGCGTCGGCGCTGATGGTGGCGGGGTCGAGCCGGTCTGAGGGCTCGAAATGGCGGGCGAGGGGCAGAAGCGTGTAAGGGGCGGCGGCGCCGTGGGCGACGAGGAAGTGCAGGGTCCGCATCGAGGTTGGCCGGATCCGCCCTGCGGCGGCGAGGTGGTCCAGCAGGCGGGCGATCGGGGCGGTCATCGGTTCGACGTACTTGTCGTAGAGGTAGTCGAGGCGCCCGCTGTCGCTGCGGCCTTCGATGTTCATCAGTCCGAGCAGTTCCGGGCGCCCCGCGGATACCGCGAGGAAGCGGCGCAGCACCAGTCGCATCTGCTCGAGCGGGTCGGTGAGGGTGGGGTCGAAGGCTGAGGCGAGTTCGCGTGCCATGTCGCCGAAGCCCCAGTCGACGGCGGCGTGCCAGAGACCGTCTTTGGAGCCGAAGCGCTGGTGCAGGAGGTTGTGGCTGACGCCGAGTTCGCGGCTGATCGCGTTGACCGACACCCCGTCGTAACCGTGCGTCGCGAACGCGCGCAACGCGGCCGCGAGCATCGCGTCGACGGAGACCGGGGTGTCGGTGGCGCGGGGCCGGCCGGGACGCCGGATGGCGGGTGCGGCGCTCATTCGGCACAGCGTAGCCGATCAAATAGACGACTAGGCACATTAAATGTAGAACTAGACATGCTTAACTTGACAGTCATCTATTTCTGTTGTACGGTGGCCCTGTGCCGCCGGCACTGGCCATGTCTGCCGGAGGCGCTGGCTCTACAGATCACGCTCGCCTGAGGAGAGACCGCCCGATGACCACTCCCGCCTCCACCCCGGAGCAGACAGTTGACGTCCTGATCGTGGGCGGCGGCGGCGCCGGGCTCACTGCGTCGATGCTGCTGTCCCATCTGGGGGTTGAGCATCTGCTCGTGAGCGCGATGCCGACCACGTCGGTCCTCCCGAAGGCGCACGTGCTCAACCAGCGCACGATGGAGATCCTGGAGGACGCGGGCGTCGCGGGCGCGATCAAGGCGCGGAGCACTCCGGCGGCGAACATGGCGGCGACCGCCTTCTACGCCGGCCTCGCCGGAGCCACCGAGGACCACGGGCGACGGATCGCGCGTCTGGAGTCCTGGGGTGCCGGCGGCGCGGACGAGAGCTGGAGCGCCGCGAGCCCGTGGCGTCAGCTGAACCTCCCGCAGATCCGGCTCGAGCCGCTGATGAAGGCCCACGCGGAGACGCTGGCGCCGGGCCGGATCCGCTTCGGCCACGAGCTGACCGCGCTCGAGCAGGATGACGAGGGCGTGACCGCGACGGTCCGCGACGTCGAAGCGGAGACCGAGTACACCGTTCACTCGCGGTACCTGATCGGCGCTGACGGCGGGCGCACCGTGCCCGGGCTGATCGGGGTGAAGCACGAGGGTCTCGGTCACGTGACCGAGACCGCGACGATGCATGTGTCGGCCGACTTCTCGAAGCTCGCCCAGGACGACGACGTCCTGATCCGCTGGTTGCTGTCCCCGCAGACCGGAGTCGGTGTCGTGATGGTCCCGATGGGACCAGATCGCTGGGGGCCGGCGTCGGAGGAGTGGGTGATCCACATCAACTACCCGGTCGATGATCCGCGCGCGCAGTCAGACGAGCAGGTCGAAGCCGACGTGCGAGCGTCGCTCGGGATCTCCGACATGCCGCTGGAGATCCACAAGATCACGCGCTGGTCGGTGGAGGCGGTGATGGCCGACCGCTACTCGGAGGGTCGCGTGTTCCTCGTCGGCGATGCCGCGCACCGCCACCCGCCGACCGGCGGCCTGGGCCTGACCAGCGGCATCCAGGATGTGCACAACCTCACCTGGAAGCTCGCCGCCGTGGTGCAGGGCCACGCCGCTCCCGCGCTGCTCGAGACCTACGAGCCAGAGCGCCGCTCGTCGCTTGAGCGCAACGCCCAGCGGTCGCTTGAGAATGCGATCAACCACTTCATGGTGATCAACCCCGCCGTCGGCGTCTCGCACGAGCACACCGAGGAGCAGAACCTCGCCAACCTCCGCCGCCTGTGGAGCGGCAAGCCGCAGGACGCTGAGCACCGTAGTGCGGTATTGCGCGCAATCCGCGCGCAGTCGATGGAGTTCGACGAGCACAACGTCGAGTACGGCTACGCCTACGAGTCGGCGGCGATCGTGCCCGACGGCACGCCCGCACCGATCTCCCCGGACGAGATCCGCATCCACGAGCCCTCGACCCGCCCCGGCGCCCCGCTCCCCCACGCGTGGATCGACGACGAGGACGGCAACCGCCGGCCGATCAAAGACCTCGTCGTGCCGGGGCGCTTCCTGCTGATCGCCGGCGAAGAGGGCGACGCATGGTGTGAGGCCGCCCGCGACCTCGCCACCGCGCACGACCTGCCCCTGGACGCGGTGCGGATCGGCCACCTCGACGGCGACCTGTACGACCCGCGCTGCATGTGGCTGCGCCACCGCCAGATCTCGAGCGAGGGCGCGATCCTGGTACGGCCGGACCGGTTCGTCGCCTGGCGGCACCCCACCGCGGCGCAGAACCCACGGGCCGCGCTCGCCGGCGCCCTGTCAGCGGTGCTGGCTCGCCCGGTCGGCGCTCCCGTCGGCTCGGTGGCGTGATGAGCGCCCCGCACGGCACCCGCGCTGCGCGGGACGAGCTCGAGGTCGACGTCGCGATCGTCGGTTACGGCCCGGTCGGGCAGGCGCTGGCGGCGTTGCTGGGCCGTGCCGGTCATCGCGTCGCGGTGTTCGAGCGTTATCAGGAGATCTACCGCCTTCCTCGCGCGGTCCATCTTGATCACGAGATCATGCGGCTGCTGCAGACGCTCGGGTTGGCCGACGCGCTGGCCGAGCAGATGGTTGCGGTCCACGACTACCAGTGGTTCGGAGCCGACGGCGAGCAGTTGCTGCGCTTCGACACGCACAGTCCGGCATGCTCCGGCTGGGAGTCTGACTACATGTTCTTCCAGCCCGAGCTGGAGGCCGCACTCGACCGTCTCGCATGCGCCCAGCCGCGGGTCACGATCGAGCGAAGCTGGGCCGCCGAGGGCCTGGCGCAGAGCTCCGAACGGGGTGTGAATCTGACGATCCGGCGCGTCGTCGAGCCGGACTCGGGTGGACTGATGCTGACCGGGGAGCCGCGCACTGTGCGCGCCCGCTGGGTGGTCGGGGCGGACGGCGCGAACTCGTTCGTGCGCGAGGCCACCGGGATCACCCGCCGCGACCTTGGGTTCCGGGAGAGATGGCTCGTCGTCGATGCCGAGCCGCACGACATGACGACGCTCGCGCACCTCCCGATCGCCTGCCAGTGGTGTGACCCGGCCCGCCCCACGACGCACGTGCAGAGCGGTCCCCGCCACCGTCGCTGGGAGTTCATGCTGCTCCCCGGCGAGCAGCCATCGGATTTCAACGATCCCGCCCGCGTCTGGTCGCTGCTGGAACCGTGGTACCGGCCCAAGGACGGCCCGCTGACGCGCAGCGCCGTCTATGAGTTCCGCTCGATGCTCGCCAACGAGATGCGCCACGGCCGCGTGCTGCTCGTCGGCGACGCCGCTCACCTGACGCCGCCGTTTCTGGGCCAGGGGTTGTGCTCGGGCCTGCGCGATGCAGCGAACCTGGCGTGGAAGCTCGATCTGGTGCTGCGCGGGCTGGCGTCCGAGCGGCTGCTGGACAGCATGGATGGCGAGCGACAGCCGCACAACGAAGCGGTCATCGGCCTGGCCGTCGAGCTCGGCAAGATCCTCTGCCAGCTCGATCCACAGGCCGCGGCCCAGCGCGACGTGATGCTGCGCCAGGCTCCGCCGCCGCCGCCACTCGAGCTCGCGCCGCTGACCGGCGGCGTGATCCGCCGACCGGCCGGCGATCCGGCGGATCCGCTCGCGGGCGCGCTGAGCGTCCAGGGCCGGGTCGCCCGGGGCCGTCGGGAGGGACGCTTCGACGACATTCTCGGCGGCGGGTTCCAGTTGATCGTCGCCGGCGGTGACCCGCTCGATGAGCTTTCGGCTGAGTGCCGCGCCCTGATCGACTCGCTCGCGATGACGGTCTGCTCGCTGGATCCGGAGGCGTCGTGTGGCGTGCGTGACCTCGACGGCCGTCTCACCACCTGGCTCTCAGACCAGGGCGCGCACGGCGTGGTCGTCCGTCCCGACTTCTACGCGTTCGGGAGCGCCCGCTCCCGCGACGAGCTACCGGCGCTGCTCGACGACCTCCGAACCCAACTGCACCTAACCACCACCCCCGCAACCGCGATCGCAGGAGCCCTTCGATGACCGACACGACCGTTTTGCACCCCAAGTTCCATCACTTCAACCTCAAGACGACCCGCCTGCAGGAGATGATCGACTTCTACCGCACGCTGGTCGGCGCCGAGGTCATCCACCAGGATCAGGTCGGCGCGTGGCTGTCCAACGACCAGGCCAACCACCGGATCGCGTTCCTGGCGTTCCCCAACTTCATCGACGACCCTCAGAAGGACACTCGCACGGGAATGCACCACTCGGCGTTTGAATACCCGACCTTTGATGAGCTCATGTCGACGTACGTACGCCTGCGCGACGAGGGGATCACGCCGGCGATCTGCCTGGACCACGGGATGACCTTCTCCTACTACTACGCCGACCCCGACGGCAACAACGTCGAGCTGCAGGTCGACAACTTCGGCGACTGGCAGAAGTCGACCGAGTGGATGCGCACCTCGGAGGAGTTCAAGGCCAACCCGATCGGCCAGTTCCTCGACCCCGAGCTGGTCGTCGCCGACCACGCCGGCGGCATGACCTTCGCCGAGATCCATGCGAAGGCGATGGCGGGCGGCTACGCCCCCGCGCAGCCCCCGGTCGAGATCCCGGAGATGTCCGCATGAGGCTGTGCCGATTCGACGCGGGCCACGGGGCCTGCCACGGGATCCTCGAGGACGGTTACGTCATCGATCGCCGCGATCCGGCCGAGCGCCACTCCTTCGACGAGGTTCGGTTGCTCGCTCCGGTCCAGCCGCGGAAGTTCCTGGGCATCGGGCTCAACTACGCCGACCACATCGCCGAGAGCGGGATGGAGACGCCGCAGTTCCCGGTGTTCTTCAACAAGCAGGTCACCTGCATCGTCGGCCCGGACGACGACGTGCACATGCCGCGCGTCTCCAAGCTGCTCGACTACGAGGGCGAGCTGGCGATCGTGATCGGCACCCGCTGCCGCCACGTGCCCGAAGACCGCGCCCACGAAGTGATCGCCGGCTACACGATCGCCAACGACATCTCGGTACGCGACTGGCAGATCCGCACACCCACGATGACGCTGGGCAAGTCATTCGACACCCACGGCCCGCTCGGACCGTGGATCGTCACGCCCGACGAGCTCGGCGACCCCCACAACCTCACGATCCGAACCTACGTCAACGACGAGCTGCGCCAGAACGGCAACACCAGCGAGATGATCTACAACTGCTACCAGCAGATCGCGCACCTGACACAGGCGTTCACACTCGAGCCCGGTGACGTGATCGCCACCGGCACCCCCGCCGGAATCGGCGCGGTGCGCCAGCCGTTCCCCGAGGGGCTGCTCAAGGTCCGAGACATCGTCCGCATCCAGATCGACGGCATCGGCGAACTGCGCAACACGATCATCGAAGAGCCCGAGGGATACCTCGCCCCAGAGCTCGAGACGGAGACCGCATGGGCACGCTGACCGATCACACAAGGAGACATCGATGAGTACCACCACCCACCAACCACTCGACACCCCCGACATCGAGAAAACACGTTGGCGGATCGATCCCGCCCGCTCGAGCATCAGATTCCGCACCCCGACCTTCTGGGGCCTGGTGACCGTCGAAGGTCGGTTCGAGCTCTACCACGGCACGCTCGACCTCCAACACAATCCGGCGATCGAACTCACGATTGAGGCGGCCAGCCTCACCTCGAAGAACAAGCTGCGCGACAAGCACCTCCGGTCGGCTGATTTCTTCGATAGCGACAACCACCCACAGGTCAGGTTCGTGTCCGACAGCGCCACGCTGGACGGCGAGCGGTTGACGCTCCATGGACAGCTGCACGCCGCCGGCAACAGCATGCTGCTCAACCTGGACGCAAGCCTGCGGCTGGTCGGCGACGAGCTCGAAGTCACCGCCACGACGAACGCGGATCACCGCGAACTCGGCATGACCCACAGCACACTGGGCATGATCCGCACCCCCAGCGAGCTGATCATCCACGGCCGGCTGGTCCGAGATGCGGCTTAGCAGATCAGTCTGCTCGCGGAAGTCGTGACGTCTACCGCCCGCGCGCGGGCAGGTGTGCCACGTGGCACGATCCTCACACTCGGGTGCCGGTCGTATCGAATACCCGGATCGGGCGCTCACCGGCGGCCTGATCAAGGATCACCTGGTAGCCGCGACGATGCGGGCAGGCTCGCGCGTCGCGGCCTGTGGCCTTCGTGAGCGCGTCTTCGAGTCTTACGGCTGTTGCCTCGTGGTCGGGGTGCGGCGGCTCTGGCTTTGTGCGAGCGCGCCGGCCGCTCGCGATCTCGGATTCGAGCGCCCGGACCGACCAGCCAGCCTCGGCGGCGCGCCGCGCGAGCGCTCGGCGCCGGTGGTGGTCCGGCTCGGTCAGGAGCGTCTTGCCGTGTCCCTTGTCAGCGTCCCCGAGTCGATCAGGTCGATCGCCAGGTCGGGCAGATCGAGGAGGCGGACGGTGGGCCACGATCTGAGATCAAAGAGCTGAGAGCGAGATTGTCGTAGTCGTAGTCGTCGTGCTGTGTGTAACCCGAAGGGTTATGCACAGTTTTTTCGCGCGCGCACGCGCGAGCGGACGTGAGCAGTTCGAGCGCCTGCGCGATCTCCGCGGAGTGGATGCGGTGGGGCACCCGGGAGCCCTGGGGGAGGCGATCCAACGAGACTGGCTCGGCGAGCTCATGGGCGTCGGGTCTGGTGCTCAGCTCGATCGCAGCGCGGGGTAGTCACCCCAGGTTCGTCCGGCGATCTGCGCCCATTGGGTCGCGGTCTGGATGTTGATGCCGAGCAGGTCCGCGAGGATCGCGGCGGGCATTCGCCCGGCGAGCTGCAGCAGCGCGGTGCGTCATGTCGCGCCGCAGTCAACCCCGATCCGCTTCAGGCGACGGCTGAGGCTTTGCTCGTCGATCGGCCGGCCGGCGACTCGGCCGGTGAACAGCCAGAGCGGTTCGTAGAGCTGGGCGGCGGCGCGGCAGCGGCGGTCAGCGACGAGACCGCGCAGCTCGCCGGCGAGTGGCTCTGGCACGACGATCGCGGTGCTGCCGAGGTGGATCGCGACGGTGTCTGTGTCGATCGTGATGTCGTTGACGGTGAGACGGGCGATGCGGATCACCGGTTGGGCGAACAGCACGACGAGGCTCCCAGCGACCCGGTCGCGTGCGGTGATGCGTGGGTCGTGCAGCAGCCGGCGGGCGAGCTCGATCAGGTCCTGATCGATGATCGGCGCGCTCAGCCCGCGGCGGTTGGCGGTCGGGAACTCGAGCTTTGGCATCAGTCCGCGGGTGATCGCCCAGCGCGCGAACGACCGAGCGGTGTAGCGATCAGGATAAGAGCCCGCGAGCCACACGTCGATGTCGGCCTGGCGGGCGCCGCCCAACCGCGTGTCCTGCCCCGCGAGCCAATCGATCAACGCGCTGGCGCTTGCCAGCTCGGTCTTGGCGTAACTCAGGGCCGAGGCGTTCAGCGGCGCGTCGCGGCTCTGTCGACGGCAGCGGCGCAGCACGATCCAGTGCGCGAACGTCCGCAGCGCCGGCTCGCGGTCGTTGACGACGAGGAACTCCTCGGTCCAATTCTCAAGGCGCGCGAGCGCGAGATCCCGCGGCGGTAGCGCCCCGGTGGCGACGAGCAGCCCCGCGAGGTGGCGCACCGCTGGGCTCGCGGGCAACCGGTCGAGCGTGTCGTGGTCGCACGCGAGCTCGCCGCGGGCGATCTGGCCAAGGACCGGTGCGGCCGGGCTCGTCGCCAGCCACCGGATCATGTCCTTCGGCGAGCCGCTCGTCGCAGCGAACGAGTCAAACAGCGCAGCGAGACCGCGGCGGGTGCGCTGCTCGGGGTCTCCCAGCAGCGCCGTCAGGCGATCGGTCAAGACGCAACGTCCGCACAGACCGCGCTCGTAGAGGTCGTCCACGCCGCCACACTGTCCGCACACGTGACCAGAGCTCTCGCCGGCGCAGTGTAGCGCAGCAGCCGGCGGGTCTCGCCACACGACGGGCAGCGGTCCTTGGCGCCCAACGCCTGGTGATAGCAGGCGTTGCAGACCGGACCCTCCGACCATTGCGCGACTGGACGGCGCTGACGGTGGCAGTGCGCGCACGTCTGCGCGGCGACCGGCGCGCAGGCGCTGCAGAGCATCCGTCCACGCCGCTCGCCCCGACACTGTCGGACCTGACCGCAGCCCTCGCACGTGACGGTCGGCCCCGTCCAGCAGATCGCGCAGAGATCGGGGTCGCCGCCGACGGCTCGGCGGACGATCACGCGGACCCTGCCGCACCGCCCGCACGCGCCAACCGGCCGCTGGTAGCAACGCTCGCACCGCGCCCGCGCCGCGCGGTCTTTGCCGATCGTCAGCTCCCCACATACCGCGCACGGCATGGGTGGCGAGAGCGCGCAATGCGCGCACCGCGCCGGCGTCCCCAGCACCGGAATCGAAGCAGCCAGGCCACACGTCGCGCACGCCGCATGCGGCCGCTCAGCGCACCCGGAGCAGACCCGTCGGCGAGTGCTGTATGCGCGATTGACGCTGCAGACGGTGCAGCGGTTCACGGGACGGATGTACGCGCCGCGGCGACCGCGCTCGCCCGCCGCGGTCACGACGTCGGCGGCTTCTCAACGTCGAGGATCCCGGCTCGGACCGGCCGCAAACCATCACGCACACGCCGCTGGGCGCCGTCCTGCCCGGAGCCGGCCGCCTGCTTGCGCTGCCGGCTGCGCTCGACGACCGGCTCAAGCAGATCACCGACCTCGCACTCAAGCAGGTCGCACAGCGCCGCCGGCGTGTAGACGTTCAGCCGCTCCGGCTGCCCAGCGACCAGCCGATAGACCTGCTCGCGCGAGAGCGTCACGCCGCGCTCCACCAACGGCGCGATCAGATCCGTCGTCGCAAACATCCCGCGGGTCGCCATCACCTCACGCAGATGCCAGCGGATCCCCATCTTGCGCGTCACGCCACAGCCTCCGGCTCGAACGCGCCGGCCAGGACCCGGGCGAGCACACGGTTCTTGTAATCATCAGACACGCCCGTATAGATCGCCGTCGTCGCGGCGTAGGAGTGCCCGACCTGGTCAGAGACGAACCGCTCCGGACACCCGGCCTCGATCAGGTGCGTCACATACGAATGCCGCAAACAATGCAGATCAAGCTCCTCCGGGAGCCCAGCCGCCTCGCGATAGCGCCCGAACCGGGCGTTGACGTGACGGACCGACACCCGGCCGCGACGCTCAGTCAGCCACAACGCCGGATGACCCGCCGGCTCAAACTCACCCCGGACCTCCTCGACGTACTGTCGCAGCGCGTCCACCGCCCAATCATGCACCGACAGCACCGTCCGGCGCTTCGGCGCGCTCCCACGCGACGCCTTCCCAAACCGAACGTGCAACGACCCGTAAGCGCCGAACTGAGGCGCCTCGGCATTGCGATGCAGATCGACCACATCAAGCATCACCACCTCCCGACGACGCAACCCCCACGCGTAGACAACCTTGAACAACGCCGCGTCGCCAAACGCCGCGAGCGTCCCCTTCCGCCCGCTGCCCGCGACGCGATCGACCTGATCATCAGCGTGATCAAAGAACCGCTGCAACTCCGCTGCGGTCAACGGCCGCCGGCCCGGACGACCCTCGTACTCACTCGCGTGCGCCGCGGTGCTCCACTCATGAAAGATCAACCCAGGCGCCCGCCCGAACTGCAGCTCGCACTCCTCCACCCACCCATACCGCCGATCGCACACGAACTCGACGAACAACCCCAAGATGTTGTGATACCCCCGGACCGTCGAGTGCGCCGCCCCACCAGACCGCAGCGACGTCGTGAACCCCTCGACATCCTCCGCCCGCCAGTCCCACGGATACTCATTCGTGAAATCAGCGAACCGTCGAACGAGCCGCTCCCGGCCATCGACCGTGACCTCGTTCAGCATCCGACTGCGCTGCTGCGCCCCCCAGCCCGACAACATCCCCGCGAACATCGCCCGCGGCGCGTCCAGCTGCGCAACCCCCCGGCGAGCACCAAATGCGCCGCCCCAGCGGCCTCAATCCCCTTTGGCATCAGCGGCCACCCTAGCCGAACCAACCGCAACAATGTTGCATCTGATGCAGCACCCCTCACGAAACCCCGCAGCTTGCGGGACGAACGCCAACCACGACCCGCTGGCCCGCTCGTGCCCGCTCAACCCCGAAACCCCCAAACCCACAGCCCGCCGCGTCACCCACGCCAGCGAATGATTCATCCAACGCAATAGTGCCCGGTTCGCCGGCGACGAGCTCGAACCCGCCGGCCGCAAGCGGGCGGACGATGATCGGCTGCAGCACGCCGCGCTCTCGAATTGAGTCGGCGAGCCCGGAGAGTCAAGCCTCGTCGAACTGCTTCCGCGGCTGGCTCAGATTCGGCCGGATGTCGCCGAGCCGGAGATGCCGGGCCTGGCCATGTGGCACGCCGGCCGGGTCCGGGTGTGCCACGTGGCACGCTTCGCGGCCGGCGACCGGATCGTCGATCGTGAGCGCTCGTCTTTTCGGTTCAGTCATCGTTCGCTCACCTCGATCAGCATCTCGGCGAGCGACGCGTAGGCGACGGCCGGCGAGCTATCCGGCGCGCTCAGCGCGATCGGCACCCGCCGCGCGGCGGCCCTGGAGATCAGCGCCGATCGCGACGGGATTCTTCCGACCGGCGCGAGAGCCTCAGCGGTCAGCGCGTCCTCCATCTCGCGGCTGCTGATCCGATGCCGCTGCCACCGCGTCAGGAGCGTGTCGAGGCCGGGGGCCGGCACGCCGAGGCGCTCGCTGAGTCGCGCGACCTTCTGCTGCAGTTCGACGATCCCGTGGAGTGACGCCTCGTCCTCGGCGCTGACCGGCGCCAGCACACGATCGGCGCAGACGAGCGCAGTCACAGTGAGCAGGCCGAGGTTCGGCGGCGTGTCGACGACGACGTCGTCGTAGTCGACGAGCAGCGGCTCGAGCGCGCCGCGGAGGAACAGCTCCCGGCGCATCTCCCCGACGAGGCTCATCTCGACGCCAGCGAGCTCCCGCGCCGCCGGGATCACGTCGAACCGTGCACGCCGCCGACGATCGCGGGCGTCGGAGCGGCGCGCCCCGCGAGGATGTCGACCGGGTTCACGCCGAGCGGACCTCAAGCCCGAGCTGGCGGGTCAGAGCAAACTGCGGATCGGCATCGACGGCGAGCACCCGGCGGTCTCGCCGGGCCAGCAGCAGGACAAGGTTCGCGGCGGTAGTGGTCTTCCCCACCCCGCCCCGGCTGCTGCGCGATCACGAAAAGCACCTCACATCACCTCCTGTTGTCTGATGTCGAGCGCCGGCCCGCCGACGGGCAAGCGCTCCTGTTTGCTGCCGAACGCCGGGCGCTCGACCTCACTGGCGAGGCGCAGCTCCCGGCCTGCGCTCCCGGCACCAGCCGAGAGCAGCCGGCCATAGCGGGCCCTGACCCAGCTGACCGTGTCCGGAGGCGCGGCGATCACCAGCACGCTCGCGTCAACCGCGATCAGCTCCAGCGGACCGAGCCAGATCGCGAACATGTCCTCGCCGAGCCGGGCCCGCACGAGCTCCCTGATCTGCTCCCAGAGCGACCCTCCGAGGGGCACGCGGAGCAACTGCGCCATTCCGCCCCCGCGGGTCCGCGACGACCCATGCATTCGTGTCCCCCCGACCGCCTACGCCGTTCACGAGCACCAGCTCTTCTCTTCGGAGCCGAGCAGCTCCCCCTTCGCGCGCTGGTAGCTCTTGGGCGCGATCCCGGCCGCCGCGCAGATCTGCTCGGTCGTGAAGTCCCGGACAGCCCCGTCCTCGTCGGCGAGCGCCGCCATCGCCGCGAGCAGCATCCGCGCGACGCCCGTCACCGCGCTGTAGCCGAGCATCGCCTCGAACAGGTCGACGTTGATCTCGCCCTCCCACCACGGCCCTGACTCCGCGAACGCCAGCACGAGCGTGCTCGACCGGCCCCGCCCGGACGCCTCGGCCTCGACGAGCACCAGGCCACGGCGCACGAGCCGGTCGCGCGCCTGCAGGTACCGGCTGCGACTTAACCCCGCCCGCTGCGCCGCGGCGGGCGCGCCGGGCCACGCCCGGTGCTCGCGGCCGGCGAAGCTCGCGAGCGAGAACGCCGCGAGCCGGTCACCGCACGCGAGATCGTCGCGCGCGAGCACCGCGGCAATCGCGTCGCGACTCATCGCGCACCTCCTCGACGGGCGCGGGCAGGGGCGATCGCGGGCCTATCTGGATCCGTCCGCCGCCGCGCTGATCTTTGCCCAAGTCCCGAGCAGGACCATGAGCTTCGGTTGTTGCCTCGATCCCCATCAGCTGCGCCAACAGCTGACCAGGGGATCGAAGCCGTTAAGGGGCAAGTTCCCGGACGTCGCGGTTGCCCGCGCGGCCGAGCCCCCGGCTGTCGATCTCTCAAGCCCTCCCGGTCACCCCCTCGGAGCGGTCAAGCCCCGAGGAGAGCGCCACGCTCATGACGAGCGCGCCGCCGCTGGTCCGCAAACTCATTCTGTGGACCAGAACCGCGACAAACCCCGGCAAACCGGATGAATGAACGACCCATCGGCTCACCGGGGTGATCACCAAACTCCCTGCAAAGCGATGCCTTCTGACAGCAGAGGCCAATCGCTTCACACGCGAGAGGTCGCTGGTTCGAGCCCAGCTGCCATTCGCTCTCAACGTCTACGCACCGGCGCACAACAGCGTGTTCAGCAAGCACATCACCGGCGACGTCGGCCGCGATCTGATCGGCAACCGCACGAAGCGCTTCTTCCGTGACTCCAGCGCGCTGACCCGCGGCTCACGGATGGAACTGGGGGTGGTCCTGCCCGAGCGGATCCTCACCATCGAGGAGATCCGCGCGACCGGCGCCCACCTCGAGGAGCCCCATCGGCCCGGACGGCCATTCCTGCTGCAGACCTACGCCCGCGACACGGGCGCCGTGCTGACGACGATGTCGGTGCCCCTGTACGTCAAGGGCCTCCGGTTCGGCGCGGTGTCGCTGGGCTGGGATCCCGAGCGGCTGCGACGCTAGACGGCGCGCCCGGCCCTGCCCGCGCCCGAGACGGCGCGCGCGAGCTCGCCGACGAGCGCCACCATGTCCACGTCTTCGTGGACGAGGTGCTGGAGCATGGCGCGGTCCACGCCCGCCGCCGCGTAGGCCGCCAGCGCGTGCGCCACCTGCTCCACGGTGCCGACGAGCTGGGGGCGGTGAGCGAGCGTTGTCGCGGTCCCCCAGGCGCGCAGGCGGTCGCGGGCCTCGGCGTCGTCGCGCCCGAGCACGCAGCCGATCAGCATCGAGAACGTCAGCGGCTCGCGCCCGGCGGCGCGGGCGGCGTCGGCGACCGATCGGGCGCGGGCGCGCGCCTGCTCGAGGGTCGGCACGACCGTGTTGTACTCGTCGGCGAAGCGCACCGCGGCCGCGACCGTGCGCGGCTTGGCCGCGCCCCCGACGATCAGCGGCGGGCGCGGCGATTGCACCGGCTTGGGCCAGATGTCGGCGGCGGCGGTCCACTGGCGCACGAGCTCGCCGAGCTGGCGCTCGAATTCGTCGAAGCGGGCTGCCGTGGCGGGAAACGGGAACCCGTAGGCGGCGTACTCGGGTGCAAACCAGCCGGGGCCGACGCCGAGCTCCACCCGGCCGGCGGAGATGTGGTCGGCGGTGGCGACCGCCTTGGCGAGCACCGAGACGTGACGGAATCCGACCGGGGAGACGAGCGTGCCCAGTCGAATGCGGTCGGTGGCCGCCGCCAGAGCGGCGATCGTCGTCCAGGCATCCAGCGAGCCGGCGGGGTCGCCGCGGTGGATTGAGCGGTAGTGATCGGAGCGGAACAGGCCCTCCAGCCCGGCGGCCTCGGCCGCGCGCGCCAGCGCGAGCCACTGCTCCCAGGAGACGCCCTCCTGGCCCTCCACCATCAGGGAGAGTCGCACGCGACTCAGTTGGCGGTCGCGACCGAGCCGTCGGCGCGCAGCAGGTCCCCGTCGGACGCCGGCCGGTCGGTGACCGGGGCGATCAGCTCGTGGTCCTCGACGAGGCTGATGCCGAGGCCGGGCGCGTCGGGGATCTCGCAATAGCCGCCGCTGCGCTTCACCGCGGTGGTGAAGGCTGCCGACGATGAGGACGTGTCCTCATCGAGGGGCAGGTACTCCATGGTCACGAGGTTTGGGATGGTGGCGCAGAGATGCAGCGTCGGCGCTGTCAGCCCGGGCCCGAGGAAGTTGTGGGGCGTGACCCCGCAGTGGTGGGCCTCGGCGAGCGCGGCGATCTTCCGGCAGCCCGACAGGCCGCCGGCCAGACCGACGTCCGGTCGCACGAGGATGGCGACGTTGCGCGAGAGCAGCTCGTTGAACTCCCAGATCGAGCTGAGGCGCTCTCCCATCGCGATCGGAGCGGCGATCCGGCCCGCGATCTCCGTCTGGGTGTCGATCGTGTCGAGCTGGATCGGATCCTCGATGAACAGCGGGTGAAACTGGGCGAGCGCGTTGCCGACGACGATCGCCTTGGTCGGATCGAGCTTGCGGTGCAACTCGAAGATGAGGTCGATCTCGTCGCCGCCGGCCTCGCGCGCCGCGGCCGCCATCGCGCAGGCGGAGGTCACCAGCTGCTGCATTGACAGGTCCTGGTAGCCGTGGACGAGGGGATCGAACTTGACCGCCGTGAAGCCCTCCTCAGCCGCCCAGTTGACCGAGGAGACGATCTCGTCCGGCGTGCCGCCGCCGACGAGCACGTGCAGACGAACACGGTCCCGGGTGCGCCCGCCGAGCAGCTCCCAGACCGGCAGGCCGAGCGCCTTGCCCTTCATGTCCCACAGCGCGAGGTCGATCGCCGACACCGCCGCGGCGACGAGGTTGCCGCGGAACGGGCGGGCGCGGAAGCTGACATGCCAGAGGTGCTCGATGCGGAACGGGTCGGCGCCGATCAGCAGCGGCGTGAGCTCGCCCAGCACGGCGGCCACGCCCTGGGGATAGCCCCAGCAGGCCGATTGCCCGAGCCCGGTGACGCCGGTGTCGCTCGTGATCCGCACGAGGGTGTGCGCCCCGGTCAGCTCAGAGCCGACCCCGAGCACCTCAACCGACTCGATCTTCATTGGCTCTCCGATCTCCTCGCCTGCCGCACACGGTAGCGGGACCGAAAGGTCGACGTGCCAACGCGTGAGTCGATCTCCATCAGGTGCTCGGCCGGCGCTCGGGGCCCGCGGATGTGCGGTTCATCTCATGCTCCCTCTTGACAGCCCTCTGGCAGGTGTTGTAGCGTCGCGCCAGGCTGAATTGAAACCTTACAACTAAGGCGCGGCGGACGGCACAGAGACGCTCCGCCGGACCCGACCGCAGCGGTTGGGAGCAGTGCAGTTGTCTACCGGCCGCGGGCCCCGGGGGGGGCGCGTGTGCTCACAGTGACCTATGGGGAAAGAGGAGATGCGATGTCATTTCGTGGCTCTCGCCTGGCACGCCGCGGGGACCTCCGCGGCGAGACACACCATCGCGGCGCGGTCCGCGCCGGGACCAGGGCGGCAGCGACACTGGGCGTGTGTGCGCTGGTCGCCGCCTGCGGCAGCTCGAGCTCGTCGAGCTCGTCGAAGTCGGCCAGCTCGAGCGCTGCGAGCTCGGCCGCGGCGACATCGAGTTCGACGTCCGCCGTCAACGCCTCCGCCGGGCTGAGCGGAGACCTCAAGCTCACCGTGTTCACGTTCTCGGCGCCGGTGATGAAGCCGATCATTGCCGCGTGGGAGAAGCTCAACCCCGAGGTGCACGTCAGTTACAGCGTGGTCAGCAACGGCAACACGTATGTCCCCCTGCTGCAGACCGAGAAGCTCGCGGGCACGCTGCCCGACATCGCCGAGACCTATGACGTGCTGACGCCCACGCTGGAGGTCGACAACCTGCTGTCGAACCTGAGCCCGTTCCTGGCCAAGGGCGAGCCCTATCCGCAGAGCTACTGGCTGCCGACGTTCATGGCCTCCTACGTCCCGCCGACCGGCGCCCCCAAGGGCGTGGGCGACGTCTACGCGCTGCCCAACGAGGCCGACGCCACCGTCATCTTCCTCAACAAGAACGAGTTCAAGGCCGCCGGGGTGCCCCTGCCCACGAACGGGTGGACGTGGAGCCAGATGGTGGCCGACGCCGCCAAGCTGAGCGACAAGGCCAAGAACCGCTACGGCATCTGCGAGCGCCCGGACTGGCAGGCCGAGTACAACCCGGTGCTCAAGGCCTACGGAGTGACCGCGTTCACCGAGACCAAGTCCGACCTCGCCTCGCCGGCCGCGATCAAGGCCTGGCGGCTGATGATCGGTCCGCTCCAGGACGGGATCGCCGTCCCCGAGTCCCAGCTGGTCGCTGAGGGCGACAACGACTGCACGCCGTTCTTCACCTCCGGGGAGGCCGCGATGTCGATCGAGGTGCGCGGCAACCTCCCCAGCGTCCAGCAGGGGGTCGGCACGAAGTTCGCCTACGACGTCGTGCCGATGCCCTCGATTCCGGGGCCCAGCGGCACGGTCATCCCGACCGGCGGAGGAAGCGTCGGCTGGACGATCACCAGCGGGGTCAAGAACACCGCCAACGCCCTGGCCTTCTTGAAGTACCTGTTCTCGGCGGCCGGCCAGGCCGTGGCCGAGAAGACGTTCGGCGTCGTGCCCGCTGTGGGTTCGCTCAACGGCCCGACCGCCCTGTGGCGGACCCAGGCCGGTGGCCCGGCCAACAGCGCCGCGTTCGTCATCGCCGCCAACAGCGCGACGATCGCGCCCCAGACGCCCGGCCGGGTGTTCACCCTGTCGAACACCGCAATCCCCAATGCCGTCGAGGAAGTGACAGATAACAAGCAGAGCCTCGCCAGCGCGTTCGGCAGCCTGCAATCGCAGATGACCGCCGCCTACGCGCAGGCCAAGGGCTAGGCGTCCGGCCGCGAGACCCCTCCTTGCGTCGCGGCGCGCGATGACACGGAACGGCCGGCTCGGGGTGCGAGCCGGCCATTTCCGTCACGGCGCGCCGATAATCATCCGCGTTGCCATCAGGGACCCCGAGGTCAATGCAGACGTCCGACCCACCACTGGCGCAGCTCACCGCCTCCGCCGTGGCCCCGCCATCCCGCGCCCGGCGTCGCGACGGGCGCGCGGCCGCGCTGTTCATCGGACCCAACCTGCTGCTGTTCACCATCTTCGTGGCGATCCCGATCGTCGGCGGGCTGCTGCTGAGCTTCACCAACTGGGACCTGACGGGCCTTCCACAGTGGGCCGGTCTGGCCAACTACCGCGCGATGTTCGCCGATCCCCTGGTCGGCATGGCGGTCGTGACGACGCTGAAGTTCCTCGTCCTCGGCGTCGTCCCGACGGTCGTGATCTCCCTCGCCCTGGCGATGCTGATCAACGTCCGCTTCCGGTTCGTGGCCGTCGTGCGGACCCTGTACCTGATCCCGGCGGCGGTGTCGTTCGCCGCCTCGGCGCTCATCTGGCAGTTCATCTTCCGCCCCGGCCAGCAGGGTCTGCTCGACTATCTGCTCTCGCTGGTCGGCATCAGCGGACCGGGGTGGCTGTCGAGCACGACATGGGCGGTGCCCGCGCTGGACATCATCACGATCTGGCTGGCGCTGCCGACCGCGACCGTTCTCTACCTCGCCGCGCTGCAGCGGATCCCGGAATCGGTCATCGAGGCGGCGATGCTCGACGGCGCCGGCCCGCTGCGCCGCGTCCGCTACGTCATCTGGCCGGGGGTGCGCTACATGACCGTGCTGGTGGCGATCGTCGCGCTGCTCGCCTTCACCAACGGATCGTTCGACCTGGTCAACATCCTGACCCGCGGGCAGCCGATCTACGCCACCCAGACGCTCATCTACTACATCTACTACACGGCGTTCACCAACGGCGAGTTCGGCTACGCGGCGGCGCTGTCGGTGCTGCAGATCGCGCTCGTCGGCGGGCTGCTCGGCGGCCTGCGCCTCCTCACCACGCTGGTGAGCCGATGATCCGCTCGCGCCGCACGCTCCACAGGCTGCGGATCGCCACCGCGACGATCGTCGGCCTGATCCTGTCGGCGCCGCTCATTTACATCGCCCTGGGGTCGCTGATGTCCGGTGCCCAGCTGTCGGCGATCCCGCCGCAGCTGTTTCCCACCACGCTGCACTTCTCCAACTACGCCGACGCGCTGTCGGGGCCCGAGCAGGTGATCGGCGCTCGCAACTTCCTCAACTCGGTCGTCTTCACCCTCGGCTCGGTCGGCCTGCAGTGGCTGCTGTGCGTGAGCGGCGGGATGGTGCTGGCCAAGATGCGGTTCCGCTCCCGGGGGCTGATCACCGTCATGCTCGGCGTGTCGCTGTTCATCCCGCTGGTGACGACGCTCATCCCCACCTTCGTGGTCGCCTACGAGCTGAAGCTGATCAACACCTATCCGGGCCTGATCCTGCCGATCGCCGCCCAGACCGGGTTCGGGACGCTGCTGTTCCGCCAGTACATCGGCGAGATCCCCGAGGAGCTGTTCGACGCCGCCCGGATCGACGGCGCCGGCTGGTGGACGCTCCTGCGCCGGGTGGTCGTCCCCCTCGCCCGGCCGGCGACCGCCGCCTACTTCGCGATCTCGCTGCTGACGGCGTGGAACATGTACCTGTGGCCGCTGGTCGCCGCGACCAACGGCTCCCTTCAGGTGCTCACCCAGACCGTGGCCACCGTCGGTTTCACCGGACTGGGCGAGACGACGCCGCAGAACGTGATCCTCGCCGCGGTGGTGATGACCACGCTGCCGATGGTCCTCGTCTTCCTCGTCGTCCAGCCCTCGTTCGTCCGGGGCCTGACGGGATCGGGAGTGGAGTGAGCGATGGAGGCAGAGCACGAGCAACCCGGCGCGGGGGTCAGCCTCGCCACGGCGGCGCGCGTCGCCGCGAGCCCGCAACGACGAAGGTCAGGAGGTCAGCGGTGAGGCACGAGCGCCCCAACTCGTTCGACAGTGCCAGTGCGGTCGTGACCGGCGCCGGCCAGGGCATCGGCGCGGCGATCGCCCGAGCACTGGCCCGCGAGGGCGCCCACGTCGTGCTCAACGGCCGGCACGGCGACAAGCTCGAGCAGGTGTGCGAGGCGATCCGGGCCGACGGCGGCACCGCGGACTGTCGCGCCGGGGACGTGACCGATCTCGCCCACCTGCGCGAGCTGATGGCGTTGGCCGCCGGCGACCGCGGGGTGATCGAGATCCTCGTCAACAACGCGGGGATCGCCGGGCCCACCTCGCCGCTGGCCGATGTCGAGCCCGAGGAGTGGGAGGAGACGATCGCCATCAACCTCACCGGCGTGTTCCTCGCCTGCAAGGCCGCCCTCCCCTACCTGCGGCGCGCGCAGCGCGGCAAGATCGTCAACATCGGCTCGGTCACCGGCAAGCAGCCCCTGCCCAACCGCTCGCCCTACGCCGCCGCCAAGCTCGGCGTCGTCGGCCTGACGCGGACGCTCGCGCTCGAGCTGGGGCCGAGCGGCATGAGCGTCAATGTCATCTCGCCGTGGCTGGTGGAGGGTCAGCGGCTCACCGACGTGATCGCGTCGATGTCCCGGGAGCGCGGTCTCACCCCGGAGCAGCTGCGCGCCGAGATGACGCAGGGCACGGCGTTCAAGCGGACGGTGAGCGAATCCGACGTCGTCGAGACGACCCTGTTCCTGTGCTCGCCGTCGGCCGATGGGCTCACCGGCCAGGACATCAACGTCGCCGCCGGAGCGGTGATGTACTAGATGAGCACCGCGGCCCCCGTCGCGATCGGACTCGTCGGCTGCGGCCTCATGGGCCGCCGGCACCTGCGGGCCTACGCGACGCTCGCCCGGGCGGGCGGCGCCGCCGCAACGGTGACCGCCGTGTGCGACCCGCGCCGCGAGGCCGGAGAGTCCGCCGCCGATCTCGCCGGTGATCTGCTCGGGTCGCGCCCGGCGGTGTTCGCCGATCACCGGCAGCTGATCGCCGGCGGCGAGGTGGAGGCGCTCGACGTGGCCACCGATCCCTCCACCCACCACGTGATCGTCGCGCCGGCGCTCCTGCACGGCGTGCCCGTCATCTGCGAGAAGCCGCTCGGGATCACCGTCCGGGCGTGCCGCGTGATGCTCGACGCCGCCGCGCGCTCGGGCGCCGTGCTGGCGACGGCCGAGAACTACCGGCGCGACCCCGTCAACCGGCTGGCCCGGGCCGTCATCGACTCCGGCCTGCTCGGACACGTGCACCTCATGACCGAGACCAACGTCGGCGGCGATGACGGCGTGATCCTCAGCCCGTGGCGCCACGTGCGGGAGTTCGGCTCGATCGCGCTCGACATGGGCGTGCACTACACGGATCTGTTCCGCTACTACCTCGGCGACCTGGCGCGGGTGTCGGGCCATGCCTTCGTGGCCGAGCCGCTGCGCGTGCTCGCGCCCGACCAGCCGCCCGCCCCGGGAGTCGAGCGGGTCTCACCCGGCGTGATGCGGGCGACCGGCGACGATTCGCTGGTCGCGCTCTACGAGACCGCGGCTGGCGCGCTCATCCAGCTCGCCTACGTCCCGTCGGGCCCCGGTCGGCGCTGGGTCGCGCGCACCGTCCACGGCCGGCTGGGCTCGATGAGCGTGGCGCCCGACCGGTCCGGCGGCGGGGTCGTCGTGCAGATCGCCGACCGGACGCTGAGCGGCGGGCGCCTGCGCCGGGAGCTGGGGGGCTTCTCGCTGCCTGGCATCGCCGCCTCGCTGTTCGGCCCGGAGACCACCGAGTACGAGCTGTCGTTCGGGGACGCCGACGCGGCCCTGATCGCGATCGAGCTCGATGACTTCGTCGCCGCGCTGGCCTCGGGGCGGCCGCCCGAGGTCGGCGGCCATGACGGCCTGCTGGCGGTCGCGGCGGTGTGGGCGGTGGCCGAGAGCCGCGCGCGGGGCGAGACGGTGACGATCGCCCAGGTCGCCGACGGGAGCGTGGCCTCGGCCCAGGCGCCGGTGGACGCTGCGCTCGGCCTCGCCGGCGCCGCGGGGGAGCCGACGAGTGCGCGGCGGTCGTGACCGCCGCGGTGCGACAGCTGGCGGCGATCGTGAGCGACCTCGACGCCGCCGTGCGGCGCTGGAGCGAGCACCTCGCCATCGGCCCGTGGACCGGCTACCGGCTGGCGCCGCCGCGGCTGCAGGAGATGCGCTACCACGGCGCCGAGGTGGAGTTCGCGTTCCGGCACGCGTTCGCCTGGCAGGGCGAGCTGCAGTTCGAGCTGATCGAGCCGCTGTGGGGGCCGAGCATCTTCGCCGACCATCTGCAGGCCCACGGCGAGGGGCTTCATCACGTCGGCGAGTTCGTCGCCGATCACGCCGGCGCGATCACCGACGCGACGGCGCGCGGGTTCACGGTCATCCAGAGCGCACGGGGCTACGGCGCCGAGGGCGACGGCGCCTTCGCCTACCTGCAGCGCCCGGACGTCGCTCTGATCCTCGAGCTGATCGAGGCGCCCCGAGTACGGATCGAGCCCGAGTTCGTCTACCCACCGGCCGGCGGCTGAGGGCGCGCGCCGCGCGCTGCATCCGCCGCAAGCGAGACACTGACTCACATGCGCATCGAGGCTGTGGAGGCGATTCCGGCGGGCCGCAGCTGCTTTGCGCGGGTGACTGCCGACGATGGCAGCCACGGCGTCGGCGAGTCGACGTTCTTCGGCTGGCCGACGGCCGTCGCCACGATCATCGACACCTTCGGGGACTACCTGCGCGGGCGCGACGCGCTGGACACCGAGCATCACTGGCTCGCGCTCCATCGGGCGCTGAGCTTCCGGGGCATGGCCGTCGGCTCGGCGATCAGCGCGATCGACCAGGCGCTGTGGGATCTCAAGGGCCGCCACTTCGGCGTGCCGGTCTGGCAGCTGCTCGGCGGCCGCGCCCGGCGCGCCGTGCGCGCGATGCGGGTGGTGGAGGCGACCGGGACGATCGACGATTCCGCGGCGGCGGCCGGACGTGCCGCCGCGCAGGAGGGCTACGGCGCCCTGAAGATCCTGCTCTTCACCGATGCCCACCATCTCATGCGCCAGGCAGCCCGCATCGACGACCTCGTCGCGCGCTTCGCCGCGATCCGCGAGACGGTCGGCTGGCATGTCGACCTCGGCGTCGAGCTGCACCGCAACATGGTCGCCGGTGACGCCGCGCTCCTCTGCGCGGAGCTCGCGCGGCTGCGTCCGCTGTTCGTCGAGGACCCGATCCCGCCCGACAGCGTCGCGGCGATGCGGGCGTTCGCCGCCAAGGTGCCGGTCCCGATTGCCGCCGGCGAGCGCAACACCACGATCTGGGAGTTCGCGGAGTACCTCGAGCGCCCGGGTGTCGCCTATGTCCGCCCCGACGTCGGCATCGCCGGCGGGATCACCCACGTCAAGAAGATCTGCGCGCTGGCCGAGTCCTTCCACGCCGGCATCCTGCCTCACGCGGTGCCGTCCGGGCCGGTGGCCACTGCCGCCCACGTGCAGCTGGGGATGTGCGTGCCCAACTGGGAGCTGCAGGAGCACGTGCCCCAGGACGCGCTGCCGTGGACCGATCTCGTCGACACGGTGATCGAGCTGCGCGACGGATACCTGCTCGCGCCCGAGCGCCCCGGGCTCGGCATCGATCTCGACGACGCGGGCCTCGCCCGGCATCCACCGGTCTCGATCGACCTTCGGGACGCGGCGCTGCGCGAGGACGGCTCGGTGGCGATTCGATGACCGCCGCCGGCGCGCCGCCGGCGCCCGCCCGCCGGCGACGGGTCGGTCTGGCCTGCGACGCCGACGTCCGCCGGCGCTACGTTGACGGCGCCGACCTCGTCCGGTTGCAAGCGGCGGCCGACGTGACCTTCGGCGAGTTCGCGGTGCCGACGGCGCCTGACGGTCGCCCAGCCGGCGACCCCGCGGCCGAGTCCGCGCTGGCCGGCTTCGTCCGCGACCTCGACGTGCTCATCGTCTGCCATGGCTCGCCGCTGGTGAGCGCCGCCGTCCTCGATGCCGCGCCGTCGCTGCGCATGGTCGGCGACCTGGAGGGCGACCGTTTCGGTCATCGCGTCGACGTCGCCGCCGCCCAGCGCCGGGGCGTGCGGGTCGTCGACACCTCGCACGGCTCGTCGTACCCGACCGCGGAGTGGGCGCTCGGGCTCGCCCTTGTCGGCCTGCGCAACGCCGGCGCCAGCTTCCGGCGGGCGATCGCACACCAGCCGTTCTTCACCGCCTGGGAGCAGCGCTCAGGGCCCGGATACGACGGCGCGGAACTCGCCGGCAAGCCGGTCGGCATGATCGGCTTCGGCCACCTGGCGCGTCATCTGACGACGCTGCTGGCCCCGTTCGGCGTCGACGTGCGCGTGTTTGACCCGTTCGCGCGACGGGAGCTCGCCGAGCCCTACCGCGTCCGCTTCGGCCCTCTGCGGACGGTGATGGAGGCCGCCGTGGTGTTCGTCCTCGTCCCCCACACGCCGGCGACCGAGGGGATGCTCGGCGCCACCGAGCTGGGCTGGCTGCGTCCCGGCGCGGTCCTGGTCAACGTGTCACGCGGCAAGGTGATCACGTCGGCGGCGCTGCTCGATCGCCTGCGCGCCGGCGACGTCATCGCCTGCCTGGACGTCTACGATCCGGAGCCGCTGCCGCTGGACTCTCCGCTGCTCGACCTCGACAACGTGTTCCTCACCCCGCACATCGCGGGCGTCACCGCGGAGAGCCGCCGGCGCTTCTTCTCGCTCATGGTCGACGAGTGCCTGCGCCACTTCGGCGGCTACGACCCGTGGTCAGAGCTCACGGCCGATACCGTCCGCGTGCCGCGCTGACCCGCGCCCGGGCCCCGCGCGGCCAGCAGCCGGCGCAGGTTCCCGCCGAGAACGAGCGCCCGCTCGTCGGCGCCCAGGAACCGGCAGTGCGTGCGCACGACCTCCAGCGCCTGGCGGTAGGTGCAAAAGCGCGTGGCCGCCGGGAAGTCCGACCCCCAGCACAGACGCTGCGGGCCATAAGCGTCATACAGCCGCTCCAGCGCCGCCACCGCACCGGGCCACGGATAGTCCCACCCGTCGGCAGCGCAGTAGTGAAACCCAGCGAGCTTGAGGTAGATGCTGGGCACCGCCGCGCCGGCGAGGGCCTCGTCGAGGCCGATCACGGTGTCACCGCCCACCCATATCCCCCCGAGGATGTGACACAGGACGGGAACGTCCGGATGGCGACCAGCGATCGCACGCAGGTCGGCCTGCCACGCCGGTGATGCGCCGAGGCTGATGATCAGCCCGCGCCGCGCGGCGAGCGCGAACACCGCGTCGGCCTCGTCACCGGCCAGCCAGCCGTCGTTGCGCTCCCCGAGGTAGTGGGCCACGCCGACGAGCGGATGTTGCTCGCACAGGCCGGCCAGCCGCCGCGCGCCGCCCGGCGCATGGTAGGTGTCACTCCACGGGCAATCGAGGTCGGCGACGAGGTGCAGACGGCCGGCATGGCGGGCGCAGGCGGCGGCGACGTACTCGAGGTTGTCGGGGTTGCCATCGATCGCCGCCGAGACGACGAGCGCCTGCCCGACGCCGTGGCGGTCCATCTCGAAGATGAGCTGCTCAGCAGTGGCACGGGTGTGCTCGTCGGGGACCGGCGGCGCATACGGCCACCGGCGCCAGGCGTGACAGTGACAGTCCGCGAGCCCGGAGGCGGTCGACACTAGTCGCCTCCCGGGCTATAGCGGTTCAATCGCGCGCGGGCGGTGGTCGACTGGCGCTCGATCAGCTCGGGCTCGAACAGCACTGCGCCGTGGCGATGGTCGGGGTCGTCGGTCTCGGCGATCAGCAGCTCGGCCGCCGCGCGACCGAGCTCGTACTTGGGCTGGCGGATCGAGGTGAGCGCCGGCGAGATCATCGACGCGAACTCGACGTCGTCGTTGCCAACGACGCTGACGTCGCGGGGCACACGGATGCGGCGCTCCGACAGCGCCCGCAGCACAGTGAACGCGATCTGATCGTTGGCACACAGGACGGCGGTGGGGCGGTCCTCGCCCGCGAGAAACTGCCCCACCGCCGACTCTACCTGCTCGAGCACGGTGATCGGGTCGATCGTGTACTCGATGATCGTTGCGGCGACGTCGAGATGCTGACGGCGGGCCGCGCGGCGTACGCCACGGCGGCGCTCGGCGCACTGCGACAGGCGCACCGGCCCGTTGATGAACGCGATCCGCCGGTGACCGAGATCGAACAGGTGGCGCGCCGCCAACTCGCCGCCGAGCGCGTGGTCGACCGACACCGAGCACAGCTCGGTGTCGCCGCCCGGGCGGTCGAGCAGGACGACCCGGGTGCCGCGATCGCGCAGCGCCTGGAGATGACGCGTGCTGCGATTGGCGGGGGTGATGACGATGCCCTGGACGCGCTGCTCCTCCAGCAGGCGCAGGTAGCGCTCCTCGCGCTCGGACGAACCGTCGGTTGAGCAGACGACGAGCGCGCAGCCCTGCTCGTGGACGGCATCCTCCAGGCCGCGAATCGTTTCGGTGGAGAACGGGTTGGAGGCGTCGAGCACGACGGCGCCGAAGTAGCGGCTGTTGCCGCCCCTCATCTGATGGGCAGCCGAGCTGCGGACGAAGCCGAGCCGATCGATCACCTCGCGGACACGTTCGAGCGTCTTGGGGGCGACGACCTCGGGACGATTGAGCACGTTGGACGCGGTCCCGAGCGACACCCCCGCCTGGTCGGCGACGTCGCGGATTGTCACGCGTCCCGGGGGCTGGCGCCGCGCCGCTCGGTCTCCGGCCGGGGGCTCGTCGGGAACGGCTGATCGGTGCGGGCTCAACGCGCTCCTTCAGCGACGCACGGGATGCAGGGAGAGGGGCAGGTCACTTCCGAGACTCGTCGCGGCCCGCGGGCGCAGCCAACGGCCGGCTGCGCACGAGCCGCCGGCACCGCCGAGTGTACCGGTGAGACCGGGTCCGCAGAGGCCGGCCGCCGGCCGCCGTTGACCATGGCCGGCGTCCTCCATAGACTCTGCATGTGAAGGTGGTTGCAGATCAAGAAGCGTCTGCTCCAGCAGGGGCAAGAGACCCAGATCCGATCGGCGAGCCGAGCCATGTGCCCGCTTCGTTGTCGCGGAGCGGCCCGACGGCGCCACCGCCTCGGAGTCCGCCGCGGAGCTCGGCATCGCAGCCCTACCACCCGCCCTCTCCTCAACACGCTTCTCGCCGAGTGCGCCCTGGTCGCGCGATCCGCGGGGCTGCTATGTGCTCGGCTCCCGGATCGCCATCCTCGGCGAGGCCGTCGCCCGCGATCTCGCTGTCCGGACTTCATCGCCGCCACGCTGCGCACGCTCGCACGGGAGACGTGGCGATCGCGTACCTCAACGCCGGCGCGCCGGCGCCAGATCACCGTGCTCGACTGCGTTGAGGGCGAGCACGCCGTCAAGATGGCCCGTCTGTGCCGGGGAGGCTATGCCCATGCACGTGCGCACGCGCACACCAGCGAGAAGCTGCTGGTCGCTTACGCCGGCTCCGAGCTGCGCGAGCAGTACCTACACAGCGTCCGCCGGCGGCCGTCACCGCGCGCACGATCATCGATCGCATCCGCTTGGGCGCGTAGCTGGAGCGGATCGCCCGGCAGGGGGTACGCCACCGACGGCGTCGTGGCGACGCAGATGATGCGCTCCTACGCGCTGGACGCGGCACAGGCGCTGGCGGCGCCCGGCGCCGGGGCGGAGCCGATCGACCTGCGCACTCTCGTGCCGCTCGACGGCGAGATCGGCGAGAGCGTCGGCCGCACCCATCACGTCGTCGTCGCCGAGGAGGCCTCGCCGGTGGGCGGCTGGTCGGCGCAGCTGATCGCCACGATCGCCCAGGAGCGCTTCGAGTCCCTCGACGCCCCGCCCCGGTTGGTGAGCGGCGACCCCTCGCTGATCCCGTTCGCGGCCGCGCTGGAGTCGGCGTGGCCTCCCGGCGCGCCGCGCGTCGCCGACGCGGTCCTGTCCACGCTCGGCGAGCGTCTGGCGTGATGCTGGCGGGCGTCTTTCATTTCTCGTTCACGGTTTCCGACCTCGACCGCTCGGTCGTCTGGTACACCGACGTCCTCGGCATGGAGCTCGTGCACCGCCAGGTTCAGGACAACGGATACACGCGGACGCTGGTCGGCCTTCCCGACGCGGCGCTGGAGATCGCGCAGCTGGCGCTCCCGGGGATCGATCCCGGCGCCTCCACCCACGTCCTGGAGCTCGTCGCCTACCGCACGCCGCCCGGCGCGCGGCTCGACCTCGCCACCCAGAACGTCGGCGTCGCGCACCTCGCCTTCCTCGTCGACGACATCTCCGAGCGCCACCGGCGCATGCGCGCGCGGGGCGTCGCCTTCGTGAGCGCCCCGGTGGCGATCACCGAGGGAGCCAACCGCGGCGGCTTCACCTGCTATTTCCGCGACCCCGACGGCATCACACTGGAGATGCTGCAACCGTCGGCGGAGCGGCTGCGCGCGATAGCCTGCGCGCGCGTAGCGTCATGACCGCCACACGCCGGCGGCCGATGTGATGATCGCGGCTGTTGGACTCGATGGACGACGGCACGATCCTCGCCCAGGCAGGGCCGGGAGACCGGCGACACGTTCGCCCGCGGCGAGGAGATCGCCGCCGTTGAGACAAACTGGGCCACGATGCGCTAGGCGGCACCGCCCCCGGGTCGTGGAGAACGTCGCGCCCGGATGCTGCCGCCGTTGCCGAGCCCGAGTGCACTGAGCACGTCGTCGGGCTGAAGCCCGAACAAGCTCCGCCGCCTTCCCTCAACGCGCTGGCGCAGCGTCGTCTGGGCAGGATCGAACCCCGCCCTCGGCTCCCCCGGCGACGCGCGCCCCGCTTCCCCGGAGCGATAGCCGAACCACGCCTCGTTCAAAATCGCCCAGCAGGCTCGCGGCCTCCCGCAGCTGAGCGTCGCTCAGCGCGCCGGCTTTGAGCAGCACCGCGCCGAACCTCCACTGCTCGTTCACTGCCGCCGGCTCCCCTCCGACTCGCGTCAAGAGGAACCGGACTCGCTCACCGCTCGCCGTGTAGCCATGCACCTCCGCGCCGTCCACGGAGCAGACGGTGATCGTCTCGCCGTCGATCACCAGCCGCCCCCCTATCCCCAGCGGAAACCTCGGCTCGGTCATGCCGACACCTGCAGCCGCCCGCACACCCGGCTGTCCTCACCGAGCGGCCCGGTGAGGTCCGCCAGCGCCTCCCCCGCCCACAACAAGTACATCAACACCGGCCGCGCCAGCATCGGCTCACGCGCGCCCGACAGCAGCTCGCCAATCGTGCTGGGACCGGCCGCCAGCACCGACAGCATCCGCGCCCGCTCACCGTCCGGATCCGCGGGCCGCTCCC
>JBELAG010000260.1:0-9367 GCA_049509055.1 Solirubrobacteraceae bacterium
CGTCAGCGAGGCACTCAAGCAGCACTTCCCCGCGCTGCAGACCTTCGCCGTCGAACCGGAGGCGTCGCCGGTGATCAGCGGGGGAAGCCCGGCACCGCACCGCCTGCAGGGCATCGGCGCGGGGTTCGTGCCCCACAACCTGCACCTGGACACGATCGATGGCGTCGTCGGGGTCAGTGAGCAGGACGCGTTCGCCTACGCGGTGCGCGTCGCGCGTGAGGAGGGGATCTTCGTCGGTCCGTCCTCGGGTGCCGCCCTGGCGGGGGTCGCCAAGAAGATTCCACAGATGGCCGACGGCGCGGTCGTGCTGACCTTCTCCTACGACACCGGCGAGCGCTACTTCTCGGTCGAGGGCCTGTATGACGCCGACGGCGCGTCGGTCCGCGCAGCGGTGCAGCGTCGTCACAGCCCGGCCGGCGCGGTGGCATCAGCGCCGAACTGACGGCGATCCAACTCGAGACCCAAACGATCACAAGAAAAGAGACATGATGGCCACAACAAGTCCGCATACTCACCAGGCGCTTGGCGACGTCGCCGCCCGTCAGCTCGCGAACGCCCAGAAGACGGCGCCGACGATGCTGTCGATCACTCCACGGTGGCTGGTTCATCTGCTCCCGTGGGTGGGCGTGGAGGCGGGTATCTATCGACTCAACAAGGTCAAGGACGAATCACGGGTGCTGACCGCGTGCTCGCAGCGCGAGGACGAGCGTGAGCTGCCCCAGACATACGTCGACTACGACGAGGCGCCACGCGAGTACTACCTGAGCTCGGTGACGACCGTCGTCGATGTCCACACCCGGGTCTCGGACCTCTACAGCCACCCGTATGACCAGATCACCGAGCAGTTGCGGCTCGCGATCGAGACGATCCGCGAACGCCAGGAGTCCGAACTGCTGCACAACCCCGACTACGGAATCCTCACGAACATCGCACCCTCGCAGAGGATCAAGACCCTGAGTGGACCGCCCACGCCCGATGACCTCGACGAGCTGATCACGCTGGTGTGGAAGGAGCCGGCGTTCTTCCTGGCGCATCCCAAGGCGATCGCCGCGTTCGGTCGCGAAGCGACGCGGCGCGGCGTCCCGCCCGCGACCGTGAGCCTGTTCGGCTCACCGGTCATCACCTGGCGAGGGATTCCGCTGGTCCCGACCACCAAGCTGCAGGTCACGGGCAACAAGACCCAGATCATGCTGATGCGCACCGGCGAGAGCCGCCAGGGAGTCGTCGGCCTCTACCAGCCCAGCCCATCGGGCGAGCACGGTCTCGGCCTGTCGGTGAAGTTCATGGGCATCAGTCGCAAGGCGATCGCCTCCTATCTGATCTCGCTGTACTGCTCGGCCGCGATCCTCACCGATGACGCCGTGGCCGTGATCGAGGACGTCGAGGTCGACAAGTACCACGAGTACGACCGTGCCTACCGCAAGTAACTCGGCCCCGAGCTCCACGGAAATGGCCGCCGCACGCCGCGCCGCCCCAGCGGCCCGGGGCGGCATGGGACCCGGAGTCGGTGACCAAGGACGGGCCCTTCGACCTGGACGAGCTCGAGCGGCTCGCCAACGAGACGCGCGCCGCCGTGCCGGGCGCGTGGCTGCCGGGACTCGATCCCGGCCAGGTCGAGTCGGGCTACCGCGCCCGAGGCCGAGTCGTTGCGGCCGCCACCGGACGCGGTGCCGTCGGCCAATGGACATCTGCCCGCACCCAACGGACACCTGCCCTCGCCCACGACGGGCCTCGTGCGCGGCGCACCGACGCCGGTGGCGCCGGTGGCGATGGGGCCGGGGCCTGCGGCCTCGAGGCCGTCAGCGGGCGGCGGCCTGTTCTCGCTCAGCGGCGATCCGCTGCCGCTGGGCGACCTCGGACTGGCCGGGCTACCGAGGGGCATGGTGGAGGATCCGTATGCCGGCTCCTACTCCTTCCTCGAGGAGTCGGGCCCTGCGCCTGCCGCGGTCGCCGCTGACCGGGGCGACACCGACGTGCCGCCAACCGTCTCGACGGCGGGCTCCCGGCATTCGGGGTGCGATGCGGCGGTGGTGCGGGGCGAGTTCCCGGCGCTGAGCGAATCGCCGGTCGCTGATCTGGCTGGACAACGGCGCGACGACCTAGAAGCACTGATCCAGGTGGAGGTTGGAGTTCTCGTGACGGTAGAAGTGGTCTAGGCGCTGGCGGTGTACAACACGCCCGAGGACATCGACGCGCTGACCACGGCGCTGCGGCACATCGCCACGCGCAGCATCGCGCCGCCGGTCCGTAGCGCCCACCGCACCGCGTGACGTTCCCGGGGGTCGGCGGCGCCCCGACGCGCCGCCGATCCTCCGCGCGACGGTTTACCCCCGGGGCTTCGTCCGGCAGGCGAAACCGTCGATCAGCGGTCGCCCCAGGTCGCTTCTCCGTTCAGGCTGACCTCGAACCAGCGTCGATGCGTCATGTTCTGATCGCGCACCTCGAGGCGCGTCGTGCCGTTGTCGTCAGCCACCCGCAGCAGCCTGACAGCGGCGACGACGATCTCCCGGTCACCGTCGATGCCGGAGGGTGACGTCCTCAGCAGAGCCCGCTCCAGGGCGGACTCACCGCCGTGAGCGTCGCCCGCTCCCCGCGCGTCCTGCAGCGCCTTGAGAGCGTCTCGCAGCTCGGCGCCCTCGTCCGCTGGCATCTCGGCTCTCCTATTGCTGGTGTGCGGCCCGCGACCAGCTTAGACAACCATGATCCGATCGGCGTTTCGCTCGATCGAACCCGACGCCCGGACCACTATTGGATCGCGTCGTTGAGTGCGAGCTCTTCGTCGAGCTGCCGGACGGCGACGGAGCTGGGGTCGAACTCCGAGGCGTTCTCCAAGCCGAGCCACTCGAGCCGTTCTTGGTGTTCGTCGTGGGCGGGGTTGGCGAGGATCTCTTTGAGGTCTGCGTATCCCCACGTGCCGCCGCAGTCCTCTGGGGGGCAGGCTCCCTTGGCCGCCACCAGTATCGGGTAGTGGGCTTCGGGTTCGGGGTCGAGCAGGGCCTCGACGAGGATCTCGTGCTCCCAGTTGTCGCCGAAGTCGTAGGTGTATCGGAAGCGAGCGCCGAGGTCGGTGAGTTCGCCGAGGGTGAAGCGGCGCTCATCGCTGAAGTCGAGCCCGAGCTCGAGGTCGCGAGGTCCGAACTCCTCTTCCCCGAAGCAGAAGGCGTGCAAGTGGCAGTTCTCCCAGCCGAGCGCGGCTTGGAGGATCTCGTGCACATGATCCAGCCGGGTGTCGGCGCGTAGCGCAACTCGCCGCCAGACCGGCGGCTTGCTCACCCCCAGTAGCTTGACTTTGACCTGCACGATGACGTTGTGGGCGGGGCTGTGCTGGCTCATCGGCTGCTCCCATGGTCGTTGTCGGTGGCCGTGAACGTTAAGCGGGTCGGCGGATGGAGCCGCACCGTCGCGGTCGGGCGCCCTCGGGGCGCGGAGGGATCTTTGGCAGGCGAGTTGCTCGGCCCCGGCTGATCCGCGGGTTTCGGGCCACTGGTGTGCGAAAGATCAGACCCCCCGGGCCGATGCGATGCGCCAGCGCTGTCGCCAGACTGGCGGCGGCGATCAGGATCGCTACCGCCACACCGATCAAGGACAGGGTTGCCACGTGTCGCTGTACGGCCACATCTACCGCATCACCGAGCCGGGCGCGTTCTTTGAGTCGATCGCCGCGGCTGGCGGGGCCTCAGGGCGGGGGTATGAGCCGTGGCCAGGGGTCGAGGTCAGCCTCCTGCCCCTCGCCGAGGCACGGCCGGCTCGGCTATCGGCCGGACAGATCACGGTGAAGACCGATCAGCAGGGGGCGTTTCGCGTCCCGGACCTTCAGTCGGCGGCGCGGCGGGCAGTCCCGGATCGCCGGGCCGTCCTGGAGGCGTGCCTCCCCTCGTGTCGGTCGCGGTGGTTGTATCGCTCGGCGGTTGACGTCGCGGTCGACGGCGACGATCGCGGCGACCTGGCGGTGTGGTTGCTGGCGGCTCGCGCGGAGGTGACCGCCGGCGAGGTCAGCGGCGCGCTGGCCCGGGTCGGTCTGGAGCTGGACACCACGATCACCGCGACGGCGAGCGGGCTGGCTGTGACGAGCGCCGACGGCACGGCGGGGCTGAGGTTCGGGGTCTCGCAGGTCGGCGACGCGGCCGGGGAGATCGCGCCGACCGTCACGCTGGCTCTGACCGCGCCCGGTCTCCCGGCCTCGGGGGCGCCGGCGCGGGCAGCGCGGCCGGCCGCCCCCCACGCCCTGAGCTCCGGGCTCCAGGCCGCCGCATCGGCGCTGACCGACACCGTCGTCGCCACGCTCACCGACCAGTTCGCCCGCCGGGCCGGGCTGCACCCGCGCAACGCGCGCGCCTGGGCCACCGCCCACGCCACGCTCACCATCGTTGAGGTGGCCGTCCGTACCCGCCACTGCTGGCCCCTGGTCCGGTACACCGGGCCGTACCCCTCAGACTTCAACACCACCGACCCGACGCCCGTCATCACGGTCGATGCCATCATCGCCTATCCCCGCCACCTCACCGCTGAGCGCCCCCACCGGGCGGACACCGCAGCGGCCGGCGACCACAGCCCCACGTCCGGTGAGCTGCACCGGGTTTCCGTCAGGCCATCCGCGGGCCCCGCGTAGATCACCCCGACCACTCGACTGAACGCCCAATGCGGAAGCGCTCGCGGTGTCCGCATAGCCTTCCCCCGCTGCGACGGCCGTAGACACCCCCGCGTCGTGGAGCCGGTGTAGGAACTGGGAGTGATCCGGCGGTGGGCTCACGGGCGCCGTCATCCATTAGTCTTGCTCGCTCCGGGACTGAATATAAGAGTGGAGACGGCATGGCGGGAACCGACAGGGTGGGCGTCGTCGGATGCGGCCTCATGGGCCACGGCATCACGCAGGTCGCGGCGCAGGCGGGCTATGCGGTCGTCGTGCGCGAGGTCGACGAAGCCACGCTCGCGAAGGGAATCGCCAAGATTGACAAGCAGCTCGCGCGGGCGGTCGAGAAGGGCAATACCAGCCAAGAGGATGCCGACGCGGTGCGCGCACGGATCGAGGGCACGACCGACTACGGTGCGCTGGCCGACTGCGATGTCGTGGTCGAGGCGATCACCGAAGACCTGACACTGAAGCGCGAGATGTGGAGCGAGGTCGACAGGATCGTCAAGCCCGAGGCATTCTTCGCGACCAACACCTCCTCGCTCTCGGTGATCGAGCAGGCCGCGTCGACCAGCCGTCCCGCGCACTTCGTCGGCCTGCACTTCTTCAATCCGGTGCAGGTCATGAAGTTGGTCGAGGTCGTCCGGTGCGTAACCAGCAGCGAGGAGGCTTTCGCATTTGCGCTTGAGTTCGGGCAACGGCTCGGGAAGCTCACGGTCCAGACAAAGGACCAGGCGGGCTTCATCGTCAACCGGGTATTGATTCCCTACCTCATGGACGCGATCCGGGCCTACGAGGAGGGAGTCGGCTCGATCAGCGAGATCGACCAGGCGATGAAGGCCGGGGCGGCCCATCCGATGGGACCGCTCGTCCTGTGCGACTTCATCGGCCTCGACACCCTGGGCGCGATCTGCGATGCGCTGTTCAGCGAGTTCTGTGAGCGGAGGTTCGCTCAGCCCCCGCTGCTGCGAAAGATGCTCGCCGCCGGCTGGTACGGCAAGAAGTCGGGCATGGGCTTCTACGATTACTCCGGCGCGGCGCCTGCGGAGAACCCGGGGCTGGCGTAAACGCCGGCCGGCGTCGACCGTCGCCGCCTCCACCGCGGTAGGCTCCGCGAGCATGTTGCGCCTCCTCGTCACCGGCGTCCTGTGCGCGCTGACGATCGCGGCCGGGGTCGCCGCGGCGGCGGCTTCGCCGGTCCCGCGCGGCGACGTCGCCGTCGTCGCGGGATCGCCGGTCTCCACGACCACCTGGCACCACTGGCTGCTCGTCGCCGTCAGCGGCAGCGCCAGCGCGACTCCGGGCGCCGCGAGGATCGTCCCCGTGCAACCGCCGAGGTTCGCCTCGTGCGTCGCGCGGGCGCGCCGGCAGATCCCCGCGCTGAAACGGACCGCGCGCACCGTCGTCGTGCGCGATTGCGCAGCCCTGTTTCGGTCGCTCAACGCGCAGGTCCTCGACTTCCTCATCACGGCCCGGTGGTACATCGACGACGCGGCGCGGCTCGGGATCTCCTACACGGCCGCGCAGGTGAGCACGACACTCGCCGGCGATCGCCGCCGGCAGTTTCCGACGGCGGCGGCGTACCGGGCGTTCCTGCGTAAGACGGGTCAGACGACCGCCGACATCCGCTTCCGGGTGCTTGCCGACCTCGTGTTCAAGGCGCTGCTCGCCCACGACCACACGATGGCGGCCGTCGACCGTGAGGCGCGCGCCCTGTACCGCGCACGGACGGTCTGCGCGCCGCTGTACGCGATATCGGACTGCAGGCGCACTGCCCGGCACTCGTGATCACCGGCTGCCGGAGTCAGCCTTCGATCAGAGAATGTATTGGCAGGCCGTCGCGGCTCGCTTGACCGCGGGCGCGCTGATGTCAATCGACTTTGGGACCAGATACACCAAGCTGCTGTTCGGTACCGCGCCCGCTACCCCGTAGCCCTCCGCGTTGACGTTGGTGGGTACGTGGGTGGTCGGATCCGGCCAGTTCGGCACTCCGTGCGCGCGCATGCATTTGGCGATCGCCAGCGCTTGCGCCGCTTGGGCGGCGGTCGGCGGCTCCTGCGCGGCCTCGCCGGCGCCGTAGATGCCCAGCTTCGCGCACGTCTTCTCGGCTGAGAAGAAGGCCGGCGAGGTCAGCATGCCGTTGGGAGTGCTGAGGTTGACTTGAGCGCCACCGTCGCCGAAGGTCGGATCCGGGAGGTCAGGTACGCCGTGCGAGCGTATGCAGGCGGCCCATGCCAGGTTGGCCTGCATGAAGCCCAAGGCGCTCGACGTGTTGGGGCTTTTCTGACTCGTGCTGGTCGCCGTGCTCGACCCGCACCCAGCGATCACCAGCACGCCACACGCGACGCCCATGACAATCAGCAGGCGATCGCGGCCGAGGTGAAAGCGCGTCGACATTTCAGCCGCCTGTCGGTCCAGAGGAGTTTCGCTGACGGTGCCGGCGCGCCGACAGTGGGGTGAGCGCGAACTGCTGCGTGCTCCGTCCTGAAGCGTTCTCCACCTGCGCCTCGCTGACGGAGGCGCTGCCCGGCCACCACGCGGTGAATGACGGGCTCCCGACCGTAGCTTGGACGTCGCTGCCGCTCGATAGCGCCAGCGTGAGGCGAGTGGCGCCGGCGGCGAGCTGTCCCACCACGAACGTGTACCGCTGCCCGCGGCCACCGCCGAGCGGGGCTCGTAGCGAGGTCGGCCCGCAAGGCCTGGGTGATGATCGGACCCGAACGAGGAACGCTGAACCCGAGCCCGGACATCGAGGACGGCGCTGCGGAGCCGTCCTGTGTGCTCCGGGCGAGTCGCCACTGCTGGAGGTAGCTGCCGGGGACGGTCGCGGCGGCGCTGGTGAAGGATGGTCCGCTGAGGCACATCGCGCTGGCGCTGCCGCTACGCAGGACCATGGCGGTGAACGGTCCACGCGTGTCGGTGATGCCCGGCTGCCAGCCGCCGCTTGGGATCTCCGACGCCCCGCCTCCCGCGGGCGCGGCGAGCTGCGATCTGCACCGGTCCAGGGCGCCCCGCGTTTCCCCGCTCGCGGGACTGGTCGGTGTTGCGGTCCCGCCCGCGAACGCGCTGGACGGCCCGGCGCCGGTCGTTCCGAGCACCAGCAGCGCGATGCCCGTGATAGCGACGCTCACCCCGACGCCACCGAGACGACGCACGCCGCGCCGCCCCAGCCCCGCCACCGTTGTGCGCATGCTCCGGCGCGCGGGCTGCGGGAGCGGAGCGTCGTCCAGCTTGCGCCACACATCGTCGATCGACGGTGCAAGGTCAGCGGTGTGCACCGGATTGGCGGCGGCGAGTCGCTCGAGAAGGTCAGCGCTCATGCGTCTCCCGACAGGGTTGCGGTCTGGGTCCGTCGATGACCTCGAGTGCTGCGGACAAGCGCCTGCGCGCCCGGTGCAGCCGCATCGAGAAGGTTCTCGGGGAACAGTCAAGAACAGTCGCCGCCTGCTGGGTGGAGAGTCCCTCCCACGCCACCAGCAGCAGCACTTCGCGATCACGTTCAGGCAGACGCGCCAGCGCTCGCCCCAGCACGCCGTCGCTCAGCTCCGCGCAGATGTCAATCCGCGGCGGCGTCTCCCGAGACGCTCGATCAACGCCGCCCGCCGATGCTCACTGCGGCGGGCGTGAGCAGCACGTGGCGGGCGCACGCCAACAGCCACGGCGCCGGCTCCGGCGGAATCTGTCCAACCGACGCCACGCGATCACAAAATACCTCGCCGAGCACATCGTCGGCAGTCGCCGAGTCGGTGCGCCGGCGTGCGTACGCCAGCACGACCGCCGCGTACGCAGCGAACACGACTCCAGCCGTGCTCGGCGTTGATCGTCGTCCATACAGCCCCATTCCCGGCAACCAACGAAATACCACACCCAACGCCAGAACGCGACACCGCACCGCCAGAGCATCAGAACCCAAACGCGGTGCCGCATCGCAGGACGCAAACCGCGATCCGCACCCACCCGATGCGCGCAGGCAGACCGCCCACGGGCGGCCCGCGCTTCCCGTTACGCCGCGTGGTCAGGCTGGTGATCGTCGTGACGATCGATCGTGAACATGCTGGTCATGGCGTTGAGGTTGGACGCCATCTCCGCGAGGGTCTTGGCGTCGGCGGTCCACTCGTCGGCTGACGTGTGTGGCGTCGGCGGTCCACTCGTCGGCTGACGTGTGTGACACGGCCCCCTCGGCGAAGTCAGACAGCGTCTCAGCCTGAGTGTCGAGCTCGGCGATCACGTCGTGCATCGTGCTGACGCTCGTGTTGAGGGCGACGGCCATGGCACCGATCTCGTCGTGATTGGGTCGCTCCATGCGAGTCGTCAGGTCGCCCTCGGCGACCTGCTCAAGAACCCGGGCGGTCTGGGTGAGCGGCTGCCGGATCGCTCGAGCGACGATCAGCGAGAGCGAGACGGCGACCGCGATCGCCGCCAGGACGCCCAGCAGGACGAGGAGCTCGTCGGTGCTGGCCTGCGTCGCGGCCTCGTTGACCCACGTGTTGACCGCTTCGGCTCGTAGGGAGTCGAGCTTGCCGAGAGGGTCGATGACGGTGTGGAAGGCCAGCGCGGCTACTCCGGCGTTGGCAGCGGCGATCGAGGAGCGTGTATTGGCCTTGAAGTCGGCGTCGATCTGCTCACCCTGGTTGATGTAGACCTGCAGCGCTCGGTCGGCTGCACTCAGTTGGGCGGCCTCGGTGGGGGTGAGCTGGAGGCGATGCACGGCCTCACTGGCGGCCCGGCTGGCGGCCA
>JBELAG010000261.1:0-8738 GCA_049509055.1 Solirubrobacteraceae bacterium
CGAGCGCCGGCAGCCACGAGCGCACCGAGCCGAACCCGTAGGTCGAGGACTCGGCCAGGCCGAAGATGAACACCGCCAGCCCCGGTGAGAGCAGGAGCATGCCGAGCCAGTCGAGCCGGTGGGTGGGCTGGGGCTGATCAGGCTCGAGCACGATCCGCGCGAGGACGAACGCGACGATCCCGATCGGCAGGTTGATGAAGAAGATCCAGCGCCAGGACGCGTTGTCGACCAGCCAGCCGCCGAGGATCGGGCCGAGGATCGGCGCGATCAGCATCGGAACGCCGAGCACGCCCATCACGCGGCCCATCCGGTGAGGACCGGCCTTCCGGGTCATGATCGTCATCACCGCGGGCATCACCATGCCGCCGCCGATGCCCTGCAGGACGCGGAAGAAGATCAGCGTGGCGGAGCTCCACGCCAGGCCCGACAGCATCGAGCCGAGCGTGAACAGCACCAGCGACCACATGTAGATGCGCTTGGTGCCGAACCGGTCCGCCGCCCAGCCGGTGACCGGGATCACCGCAGCCAGCGACAGCGTGTAGCCCGTGATCACCCACTGGATCGTGGTCAACGACGAGTGAAACGCGACCGCAAGGTGGTCGATCGCCACGTTGACCACGGTCGTGTCGAGGATCGACATGATCGCTCCCAGCAAGACGACGCCGGCGACGATCAGGGTGTCTCGGTCAAGTCCTTCGGGCTGCGCAGGTTGAGCGGGCGTATCGGCCATCCCGGCATCGTACCGGACCGTCGAGTCCGCTTACATCCCGCGGGATCCGGCAGCCCTCAGCCTGGTCGACCGGTTGAGATCCGCCTCGAACTGGTCAAGCAGGAAGGGGTCGAAGTGAGTGCCCCGCCCGGCTCGGAGGATGTCGAGTGCCTGCGCGACGGTCATTGCCGGGCGGTACGGGCGGTCGGAGGTCAGCGCGTCGAACACGTCAGCGATCGCGACGATGCGCCCCTCGATCGGGATGTGCTCGCCGGCCAGTCCGCGGGGGTAGCCGCTGCCGTCGTAGCGCTCGTGGTGGGTGAGGGCGATGGACGCGGCGAGTTGCAGCACGGGGGATTGCGAGCCGTCGAGCAGCCGATGTCCGATCTCCGCGTGGGTCTCCATCAGCGCGCGCTCGTCAGGGGTGAGCGCACCGGGTTTGAGCAGCACGCTGTCAGGGATCGCGACCTTGCCGACGTCGTGCAACGGGGTGGCGCGCTCGATCAGAACGCACCGGTCGGCGTCCAGACCGGCGCGACGCGCCACGCGGGCCGCGAATGCACTGACGCGGGCGACGTGGGTGCCGGTGTCCTGATCGCGGAACTCAACGGCCTGGCAGAGCCGGCGTACGGTCTCGATCTGCGCGGCGTCAAGCCCTGCGATCGTGCGTTCCAGTTCGCAGGTACGCTCGCGGACCCTGCGCTCGAGGGTGCGATTGGCGGCCCGCAGCGCCTCTTGGGCGCGATGGCGCGCCAGCGCATCGCCGACACGCCCGGCCAGGGCCGCGCCCACGGCGGTCAGGTCGCGGCTCTCGGCGGCGTCGTTGGGGCTGAAGAACTCGATGACGCCGACCACCTCGCCGGCCGCCCGGACCGGAAGCGCGACGGCGGTGCGCAATCCCTCCGCGGCGGCGGCGGCAGCGCGTGGGGAGTCGGTGACGTGGTCGAGCCCGGCCACCCACACCGGCTCCGCGTCGGCCCACGTCCGGCCCGGCAGTCCTTGGCCACGCCCGAACGAGTCGACACGCATCGTCTGCGCAAACGGGCCCGCGCCGATACTCTCGCTGCTCCACAGCGCCGTGCAGCACAGCGCCCGGCCGGTCGCGTCAGGCTCCCACAGAGCAACGATCTCGCACTCGAGACCGCGCGCCATGCAGCCCAGGGCGCCGAGAACGGCCTGCCGGGTGCCGGTGGCGGCTTCCAGTGCGCTCAGGACATCCTTCTCCATCGTGCGATAGTGCTCTTGCATCACCGCATCAGTGACATCGCGGGTCACCGCTGAGATGAAACTCACCTCGCCGTGCTCGTCGCGAATCGGCGACAACGTCACGTCGTCGACGATCAGCGCGCCGTCGGCTCGGCGCCGACGACCGATCCGTCGCACCACCTCCCCGCGGGAGACCTGGGCAAGTGACTCGTGCATTTCCCGGTGACGCCCGGGCGCGCCGATCAGGTCGACGATGTTCGCGCCAATTGCCTGCTCGGCCCGGTAGCCGAAGATCTGCTCGCTGGCGGCGTTCCAGCTCGTCACCACGCCGGTCGGTGTCAGACCCATGATCGCGTCCCCGGAGGCGTTGACCAACGCCACGAGATGGCTCACCTCGACGTCCTTCTCCAGGCTCTCGAGCTGATCGGCGACCAATCGCGCGAAGACCTTCAACACGCCGAGATGCTGATACGTCGCCGGCCGTGGCTGGTGGCTGGCCGCGCACAGCGTGCCGTACAACCGCCCGTCGGCAAACGTCAGCGGAACCGTCGCGTACGCGCCGACGTTGGAGCGTTCCGTGATCTCCAGCGAGGCGGTCCGGTCATCGCCGCGGACATCGGGCGTCAGGTTCGGAATCCGGCCGTCCAACATCCGCTGACAGTAGGTGTCGGCGCGTCGAAACGAGATCCCCTGTGCCAGCGCGAACGACTCGCCATCGCCCTCGATCTCGCGCACCACAAAGGCATCGCCCACGCTCTGGGAGATGTAGGCGACATCCATGCCAAGCGCTTCGCGGACGGCCCGCAGCGCGACCGTCAGCGTCGGCTGGACGGCGAGATCCACCAACTCGACCAGCGCATCCGACGTGGCGGCCGGCGCGTGCTTCTCACCCCCGGCAGACCGCCAGGCAGTTGACGGCGGATTGGCGGTGAACTCGGGCATCCCTGCCACATATCGTCGGCACGGCGACGCAGACCTGAAGCGCCGGCGATCCTTGACCCGAGAGACATCCTGGAGCGCTTCTCTTGGTCATTCAACGTCCTGCCGACCACCTGCCGATCGGCAAACGCGATCGCAGGCCGGTCCGCGTCAGCGGATCGCGGCGACAGTTGACGCGCTGGGTGGGCCGGCCGGCCCCGGCCGCTCGGCCGCGCGCCTGACGTCGGCGGCGTCGCGTTCGATCAGGTCACAGACGACTTCCACGACGGTGGGCTGAAACTGCGTGCCGGCGCAGCAGCGCAGCTCCGCGAGCGCCTCGACGCGGGTCATCGCGGCGGCGTAGGGACGGGCGGAGATCATCGCATCAAACGCGTCACAGACCGTGATGATGCTCGCGGCGAGCGGGATCTGCTCGCCGATAAGGCGATCGGGGTACCCGGTGCCGTCGTGACGCTCGTGGCTCCAGCGCACCAGCAGGGCGGCACTGGCGAGCGACGGGGCAGCGTTGCAGATCCGCTCGCCGATCTCGGTGTGGCGGCGCATGAACGCCCATTCTTCGGGATCCAGGGGACCTGGCTTGGCGAGAATGCTGTCAGGAATCGCGACCTTCCCGACATCGTGCAACTCGGCCGCGACCCGAACGCGCTTGATCTCGGCTTCGCCCAGCCCGATCCGCTTGGCGGTCGCGGCCGCGAGCGTCGCGACCTGGCTGAGGTGGTGCGTCAGGCCCGGGCTGCGCTCCGCCAATGCTCGCAACAGCACGTCCGCGCTCTGGCGTCCGGCCGACGCCCGCGAGGTCTTGTGCTCATACATGCGGCCATCGGCGACACGCAGCGCGTCAGCCGGAGTCGATGCATCAGCGGGCAGGCAGGCTGTGCCGTACGAGCAGCCGATCCGAAACGCCTCTCCGGTCTCGCTCAGAGCGATCGCGGCGCGCGCCGCGATCGCCCCGCCGGCGCCCTGAGGACTGACGACCAGGACGCAGAACTCGTCGCCGCCCATGCGGTACGCCGCTCCGGCCTCGCCGTCGAGCGCCCGCTCGAGCCGTTCACCGAGCCGCGCCAGCAGGGCGTCTCCGGATGGATGCCCGAACGTGTCGTTGTACTCCTTGAACCCGTCCAGATCAAACAAGGCCAGCATCAGCTCGTGATCTGTGTCCGCGTTCACCAGCCACGCTTGGAGGTCGGTGATCAACGCTCGGCGGTTGCCCAGGCCGGTGAGCGCATCGGTGATCGCCTCGATCCTGCTCGCGATGAGGAGCTTGCCGTTCTCGGCTGCGAGCGTCGAGGCGACGTCGCGTGAGCGCACCGAGCGACGGTAGAAGACCGCGAAGGTGATCAGCAGCAGCATGATCGTCAGCAGCGAGCCGATCGTCGCGTGGAGCTCGGCGGATGACGCGCGCTCGGCGTAGATGGAGCTGGCGCGCGTCAGCAGATGGTCGATCGTGTTCATCGCAGTCTCCTGGCGTGCCTGTAGCGCTGGGATCTGCGCCCCGAGCTTGCCGTTGTAGCCGCCGGCGTACGCGCCGATCCAGAAGATCCGATCGATCGCCGGCTTCATGCCCGCCATCGCGAGACCCACTGGAGCGAGGGTCGACGGCGGCGACGAGCGCTGCAACGACACGAGCGATCGTGCGATCGTGGTTTGGTCTGCGACGATCAACGAGCGGGCAAAGCCCGGCGAGCCTCCGGCCTGCGGCGACGCCTCAAACGGCGCGTTGCCCAGGCTCTGCAGCGCGTAGCGCATGCCCGCGATCGCCAGCTGGGCGCGACGTGCCGAGTCCGCGCGCCCCTGGAGCACTGCGACGGCCCCGCCGGCGCCGACCGCGAGCGCGACGACGACCAGCGGCAACAGCAACACCCGCAGGGAGATTCTCCTCATAGCCGGTTGGATCGGCAGGCTGGCCGCTCACTTGATCGCGAGGCGCCGTGACCGACCGCGGCGCTGCTGCACGCGGTTTCGAGGTCGAGCTCCTGGCGAGCTGTGGCCTTTCCGCGCGATTCTGCGGTGGACTACGCAGCGCACGCTGTGTAGTCGGACGGTCCGGGCGTCGATGACAGGGGGGTGCGGCAGTGCTCTCGCCATGCCGTGTGGCGACGGCGGTGCTCTCCCCGTCCGCCATCGACCTGTTGGGGTTTGTGTCATGAAGAGGATCATCTACGCGAGCCAAGCGACCACGGACTTCAGTCCCGACGAGCTGGTCACGCTGCTCGAGCTGGCGCGTCGCGCGAACTCGGAGTCCGGTGTGACCGGCATGCTCCTGTACTGCAGCCAGAGTTTCCTGCAGGTGCTCGAGGGCGAGGAGTCGGCGCTCGCCGCGACCTATGCGCGCATCCAGGCTGACGATCGCCACACCCGCCTTCGGCTGCTGATGAACGTCGAGGTCTCGACGCGTCTGTTTCCGGACTGGACGATGGGCTTTGAGCGCCTCGACGACGAGGAGCTCGCCGAGGATCTGGAGGGCTTCACACCGGAGACCGAGTACCCGCTCGTCAATCCCGACCTGATCACCAATGGCGGTGTCGCGCAGACGCTGTTGACACTGTATGCCAAGAACCGCGTTCCGTGATGCGACACACGGGAGCGGGATCGAACACCCGGCCGCTCGCCGGCGGGGCCGACGTCGATCTGTTCACCTTCGCGCTGCCGGACGGCCCGGTGAGCGACGTCAGCCCGGTGTTCGCATATCTACTCGGGATGCCGGCAGGGGAGCTCACCGGCCGGTCGCTGCTCGAGTTCGTGCATCCCGAGGACCGCGCTGCGACAACCGACAGCCTCACCGGTCTGCGGCGCGCCAGCGGCCAATCGCTGATTGAGTGTCGCTTCCTGCAGAGCGATGGTCGGGCGTCCTACCTTCGCTGGCTGGCGCGGCCGCTGCCCGGCAGCCCGCGGTGGCAGGCCGCCGGCATCGATGTAACTGACTTCGTCAGTCTCCTGAGCGAACGGCAGGATCTGCGAACACGTCTGGACCTGGCCATCGGACAGGCGACGGCGGCAACCTGGGACCTCGACGTGGGCGAGGGACGAATCGGCTGGGAGGCGCAGGCGGCCGAGATCCTGAGTGTGCGACCCGACGATATGCCGCGCGACGCGGAGGGGCTGGCCGCGGTGGTGCATCCCGCCGACCGCATGGCGGTGCTCGACGCGCTGGGCCGGCTGCTGACCGAGGGTGCGACCGACGTCGCGCTGCGGATCGGCGAGGAGCCCGCGCTGCGGCACCTCTCCCTCCGCGGCCGGGTCATCGATCGCGACCGGTCCGGCGCGCCGCTCCGCGCCGTCGGCCTGTTGCTCGACGTCAGCACCGAGAAGGCGATGGAGGAGCAACTGCTGCGCATGAGCGTCAGCGATGCCCTGACCGGCGCGCCCAATCGACGGGCGTTTGACCAGTCGCTGCGCGGCGAATGGCGCCGCTGCGCTCGGGCGCGAGCTCCACTGTCGATCATCATGATCGACATCGACGCCTTCAAGCAGTTCAACGACAGCTTCGGCCATCTCGTCGGAGATCAGGCTCTGGTCGCGGTCGCTCGTGCGCTGTCGGCGGGGCTCCATCGCGAAGGGGATCTGCTGGCCCGCTACGGCGGCGAGGAATTCGCCGTGGTGCTGCCCGGCACCGACCACGCCGGCGCGCTGGCCGTCGGTGAGCGGCTGGTCACGGCCGCCCGCGCGGTGACCATTCGCCAAGCACCCGGCTGGAAGCTCAGCGTCTCCGTCGGGACCGCGAGCTGGCACCCCGACCGCGAAGCGATCAAAGCTCCGGAGCTGCTGGGGCGCGCCGACGAGGCGCTCTACGCGGCCAAGACGAGCGGGAAGGACCGCATGATCGCCTACGAGGAGTCGCTCGCGGCGCGCGACACCCTCCACGGCGCCATCGTCGCCGGACTGCAGAACGATGAATTCGAGCTCTACTACCAGCCGATCATCCGCCTATCCGACGGGAACGTGATCGGCTTTGAGGCGCTGATGCGCTGGAACCGGCCCGGGCATGGCCTCGTGCCACCCGACCGCTTCATCCCGATCGCCGAGACCACGACACTCATCTGCGACCTGGGCCGCTGGGCCCTCCACGAAGCCGCGGGCCAGCTGGCGACGTGGACCGAGCCGCCGACCCGAGCCGGCGCCCCGCTGCGCGTATCGGTGAACATCTCCGCCCGTCACGCCGCCGCATCAGAGATCGTCGCCGACGTCGAGGCGGCGCTCGCCCACGCCGAGATCGCCCCGGCCCAACTCGTTGTGGAGCTCACCGAGACGGCGCTCCGGACCCGTGACGCGACCCACGCCCACCTCACCCGGCTACGTGCCCTCGGCGTGACCATCGCAATCGATGACTTCGGCACCGGCTACACCTCAATCGGCGAACTGGCCAACCTTCCCGCCGACCGAGTGAAGATCGATCGAAGCTTCGTCGCGTCGCTCGATCCCCGCCGCCAGGCCCTGGTCAAGCTCATGATCAACGCCGCGCACGCCTTTGACCTGCTCGTGGTCGCAGAAGGGATCGAAGACCAAGCCACGCTCGACGGGCTGCGAGACCTCGACTGCGACTCGGCCCAGGGCTACCACATCTCCCGGCCGATGCCTGCCCGAGAGGTCCCGGCATGGCTCGACCGCCACCGCAAACGCCCGCTCGCTCCGAGCAATACGCGCGTCGAGAAGCCCGCACGCCCGCGCCTCGAACTCGACCCGTGAAGCCGACCACGGGGCTCGACCCGCGACCTTCGGCTTGGGAAGCCGTCTCGGGAGTGCCGGACCGTGCCGTGCAGTCCATCAAACTCCCGCTGATGGGCAGATTCCGTAGCTAGCCCCATTTTCCGCGTGACGAGTGGGTAAGGGCTGCCGGTTGTTGCTCGGGCCAGGGGGGTGTGATCTGGAGCAGTTCGAGGACGCGGCGTTGGGTGTGGGTGAGGCGGTCGAGTTCGATGCCGTCGCGGGTGTAGGTCAGCCCGAGGCCTTGAAAGACTGCGAGGACGTTGCGTCCGGTGGGCTTGGCGGCGCGGTTCTCGGGCAACAGGCCGGGGAGCAGCTCGTCGTCGTCGGCGAGCGCCTTGCGGGTCTCGGTCTCGATCAGTCCGAAGATCAGCAGCGCGATCCCGATGATGCTGGTCAGCGCGTAGATGCGGTCGTCGCTGTGCAGGAAGATCGGGCGGACCTTGAGGGTCTGCTTGTAGTCGCGGTGGCGGCGTTCGACGATCTGCTGGCCCTTGTAGTCGCGCAGCAGTTGCCCGGCCGTCAGCCGCTTGCCGGGGAGGTTGGTCGCCAGCGCGTAGAGCCCGTCGGTCTGCCCGGCGGCAGCGATCGCGTCCTGATCGCGTGTCCAGGTCAGCGTGGGCTTGCCCTTGCGCGTGCTGGTCGTGGTGGTGATCAGCCCTTCGATGTTCGGTCCGATGATCCGCGCGACGCGGGTGTCGACTTGCCGGCGGGTCTTGTAGTAGCGCCCACCGAGACCGTTGTGGACGCGCTGGAGCTGCTCCTCGGCCTTCGCGAGCGCGCGCTCGCGGGCGGCGGCGATCTCGCGCTGCTCCTCGGAGGAGTGGATGTAGGCGACACGCCACCGGCGGGTCTCGCCAGTGTCGGGGTCAGTCACCTCCCAGTCTCTGAGCGCACCGCGGTACTTGGTCTGCCGCTCGGGCGCGAGCGCTCGCTCGCGGGCTGAGACGTAGCGCAGCGCCCTGAGACCGCCGGGGCCGACTTCGGCGAGGAACCGCTGGCGAAACCCGGTCTGGACGCGCAGCGCGACGATGAACCGCAGGTCGGCGCGGGCGATCTCACACAGCGTCTTGGGATGCCCGCACGCGGAGTCTAAGACCAACAGTCCGCCCGGCCCGGAGAGATCGCGCAGCCGTTGCAGGCTCTGGGCGATCAGTGACACCTCGGCCGTGTTGCCCGGCTC
>JBELAG010000262.1:0-9107 GCA_049509055.1 Solirubrobacteraceae bacterium
GCGTTTCGCATCCACTTCGGCGACCGCATCCCCGACACCGCAATCTAACTGTCACACCTTGACGCCACAGGAGTAACTGTTAACCTACCCATCAGCGCTTACACAGAAAGCGTGACGCCCTCCCCGCAACGCCACCAGCTCGATGGCCTGCTCCTTGACCGTCTCCTCCAGCCGGGCGATCTCCGCTCGCGCCGCCACCAACTCCGCGTCCACCACGCCACGACCGCCACCCCCGGGCTTGGAACTGGCCAACGCCGTCAACGCGCCCTCGCGCCCGACGCGACGAATCCGCATGATCGTCGTTGGATCCACCCCCCAACGCTCGGCCGCCTGGCGCTGCGTCAGCTCCCCGGTCAACAACTGCAGCCAGACCTGCAGCTTCTCCTCCGCGCTCAGCCGACGCTTGCGACGACCGCCACGACCGCTGGCATCCTGTAGTTCGGACGGCGTAACAAAACGGCGGATTTCGGAAACGAACTCAGACGCAGAACACGCACCTCGATCCTCGTCAAGTCGAACGGGTCGAAGATCAGCTCGACCTTCCGACCGGCGAGCGCGGCGTCGACCTCGTAGCGGTTGCCGTGCAGCGACACAGTCGCGGTCTTCGTGACCGTCCGTTCCTGACCCCACAGAAACGCCTCCCTGAGCAGCGCCGGGGTCGGCAGCTGCGGCGCGCCCGCGGCGTCGAACCGCTCCAGCGGCGACATCCCGGTCTCCGTGTGAGTGCGTCTGTGGTAAACGACCTCCAACCACGCGGAGAACAGCCGGTTCAACTCCGCCAGTTCAACGCCATCGTCGATCTCGACCAGGAACCGATCGCGCACGGTCCTCCAGAACCTCTCGATCTTCCCTTTCGTGGTCGCCGCCCTCGGGCTGGCGTGGATCAGCTTCACGCCGAGTACAGCGCACGCTCTGAGCAGTTGCGAGCTCACGAACGGGCTGCCACGGTCGACCAGGATCGCCTTGGGGACGCCACGGGACGTCAACCCGGAGCGGAGCGCGGCCTCGAGCCGGAACACGTCCTCGCCGGTCCCCCACCGCCACCCGACCAACAACCTCGAGTGATCGTCGATGAACCCGAGCAGCACCGCCCGCCTCGCCGAGCCGCCCGCCAACAGCGGACCGTGCTCTCCATCCCCGGTCCAGAGGTCGTTGCGCGCCGCGGCTTCGAACCGGCCGTAGACCTTGTGCGGGGAGCGGCCGTCCGCACGGACGTTCAACCCCGCCCTGGCGAAATGAGTCTGAAACGTGCGCACCGTCGGTACCTGCTCGCCCGCGGCGACCATGATCTGAAAACGATGGCTTGCACTGGCCCCGGCGCGATGGCTTGAAGTGGCCCCACCTGGCGTCGGTTGTTGATGTTGTTGATGTTGCCTGATCGCCCGGTCGGATGGCATGCCGCGGCTGTCGTCGCGAAGGCCGAGCCCGACGGGCGAGTGCCTTTGCGGCGATAGCCGCGGGCGCGGCTCCGGGGCGGGGGGTCATGCTTTCTTGCGTCCTTGACGTTGGAGGCCGTGGCGAAAGCGCCAGCTCTCGTTGCCGGTATCGATGATGTGCGCGCGATGCGTGAGCCGGTCCACGACCGCCTTCGCCAGTCTCGGGTCGGGGAAGACCTTGGTCCATTCTCCGAACGGCAGGTTGGTGGTGACGATCAGGCTGGCGCGTTCGTGTCGTTCGGAGAGAACTTGGAAGACGAGCTCGGCCGCGCCGTCGGGCAACGCCAGATAGCCCAGCTCGTCACACACCAGCAACTCGGTGCGGGCGTAGCGGCCAACGACCCGCGCGAGCTCGCGGTTGCCCTGGGCCTCCTGGAGCTCGTTCGCCAAGCCGGCGAGGGTGGTGAACCTGACGCGTCGTCCCTGATGGCAGGCGCAGACCGCCAGCGCCGTGGCCAGCATCGTCTTGCCGGTGCCGCTGTCGCCGATGAAGATGACGCTCTCGCGGTCATCGATCCACGATCCCTCCGCCAGCGCGGCGATCGTGGCTTGCGGGACCTTGGGGTTGTCGGCGAACCGGAAGTCCTCGAGGCGCTTGATCTGCGGGAACCGCGCGTCGATCAGCCGGCGCTTCTCGCGGCGCTCGGCGCGTTCGGCCATCTCGGCCTCCAACAGCGCGGCCAAGTACGCGACCGGGGTCTGCTGTTCACGCAGCGCTTCGGCGGCGAGCGCTTTGAAGCGGCGGCGGACGGTCGGGAGTTTGAGCTCGATCGCGTGCGCCTCGATCAGCGCCTCCAGCGCGGCGGTCTGCGGGTTGCGGGCGGGCGTGGTCATCGCTCCTGCTGACGGTGGCGGGTCAGCCGCTCGGCGTGCTCGGCCATGACCAGCAGCTCGAACGCCAGCGTGCGTGCCTGTGCTGGCCACAGGCCGCAGACGGCGGGCTCGGTCAGGCCCATGTCGTCGCTCATCATCACCGTGACGAGCTGGCCCGCGACGCCGTCGCCCATCCAATCTGTCTGGTCGTGCTCGATGAACGCTTCCAGGGACGTGTACGGGTCTGGGCGGCTCATCGCCGGGCCTCGCGCAGCTGGTCATAGTCGGCGAGGTCCTGCGGGGCGGGGCGATCGTGCGCGGTGAGCCGAGGCGCAAGGTCGCGCAGCGGCCCGGGCGAGGCTGACGCGGTGCTCTGGATCCGGCGGGCCAGGACAGCGACCGCGCGACCGTCGATCGCGCCGGCAGCCAGCGCGCCGCGCACCGCGACCTCGACGCGGGCGGGCCCGTGCTCGCGGCACAACAGCACGACGTCGACCATCTGCCGCGCGGCGTCTGAGCGTCCGTAGCGGCCGGTCAGTGCCGCCCACAGCTCATCAAAGCACTCAGGCCACGCTCCACGGTCGCGCTCCTGGCTGAGCGCCAGCGAGCGCTCGAGCGCGCCGGGCTTGCGGGCGAGCAGCTCAAGATAGTGATCGAGTTGGGCGCTGGTGCTGAACTTGCCGTGCAGCCGCTCATGGCGCGCGACCTCCACGCCGCCGTGGCAGATCGTGATCTCCTTGGCGCCGATCCGGGCTGAGACCGTCAACCCAGCGAGCGCGACCGGCACCGAGTAGCGGTTCTGGCGGATCGTCACCAGCGACTTGGCGTCGACGCGCGGCGCGGCCGTCTCGCACGCGTCAAACGGCTCGGCCGGCAGCGCGAGCAGCAACGGCCGCTCCACCGCCCACGCCGCACCGACGGTCTCCGATCGGCCGTCGATCCGCCGGTCGAGATCCGCCTGGCAGCCGGCGAGCAGCAGCCTGTTGAGCTCGGCGAGGTCCGCAACGTGCGGGACCGGCACCAAGTGGTTGCGGCGGTGGCGCCCGACCTCCCCTTCCACGCCACCTTTGGTCCGCATCGTCAAATGCACCTGATCAGCTGGATCCGCGATGTGTTCGGGTAACGCATCCGTTCCACCCGTTGTGTGGGCGCGAGTTCGAGTTCGTCCGTCAGAAGCAGAACTGGGGCGAGGATCGCGTCTGGTTCTATGACGAGGAGGGCGAGCTGCGGCTGCTGCCGGCTGCCTGGACCGATCGCGCGCCGAGCGATCCGTTCGTGGTGGTCGCTGCGGGACGCAGCCCGTTCCGGCTGTGCGACCTGCTCGAGCTCGCCGCGTTCATCGAGACGCGGCGATGAGCGGCGTTTGGCGGCCGGAGCTGAGCGCGCTGGACGCGCGTGTGCTGCGCGCGACCGACGCGCGGTATGAGCGCTCGCCTGAGAAGCTCGGCGAGCTGGCCGGGTGCTCGGCGGAGGTGGCGCTCTCGACGCTGCGACGGCTACGCGTCCGCGAGCTTGTCGAGGACGACGGGCAGCGGCCGCAGCGGTGGCTGCGCACCCATCGCGGGGACGTGGCGCTGGAGCACGCGTGGTGAGCGAAGCCGTGCGCCAAGCGATCGGTCCTCGGCAGCTGTGCGGACCAGGTGACTGGCGCCCGCCCTGCGGGCGCCGGCCCGCCGGCCGTGGGGTGTGTCAGGCGAACTATGCCGTATGCGTCAACCGGATTATGCCGGGCTGGTTCCGAGTACGTGCGCTTGGCGAGCGTCACCTCATGCTGCCGCCTCGTTATATGCGGGGGCTAGAGGAGATTCTCCGGAGACGAGGGTTGACAGGAGCGCACATGCTTGACATAATTGTCTTGACAGTTGATCTTGAATCTGGAGGCGAGATGGCGCCACGCAACAAAGATGATCCGAAAGTCAGGGCGCTGCGCGAGACGCGCAGCCTCAACCCGCGAGCGGAGGCGGTGTCCGATCAGGCGTTCGCCGCCTCGGAGTTCCTTGACGCGCGCGATCTGGTGCAGGTCAAGTACGAGATGGTGCGCCGCGTGCGCGTCGAGGGCGAGCAGGTCGCGCGCGCGGCCGATGCGTTCGGGTTCTCGCGCCAGTCGTTCTATGCCACACAGGCGGCGCTCGATCAGGGCGGGCTGCCCGCGCTCGTGCCCGGGCGCCCAGGACCAAAGCGGGCGCACAAGCTCTCCGAGGAGGTGCTCGCCTTCTGTCGAGAGCAGCTTGGGTCCGATCCCGCGCTCAAGCCCCGCGACCTGGTCGCGCAGATCGCCGAGCGCTTCGGCGTTCAGGTGCATCCCCGCTCGATCGAGCGCGCGCTGGCCCGCCAGGAGGCGGGCGCTCGGAGCCCGAAAAGTGACTGAGCGCATCGAGCACGCCGGCGCTGAGATCGACGCCGGCTATGAGCGGCTGCGCGCCGCCGTGTTGGGCGGCGCGCCCGACGGCTTTCGGCTCGGGCACGGCGTGCTCGCCACGCGCGGCGTGGTCGCGTGGATGCAGACCGTCACCACGGTTGGCTCGCCGGCCGCGCCGAGCGCCGGCGAGCGCGATCACCCGCCGGCCGGCGAGGTGGTGGCGCTACCCAACGCCGAGCAACTCGTCGGTGTGCTCGCCCAGATGACGCTCGCCCACGCCGCCTGAACTCCAACCCCGCAAAGCGAACACGACCAAGTGAAAGGACATCCCCCCATGAGTGTCAGTGACACCAACTCGAAGGTGAGCGCCGATCACCTGCGACGCGACGCGTACCTGTATGTGCGACAGTCGAGCCTGCACCAGGTGATCAACAACACCGAGTCCTCCAGGCGCCAGTATGACCTGCGCGGACGCGCGATCGCGCTCGGCTGGCCGCTTGAGCGGGTGATCGTGATCGACATCGATCAAGGCATGTCGGGCGCCACAGCCGCTGACCGCGAGGGGTTCCAGCGACTCGTCGCCGACGTGTCACTCGGCAAGGCCGGGATCGTGCTCGGGCTTGAGTGCTCCAGACTCGCGAGGAACAATGCTGACTGGCACAGGCTGCTCGAGCTGTGCGCGCTGAGTAACACGTTGATCTGTGACGAGGACGGACTCTATGACCCGAGCTCGATCAACGATCGTCTCCTCTTGGGCCTCAAAGGTGCCATGTCCGAGGCGGAGCTGCACATCCTGCGCTCGCGGATGCGCGGCGGAATTCTCTCAAAAGCCCGCCGCGGCGAGCTGCGCACGCCGCTGCCGATCGGGCTCATCTATGACCCGCTCGGAAAGGTCGCACTCGATCCCGACGCCACCGTGCAGGGCGCGCTGCGTCACCTGTTCGACTGCTTCGGGCGCACCGGCTCAGCCCGCGCGGTCGTCAAGGAGTTCGCCACACAACAACTGACCTTCCCGCAACGTATCCGCAACGGGCCACGCACGGGCGAGATCGTCTGGGTCCCGCTTGACCATTACCGCGTGCTGCAGGTCCTGCACAACCCGCGCTATGCCGGCGCGTTCTGCTTCGGTCGCAAACAGGCGCAGTATGTCAACGGCAAGACCTCCTACCTGCGGATGCCACGCGAGTCGTGGATCGCACTGATCCAGGACATGCACCCCGGATACATCAGCTTCGAGCAGTGGGAGGCAAACCAGGCAGCGCTGCTCTCAAACGCGCAAGCGCGCGGTCACGAGCGCCGCGCCAGCCCGCCGCGCGAGGGCCCCGCGCTGCTTCAGGGCATGACCGTCTGCGGACGCTGCGGCGCTCGGATGACCGTCCGCTATCACCACCGTCGCGGCCACACCTTCCCCGACTACCTCTGTCAGAAGGAGTGCGTCGAGCGCGCGGCCCCGAACACCTGTCAGGTGATCCCCGGCGCCACCGTCGATGACGCCGTCGCCTCACTGCTGCTCTCAACGCTCACACCGCTCGCGCTCGAGGTCGCGCTCAGCGTCGCCGCCGAGCTCGAGCAGCGCGCAGCGGAGGCCGACCAGCTGCGGCTCGGGCACGTCGAGCGCGCACGCTACGAGGCCGCCCTCGCGCGCCGCCGCTACCTCGCCGTCGACCCCGACAACCGGCTCGTCGCCGACGCGCTCGAGGCCGACTGGAACGAGAAGCTCCGCTGCCTCACCGAAGCCCAGGACGACTACGACCGCGCACGCGAGAACGGCAACGCACGCCTCACCGACGAGCAGCGCGCGAAGGTGATGGCACTCGCCGGCGACTTCCCCCGGCTCTGGAACGATCCCGCAACCCCCCAGCGCGAGCGCAAACGCATGGTCCGCATGCTAATCGACGACATCACCCTCAACCGCGACCAGCAGATCACCGCGCACGTGCGCCTCAAAGGCGGACAGACCCACACGCTCACCCTCCCGATCCCGCTACGGTGCTGGCAGGCACGCAAAGTTCACCCCGACACCGTCACGCTGATCGACCAACTGCTCGAGGAACACACCGACGCCGAGACCGCCCAGCTGCTCAACCAGGACGGGCGACGCTCCGGCACCGGACAACCGTTCAGCTCCGCGATCGTCGCCCACCTACGCCGCGACTACCAGCTACCCAGCCACCGCGACCGACTCCGCGCCCGCGGCCTGCTCACGATCAACGAGACCGCCGACCAGCTCGGCGTCGGCACCAGCACAATCAAGGCCTGGCGCACCGCCGGTCTGCTCACCGGCCACCGCGCCAACGACAAGAACGAACGACTCTACGAGCCGCCCGCAGCAGACGACCCCCGACTCGCCCCACACCGCGGCTCGCGGCTCAGAACCCGAGAAACCATCCCAACAACCCCAAGAGGTGCAGTATGAAGTCACGTCCTTGTCCGAACCGCGATACGGGCGGGCGGACTGCACGTTGATCCGCAACTGCTCACACGCCGCCATGAACGCGACCGACTGATAGTTGCGGCCCCGGTCGATCACGACCGTCCCCGGCCGCACGGTCGGCCGCGGACACAATGGCGTCCCACCAGGCAGCTCGAACGCGCGGAGCACCAGGCTCGCCGGAACCCCGCAATACGGGTAGGCCACGTCTGAGGGCCAGCGGCCGTCCATCGGTGTCGGCGAGAGCAGATCGGAGAGCAGCAGCGCCAGATCGACGCCTTGCGTGGAGAACGGCGTCAGCCGGAACGCGAGGATCGAGCGGGTGCACACATCCAGCGCTGCGGTGAAATCGAGCTTGACCCATTGGAACGTGAACGGGTCGATCGCGAACACATCCAGGCTCGTGGTGTCGATCGCGACGTACTCGCCGGGCCGCTCCGCGACCAGGCACCCGAGATCCTCACTCGGAGCGCTGGCAGCGCTGCGTCGTGACTTCGCGGGCAGCCGGAACAGCCCCGAGGAGCGCAACGTCTCATCGACGATCCGGTTGAACGTCTGCCGCGAGCCGGGCAGCTCCAACGGTTCGCCGGTGTCCCGCGCCAGCCGGCTCGCGACCCGCGCGCGGAACTGCATCTTGCGGACATCGGAGCGGTCCGCGAGCTCCTGCGCTTCGGCCACGATCGCCGCCCGCAGCCGCTGATCAACCGTCGGCCCGACCGTCGACTGCGCCGCACGCCCGTCGACGAGCGCGACCAGCCCGCGGCGGACCAGCTCGCGGCGCTTGGTAAAGAGCTTCGACACCGAGCATCCCAGCTCGATCGCCTTCGTCTCCAGCCGGTCCCCCAGCCGCGTCTGGACAGGGTCAAACCCGGCGCGCGGCTCGCCCGCGGACGGTCGTGCCGGGTCGCCTGACCGGTACCCGAACCACGCCTCGTTCAGATGCCCAAGCAGCTCGGCGGCGTCACGCAATTGGCCGGCGCTCAACGCGCCGCCATCCACGAGCATCGACCCGAACCGCAACCCCTCGCGGCTCGGCGTGACGGTCGCGTCCGGATCGGCGCGCGTGAGCACGAACCGGACCGGCGCGCCAGCGGCGGTGAAGCCGTGCACCTCGCTGCCGTCGACTCGGTTGACGACCACGACCTCGCCGTCGATCACCAGCCGACCGCCGACCCCAAGCGGCCACGCCGCGTCCATCAAGCCACCACCGCCAACGGCAGCCACACGCGACTGTCAGACGCCAACGGAACACCGACATCGACGATCACCGCGCCGGTCCACAGCAGATGCATCAGCACCGGGCGCGCGAGCGCGACCTCGACAGCGCCCGACAGCACGTCGGCGATCGTGGACGGGCCAGCCTCCAGGACCGCAAGCATCCGGGCGCGCTCACCATCCAGGTCCGTCGGTGGTTCACGGAACCCCACGAGCCAGCGGACATTCGCCAGCAGCTGCCGGTCGGGTTCGGACAGCACCCGATACCCAAAGCCCGCCTCGGCGCACGCCTGCCCGGTCGCGCGGACCTGTGCCTGGAAGTCGGGATCCTCGACCCGCTCCTCACTCTTGACATCACACAGCTCGGGGATCCCCGCGCGCCACACGAGCAGATCCGGCACATGACTCGCTGGTCTGCCGTCCTTCAGGTAGCGCAGCCGCAACGGCTGCTCGCAGATCCCGTCGACCGCGCGATCGAAATCCAAGAGCAGCATCCAGTCGCGCTCCAACAAGCTCTCGTACTCCAAGAACCGCCTCGCGGTCGTTGAGAACCACCGGCCCGGCATATGCCGCTGACGCCGATACACACCCGGGCGCCGGACCGGACCGCACCGCCGCAGCACATCCGCCGACAGTTCCGCCAGGCCGCCCCGGACCTCCTCAGAGCCGACCCGAACCATCGCCTCGAAAGGCCCCGCCACAGCGAACTCCGCGCCGACGGCCGAAGTCACGCCCAGCACGGTACGCCCGCCGCCGGACGCATCCGCCGGCCTTCAACTGCAAACAACCGGTCCAACTGCAAGGTCCGACTGCAAACTACCCCTCACGCTGCAATCTGGCCTGAGCGGCAACA
>JBELAG010000263.1:0-8652 GCA_049509055.1 Solirubrobacteraceae bacterium
CCGCGCGCGGGCCGGCTTGGACTGGGTGCGCGCCGATCCCTCGCTTCCTGTCTGGCGCGCGCGGACCGATCTTGGGTCGCCGCTGCGTCTGCGCTATGAGGGCTTCGGTGGGTGGGCCGAGTTCGTCGTCGACGAGGGCGGTGACACCGTCCACATGTCATGGAGCGCAGGTGACCTGTTCGCCGAGGCGAGCGAGCTGCTGGTCGGCCCGGTCTTCTCCTGCCTGCTGCGCCAGCGCGGCCTCACCTGCCTGCACGGGGCGGTGCTCGCGCTCGACGACCGCGTCATCGCCCTCGTCGGTCCCGCCGGGGCGGGTAAGTCGACGACGAGCCTCGGCCTCGTCCAGCGGGGCGCCACGCTCATCTCCGACGACCTCGTCGTCCTGCGCGAGCGCGACGGCCGGCCCGTGGTCAGCGCCGGGGCGCCGCGGCTGCGGCTGCCCGACGATTCCGCGCGAGCGCTGCACGGCTCGGCCGATGACCTCGCGCCGATCGCCATCCACGCCTACCGGGAGTCGGCCAAGCGCTACTTCGAGCTTCCCAGCCCGGCGGCGCACGCCTCCGACGCACCCGTCGCGCTCGACGCCGTCTACTTCCTGGCCCCGCGCGGGCCGTCCGGGCAGGCCCCCGAGGTCCGCACGTGCCGCCGGGCGGACGCGCTCGTTCGGCTGATGGCCAACCGCCACCTGGCCGAGTACTTCGGGCCCGAGACCGACCGGCGCGACTTCGAGGTCCTGCACCGCGTCACCGGACGGCTGGCCGCGCGCGAGCTCATCCGCCCCGAAGGACTGCTCGCGGCCGCGGCGATCGCCGGCGCGATCCGCTCCGATGTCGCCTCGCTCGCCTGACCCGGGCGTCCGGCTCGCCGAATCGCTGGCGCTCGTGCGGCCGGCGCTGCCCGCCGCGCTCGTCTCGGCGGCGGCGGCCTCGACGATCGCCGCGCTGGCCCAGGTGCTCGCCCCGGTGCACCGCGCCGGGTTCGAGTGCCGGCTCACCGCCGGGGAGGATCGGGTCGACCTCCAGCAGGGCATCTTCGCGTCCGATGGCGAGCCTGAGCTGCTCGGGCACTTCCTGCGCGGCGAGGGCGAGCTCGGCCCCGCCTGGGAGCCCGTCGCGGCGGCCTGCGCCGGCTGGTCTGACCCCGGCGACCCGCTGCACGGCGCGATCCACGAGCTGTGGCTCGAGCTCGACGCGCCCGGCGCCGGTGACGCCGCGCCCGCACGCCTGGCCGATACGGCGCCGTCGGTGTTCACCGTTCTGCGCCCGACGGACCCCGCCGAGTCGCTGGCGGCGGCGCGCGGCGTCCTGTCCGCGCTGATGGATGGAGCGTCGGTCGCGCATGTGGAGCCGGTCCTGGAGCGGCTGGCGGTCGCCTGCCCTCCCCCGGCGCGCATCAGCCACCTCGGGATGATGCTCGGTCGCCGGCCGGCGGCCGTCCGCGTTCACATCACCGGACTGCCCGGCCGCGACTGGGAGCGGTATCTCACGACGGCGACGCCGGTCGAGGACGCCGCAGCGGTCGGCGCGCTCGCCGCGCTGGCGCTCGATCACTGCGACACCGTCGTCCTGTGCCTGGACGTCGTCGCCGGCCGGCTCCTGCCCCGGGTCGGCCTGGAGTGCTTCTTCGCCCACAACCATGGCCTGGACCCGCGCTGGTCACCGCTGCTCGCGCGCCTGGTGAAGCTCGGCCTCAGCTGTCCGGACAAGGCGCGCGCGCTGCTGGGCTGGCCGGGCGCGATCGCGCCGCCGCAGGCGCCCGCGACCTGGCCGCAGACGCTGATCGCCCGCGGCCTGCTCGCGCCGGAGGCGTCGCTGGAGGTGATCGACCGCCGCCTGAGCCACGTGAAGATCACCTGCGCCGACGGGGCCCCGCCGTCCGCCAAGGCCTACTTCGGCTACGGCGAGGTGTGGCTGGACGCCGCGCCGTCACGGCGCGGGCGTGACCCGTCGCCTCCCGCGGCCCCGCCGATCGCGCCGGCTCGGTCCGCCGCGGCGGCGATCGATGCGGCGCTTGGCCGGCTGCTCGGGCAGCGCAACCAGGGCGGCTGGTGGCGGGACTTCTTCGACCGCGGGCGCCCCGCCGGCAGCGACGAGCGGGTCACCGGCTATGCCAGCGACGAGTGGGTCACCGCGTACGTGGCGACGCTCCTGGCCGGCGTCGCCGGGGCGTCCGGGGCGTCCGGGGCGCACGCGGTGGGCGCCGCGCGTGAGGCGCTGGACCTCGTGCTGGCGCGGCGGCGCGGGAGCGAGGGCGGCGGCGACGGCGGCTGGGGCTACCACGCCCTGCTGCCACCCGATTCCGACACCACCGTCTGGGTGCTGCGGCTTGCCACCGCGCTCGGCGCCCCCGACAGCCCGCGCCTGGACGCCGCCCGGCGCTTCGTCGGCGAGCGCACCGGCGACGACGGGTCCGTCCACACCTACGCGCCCGACGCCGCGCCCGCGCTCGCCGCCTTCCTGGCGATGCCCGGCGACTACGCCGGCTGGTGCGCCGGCCACACCTGCGTCACCGCCGCCGCGGCGACACTGCGCCTTCACCCGCGCTCGCGGTCTCACCTCGCCGCGGTCCAGCGCCCCGACGGGTCGTGGGAGGCGCACTGGTGGGAGGACCCCGAGTACGCCACCGCCCGCGCGTTGGAGGCCCTGGCGGCCGCGCCCGGGTTCGTCACTGCCCGCCAACGCGCGGTGGCGTGGTCGGCGCGCCGGGTCGGGCCCACCGGCGCCGTGCGATCCCGCGCCCACGGCGGGGATTCTCCGTTTGCCACCGCGCTCGCGCTGCAGGCGCTCGTCGCCGGCCCACCGGACGGCGAGGCCGGAGCCGCGGCCGACCGCGCGGCGCGCTGGCTGTGCGCCCACCAGCGCGCCGATGGCTCCTGGGAGCCCTCGGCCCGGCTGCGGGTGCCCCCGCCCGACGCCGTCGACCCGCTCGCCGACCCCGAACACACCCTCACCTACCTCGACAACGACGCCGTGTTCACCACCGCGACCGTGCTCGCGGCACTCGCCGCCTACGCCCGTGGCAGCGCTCAGCCGCCGCCGTAGTGCATCTGCCGCAGCGCCCAGTCGTGGGCGTGCGCGCAGCGCAGCGCGTCGACGGTGAGGCTGTACCCGGCATCGGCGGCGACCGCGACCACCGGCGCCAGCCCGGCCAGCGGGTCAAGCTCGGCCAGGCGCTCGCGCAGCGCCGCGTCGGAGCGGACCGCGCGCAGGAAGCGCATCGCCTCTCCCAGCCCCTCCGGGCGCCACGTCAGCATCTCAGTCGCTGGGTTCATCTGGAGCCGGGTCGCCACACATGGAGCTATGTATCAGGGTCGCGAGGCTTGACATCCCGAATCTGATCCAGACCCGAGAAACGCCTTCGATCGTGCCGCCGGCGCGTTACCAAAGCCGTCTCGCGGAGTATTAGGTTATATACGAACATACGTTCTGAGATAAGGAGTCCAGAATGGCTACCACCACCAAAATGCCAGCAGCGACCCATTCCCGCCCAGGCACGAAGCCCCAAGCGACCCATCAGCGCGGCATCTCGGCTGGTCTGGTCAGGATCCCATCCGTCCGCCTCGCCACCGTCGTCGAGCGAAGCACCGTGCTGTCTGACGAGGTCCTCGAGTCACTCGAGGCCGGTCAGCGGGCCGCGATCGACGCGGCGGGACGGTTCGTGGTCACCGTCGAGGAGGCGCTGCCCCACGAGGCCCAGGCCACATCTGAGGTGGCGAAGACGATCACCGAGTCGGGGCTGGAGACGGCCGACCGGTTGAGCCAGACCTGGTATGACCTGCTGCGCAAGGTCGTCGCCAGCGCCGCCAAGTCGCTGCGCAGCCGCACCGCAGCACAGCAGGACAGCGTCCGGTAGGTCATCGGCCACGCAACAGCCGGCGCATCGCAGCGCACTCGCGCTCCGCGCCGGCTGGGTTGCGGGCGGGGGTGCCGCATCCGCCGATGGATCGAGCATGCCGACCAACTTCACGGCGACCTGCCCGTACTCGTGGCCGGCCAGCGGGATCATGGGCAGCAACACCCTTCCACACTTCGTCGCGGCGATCGGAGATCGACACGCTGCGCCCGCGTGGCATCACGACCCCCGCCTTCCCGCGCTCGCTGGGATCGATGGGTATTTCTCGGTAGTCGGGCGCGCGGCCTGCGTCTGCGGGTGGTCAGGTGCAGCTCGGAGGCGTATCGTTTCGCCGCTATGACGATGCGTGGTGGCCGCGGCGCCCGGTTTGGGGGGCTCGCGCCGGTCTTTTTGATGCCGGCGGCGGCGTTCGCGGTGCATCAGTTGCGCTACTACCTCGCGTATGGGTCGGCCGCGGGCGGGGTCCTTGAGCGCACCGGTCATTCCTATCTGCATTCGGTGGTGCCGTGGATCGTGGGGCTCGTCGCGGTCGCGGTCGGCCGGTTTCTGTGGACCCTCGGTCGCGCCGCGACCGGGCGAAGGTCGGCGTCGCGCTATGCGGCGTCGCTGGTCGGTCTGTGGCTGGCCTGCTCGGTGTGCCTGGTGGCGATCTTCGCGACCCAGGAGTTCTTAGAGGGTCTGTTCGCGAGCGGCCACCCCGCCGGCCTGGTGGGCATTTTCGGCTTTGGTGGGTGGTGGTCGATACCGGCGGCGGTGTGTGTCGGTCTGGTGCTCGCCGCCCTGTTTCACGGCGCGCGGTGGGTCCTGGATGAGGTCGTGCAGCGGTGGGCGGCGCGGCGATCGCGTTCGCCGGTGCGCGCGGCGCCGGCAGTGCCGCTGGCGGGTTTCTGGGTTCCTCGGCTGGCGCCGCTGGCCGACGGGTGCTCGGGTCGCGGTCCGCCCCGGTAGCGAGATGCGCGCAGCGGCCGACGCGTCCCGGGCTGAGCGGGGCGCCGTGGTCTGCGCGCGGACCGAGCCCTGTGGTGTCGGCACGCGTGTGCGCGACGCGCCAGGCGCTCGATCTGTCTCGCTCGGGATCGCCCGACGGGCGATCCTCGGACACGACCTCGAGGAGTCAATAATGAGCAGTCTTTCCGGCGCGGGCGCCGTCCCCACCGCCATCAGTCATGGGCAAACGCGCGCGCGTGCGCAGGCGTATTTCTTCTCCGATAGCCGCCGGTCGATCCAGACCGTTCTGGCGTTGATCTGGCTGCTGGTCGGCGCGTTGCAGTTTCAGTCGTTCATGTACGGCCAGGGGTTTATCCAGATGCTGCAGGGGATGACCGCCGGTCAGCCCGGGTGGGTCCATGACAGCGTCAACCAGGGCGCGCTGACGATGCAGTCCCATCAGGCGATCTTCAACACCGGGGCCGCGCTGATCCAGATCGCGATCGGGCTCGGGATCCTCTACAAGCGCACCACCAAGCCCGCGATCGCGGTGTCGTTCGCGTGGGCGCTGGCGGTGTGGTGGTTCGGCGAGGCGTTCGGGATGCTGTTCATGAACATGGCGATGCCGCTCACCGGCGCCCCCGGCGCGGTGCTGCTCTACGCGCTGATCGGCGCGATCGTCTGGCCCAACGACCGGCCCGGCGGACTGCTCGGTGTCCGCGGCGCCCGCGCCGCGTGGGCGACATTATGGGGCGTGATGGCATGGCTGTGGCTGCTCGCACCGAGCAGCAGCGCCAACGCGATCCACAACGCGATCAACGCCGCCCCCTCGGGCATGAGCTGGCTGAGCAGCGTCCAAGACGGGTTCGCGAGCATCACCAAGGGCAACGGGCTGATCTTCGCCATCGTGCTCTCCGGACTGTCGATCGCGATCGCGGTTGCCGTCGCTCGAAACTGGCGGGCGAGAGACTTCCTGATCCTCGCCGCCGTCCTGAACCTGATCTATTGGGCTGTCGGCCAGGGCTTCGGCGGGATCTTCGCCGGCGGCGCGACCGACCCCAACGCCGGCCTGCTGTTCATCGTGCTCGCCTACACGATGTACACGCTCGTCCCCTACGAGCAGAGGGTCGCGCCCGCCACCCGGCGCGATCCAGGCGCCCGATCGGTGACCACCCCCGGCTGATCACACGACATAGCAGCATCGCTCGTCCGCTCGTGCCGCAGTTCAGGCACGGGCGGACGCGAGCGGTGCCGGTGAGCCGGACCGGGTTAGACCGAGGCGACCGAGGTGGCGAGGCCGGCCGGGGCATGAGGCGTTGGCGTTCAGTTCGGGTTGTGGTGCTCGCGCTGCTCGGAGGGGCTGTGAGGATGTGAGTGGGGGTGAGAGTGGATGTGGTCGCCGTGGCTGTGTTCGTGTCGGTGGTCGGGTTCCTCGGGGGGGTTGGGGCTGGTCAGGGGTTGGCCGTTGGGGGTGGTCGGCGGTTGGTTGGCCTTATCGGGTTGGGTTGCGCAGGCGGGGCACAGTCCGACGATCGCGAAGTGGGTGAAGTGGGCCTGGTATCCGGAGAGCTGTCTGATCTGGGAGCGGATAGGGTCGAGCTGGTCGGGGGTGAGCGTGAGGACGGCGCCGCAGCGCTCGCACGCGATGAACTCGTGTTCGCCGCGGCCGACGAGGGCGTAGAGGCCGGGTCCGTGTCCGAGGTGGACGTGTCGCGCGAGTCCGTGGTGCTCGAGCGTCTCGAGGTTGCGATAGACCGAGGTGAGGTCCAGTCTCAGCGTGGTCGAGATCCGTTCGGCGGAGATCGGACCGTCGGCCGTGAACAGCGCTTCGAGCACCAGTCGGCGCGGCGTGCTGAGCCGCAGGCCTCGCTCGCGGAGCGCGTCGACGGCTTCTGCGAGGTCGGTGAACGTCAACCGTGGGGTATCGGGAGCCTCCGTCATGACCGTCCTAGTCTGACGCAGATCCCCTCGCCTGCGGGTGCCCTCACGACGCGGAGTGGGGGTGAAATCCAGCGACTCGGGAAACGATCCCCGCGCAGGGTGATCCGGATGGGGCGACGGCGCGTAGGGCTTCGATGACGCCTTGCGCGACGGGGCGAGCCCCCAACGTCATCGTAATTACTACCGGCTTGCAGTTGCGGATCGATGGCCATAGGCTCGCAACGCTCGCGAGGGCTCGCATAGCCGAAGGCGATGGCAAGGGTCGGGCGGCGGCGTCGCTCGGCTTCCCTTTCACGAGAGGAGTTGAGGTCAGTGAGCACGCAGACGACGGTCCCGGGCAGCGTCCATGGGCGGTTCGGGATTCTCTCCTACATCGCCCAGGTCGCGAGGGAGTTCACGCCCCGCGAGCGCGCCCGCGCCGGCCTGATGTTCGTGACGATCGCCCTGCTGCACATCGTCGGGTTCGCGGTCTTCATCCTGTTCGTCGTCCCGTCGCACTACAAGGGTCTCGGGATCGGGGTGGCCGGGCTCGCCTACTCGCTGGGGCTGCGCCACGCCTTTGACGCCGACCACATCTCGGCGATCGACAACACCACCCGCAAGCTGATGAACGAGGGCAAGCGCCCTCTGAGCATCGGCTTCTGGTTCTCGCTCGGGCACTCCACGATTGTGGTCGCGATCGGCGTCGGGATCGTCATCGCCGAGAAGGCGGTGTACGGAGCGGTCTCCAACAGCAGCTCCAACCTCGAGCAGTTCGGCGGGATCTTCGGAACGATCGTCTCCGCGTCGTTCCTGTACCTGATCGCACTGCTGAACATCGTGATCCTCGCCGGGATCCTGCGCGTGTTCCGCTCGATGCGCCAAGGCGTCTATGACGAGGCCGAGCTCGAACGCCAACTCCAGAACCGCGGACTGATGTACCGGTTCTTCGGCAAATGGATGAAGACGATCACCAAGGAATGGCAGATGTACCCCGTCGGGGTCGTGTTCGGGATGGGCTTCGATACCGCCACCGAGGTCGCGCTGCTGGCCACGACCGCGCTGCTCGCCACCCAGCACCTGCCGTTCTACGCGATCATCTGCCTGCCGATCCTGTTCACCGCCGGGATGACCCTGATGGACACGCTCGACGGGATCTTCATGAACTTCGCCTACTCCTGGGCGTTCTTCAACCCCGTCCGCAAGGTCTATTACAACCTCGCGATCACCGGCCTCTCCGTGTCGATCTGCTTCTTCATCGGCACCATCGAGGTGCTTGGAGTCCTGCCGACGCAGATCGGCGGACTGCACGGCGGGTTCTGGAACTTCATGGCCAACTTCGACATCAACAAGGCGGGCTTCGTGATCGTGGGCATGTTCGTCCTCTGCTGGGTGGGCGCGCTCGCGTTCTGGAAATTTGGCCACGTCGAGGAGAAGTGGAGCGCCCGGCTCCAACCAGGGACCGTCACGACCGCTGCAGCAGAGCTGACCAACTGACCCTGCGCTCGCCGCGCGGCGCCGCGTCAATGCGTGCCCGTCCGCGCGCTGATGTCGCCACGGACACCCTGCCCGGGCGTCGAACGCGCCCGAGCCGCCCCGGGCATGCGCGTGGCGGAGTGTCCAGCGGCCCAGGGATTCCAGGCCAGGCCAGAGCCCACCTCCGAGCCGCCACTTCGGCGGACGCCCCGCCCCTTCAGAAACGCGCCGGCAGGCGCGTTTCGCTGCGGGGCCCTGCCTGGCGGATCAGCGCCTCGATGGCGGAGGCGGGCATCGGCCGGGCGAAGTAGAACCCCTGGCAGGCATCGGTACCCAGCCGCGTCAGTGCCTGGTGCTGTTCGGCGGTCTCGACACCCTCGGAGATGACGGTCTTGCCGAGGGCGTGTGCTAGCTGGACGACGGAGGTCACGATCGTCTCGCTGGCCGTGTCGGGGGCGAGGTCCGCGACGAACGCCC
>JBELAG010000264.1:0-8648 GCA_049509055.1 Solirubrobacteraceae bacterium
CGCGCTGGCGGGGCGGACCCGGCTGTTCACGCTGGCCGAGTCGCTGGGCGGCGTGGAGTCGCTGATCGAGGTCCCGCAGGCGATGACCCACCAGTCGGTCGAGGGGTCGGCGGCCGCCGTCCCGCCCGATCTCGTGCGGCTCAGCTGCGGCGTGGAGGCGCCCGAGGACCTCGTCGCCGACCTCGCTCAGGCGCTGGCCTGAGCGGTCAGCCCAGGGCCGCCAGGCGCCGCGCGGCCTCGGCGATCACCTCGGCTCGCTTGCAGAAGGCAAAGCGAACGAGCGTCGGCGCGATGTCCGGGTCGTCGTAGAACACGCCGGTGGGGATCGCCACGACGCCGGCGCGGTCGGGCAGCGCGGCGCAGAACGCGGTCGCGTCGGCGCCGACATCGGCATTGACGAAGTACGTGCCCTGCGGGACGATCGGCGACAGGCGGGCGGCGGTGAGGCCGGCGCAGAGCTGGTCGCGCCGGGCGCGCAGGTCGTCGCGCTGCGCCGCCAGCGGTGCCGGGCCGAGTCGCAGGGCGGCGGCGGCGGCATGCTGCAGCGGCGTTCCGCCCGCGAAGGTGAGGAACTGCTTGACGCCGCGGGTGGCGGCGACCAGCTCGGCCGGGCCCGAGCACCAGCCGATCTTCCAGCCGGTGAACGAGAACGACTTGCCGACGCTGGAGACCGTCAGCGTCCGCTGTGCCATGCCCGGCAGGGTCGCCGCCGGGATGTGCTCGCCGTCGAACACCAGATGCTCGTAGACCTCGTCGCTGACGCAGACGAGGTCGTGCTCGACGCACGCTGCGGCGACGAGCTCGAGCTCGTCGCGCGTCAGCACCCGGCCGGTCGGGTTGTGCGGCGAGTTGAGCAGCAGCACCCGCGCCCGCGGACCGATCGCGTCGCGCAGGTCGTCCGCCCGCAGGGCGAACTCCGGCGGGCGCAGCGTGACCGGCCGGCGGCGGGCCCCGGCGAACGTGATGCACGCGGCGTAGGAGTCGTAGTAGGGGTCGAGCACGACGACCTCGTCGCCGGGATCGCAGAGGCCCAGCAGCGCCGCCGCGATCGCCTCGGTGGCGCCGAAGGTGACCAGCACGTCCTCAGGTTCGAGCCCGTAGTACGCCGCCTGGTGCTCGAACACGGCATCGCGCAGCGCGGGGACCCCGGGCAGCGGCGCGTACTGGTTCTCGCCCCCGCGCAGCGCCGCGACGGCCGCCTCGATCGCGGCCGCCGGACCGTCGGTGTCCGGGAAGCCCTGGCCCAGGTTGATCGAGCCGGTGCGGGCCGCGAGCGCGGTCATCTCGGTGAACACCGTCGTCCCGAGACCGTCGAGACGGGCGGCGCGGCGCCGCATCATCACACTACGCGGCGACCTGCGCCGGCGCGAACAGGCCGGCGCCGTTGGCCTGCTGGCGCGCCTCGCTGCCGGTCGCCGGCGGCTCGACGACCGGTCGGTCAGAGCCGTACAGCAGCTGCCCGTCGCCCACCCGGCGCGCCATCATCTCGATCGCCGCCGGCCCGTAGCTCGACGTCTCATAGAACGTGCGGGGATCGCGCAGGTCGACCACCGGCCCGCCGCGGCAGTCGAGACGCTCGCTGAGCAGCGGCGCGCAGCCGGCCAGCATCGTGAACACGACGACGAGATCGGGGTGCTCGCGTCGCCCGAGCGTCGCGAAGGTCAGCCACGCGGCCTGCATCTGCGCCACGTAGCCGGTGAGCGCGGGCCACCACAGCGGCTCGCTCAGCGCCGCCTGCTCGGGGCGCTGGCCGGGCGCCCGGCCGGGGTGGACGAGCAACGGCGCCCGCTGCTCGGCGATCCGCTCCAGCAGCGGCCCGGCGAGGTCGAGCCGGTCAGGCCCCGCCAGCGCCCCGGCGGGCAGCGAGACCCCGACGCAGCCGCGCGCCAGCACGGCGTCGACATCGGCGGGGTCGGGCCCGTCGAGTGCGACCGGGCCCCATGCGGCGAACTCGCCAGGCAGCGCGGCGACGCCGTCGAGGTAGGCGTCGATCAGGTCCAGCGCGCCGTCGCGGGGCAGGGCCTCGATCCCGATCGGGCTCGAGATCGCGATCAGAGCGAGGTCGAGGCCGTCGGCGCGCACGAGCGCGGCCCGCCGGGCGGGGGCCTCGGCGTCGACGTCGATCACGTACGGCTGCTCGCCGGCGCTGTGCAGGACGGTCAGTCCGTCGTGCCGGCAGATCATCGGCAGCGCCTCGCGCGTGGCCAGGCGGTCCAGCAGCGACCGCGTCCACAGATGCTGATGGACGTCGATCCGCCTCGGGCGCTCCGAGCCGCCGCGGTTCATGCCGCCACCTGACGGCCGGCGACGATCGGCGTGCGCCGCGCGCCCGGGATCCGCCGCCGGGCGAGCGGCGCGAGCGCGAACGCCGGCACTCCGCCGAACAGCATGATGGCGCCGGCCAGCCGCTGGTCGGCGAGCGCGCCGCCCCCAAGCGTGCCGAGGTAGTGCGCGTAGACCGGCGACGGAGCGCTCAGCAGCCACAGCGCCAGTCCGGCCATCGGCAGCATGCAGGCGATCGTGCACGCCGCCTGGCCCCGCGGCCCCGGGCGGTGGGGAAGCGGGTCGACGCCGAGCAGCGGCGCCCACAGCAGCAGCGCCGAGCCCAGGTACAGGCCGTGCTCGAGCTCATGGACGCCGTCGCTGCGCAGCGTCAGGCCGTACACCGCGGGAATGTGGCTGACCAGCAGCACCGCCGAGAACACCGACACCGAGCCGATCGGTCCGGTGAGCGCCGTCAGCGCCCGCGAGTGCAGCCAGCGGCCGAGGGTTCGCCGGCCCTCACGCGGCAGGGCGAACAGCGCCAGGCGGACCGGACCGCCCGCGGCCAGCAGCGGCGCGACGACGAGCCACATGATCATGTGCTCGAGCATGTGCGCCGACAGCCGGGTATCGGCCTCGGTCCCGATGCCCGAGTACAGGTCGATCGCCAGGACGGCGAGGCCGGCGAGGAAGCAGGCGCTGCGGCGCCACGGCCACCGTCGCGCGCGGCGGTCGCGGTGGGTGCCCACCGCGGCCGCCATCAGGTAGAGAAAGCCCGCGGCCGCCAGCGCGACGGCGAAGGCCACCCCGGCCGAGCCGTCGACGCTCCAGTCGGATACGAGCGCGTGCACGCTCATCGGCTACCGGAAGATCTCCGTCGTGCAGTCACCGCCGGGCAGATGGATCTCGTGCGGGCGCGCGCCGCCGGCCTGCTCGGCGAAGTCGACGAAGAAGTCAGGATCGAGCGCATAGGTCCCATCCGGCCGGCGGTCGAGCTTGGTCAGCCCGCCGCGCAGCCGGGGGTAGAACTGATTGTCCCAGCTGGAGAACGGCGAATTGCTGACGTAGACGCGGTCGCCGTCGAGTGAGTTCTGCAGCATCTGCGGGCCGCCGGTGAGCGGGCCCGACGCCTTCGGGTGGCCGCCATCACGCCCGAGCAGTCCGCCGAGCCACTGCTGCGAGCGCAGCACCGGGTGGCTCGGGTCCGAGACGTCGTAGTGGCGCAGGTCGCCATGCAGCCCCGGCACGCCGCCCGGCAGCGGCCGGCCGTCGAGCTCCTCGTTGGCGACGTCGACCACCGTCTGCGCCGCCCAGCTTCCGTTGTCACGGTGAAAGCGCAGGATGTTGCTCGACAGGGTCGCGCCGACGTACCCCTGCAACGAGTCGGGGTCGTGCTGCCAGCGCAGCTCGAGCGGGATCAGGCCGGCGTCGCCGAGGTCGAGCGTCTGCGTGACCGAGCGGCGCTCCAGATCCCAGAAGTGCCGCCGGCGCCCGTACTTGCCGGCGCCCACCTCGGCGGGGTTGAAACCGTCCAGGAACGTGTTGGGGGCGCCCCACTCGCTGCTCACCATCGTCCCCTGACGCGGCTGGTACCAGAACTCGCACATGAACTGTATCCCGTTGGTCTCGCGCTCCCAGCGCTCGGCGACCGAGAAGTCGCGCGCGTCGAGTACCGCGAACCCGCCCGGGCTGTTGCCGTCGGCGTCGCCGAGCATCGAGATCGTGACGATGTCGCCCGGCATGCAGTGGACGGTGTGCGGTGCGCTGAGCCCGAGCTTCGCCTTGATCTCCTCACCCTCGATCACGTTCTTGATCCGGGCGGCGCGGGGTGGCACGCCGACGAGCAGGCGTTCCGGCCGAAGTCGTGCAGCTCGTCGCCGACGTTGGGCATCTCGGTGCGGTGGACGATCTGGCCGTAGGTCGGCGACTGCGCGCCCACGTCGACGACCGCGACGAAGTCCGGGCGGTTGATGCCGGTGCCCTCGTAGAGCGCCGCGACGTAGATGAACGTCTCCGGGGGCTGGCGGCGCGCGGCCTCCGGGGACGCGTAGCCGGGGCCGGCGTGCTCGTGGGCCGCGTGGTCATGGACGCTCATCGGCGGTCTCTCCTGGGACGGTCGTCGGAAATCATCAATCAGGGAAACCAGCGTAGCTACATCCGTACAAACCCGGTGGAATTAGTCCTCCGGCCAGCCGGCGTTGGTGGTGTGGATCGCCGCGACCTCGACCGCTGTTCGGCGGGCGGGCGGGCGGCGGTTCCCGCGGTGGGCGTCGGATCCATCGGCAAACGTCCATCGCAGCGCTGGAACGGCGCTCCGGCGGACGTTTGCATCTCGATTCGCGGCCCGGGCGGCCGCCAGCCGCCCCCAATCGCGCCCCGGCGCCCCAACCGCTCTCCCCGGCGACCGCCGATCTGTCGCACGACGCCGCTCTGACCGGCGATCCGTGACCCGACCCAGGGGCGTCGTCGGATGGGGCAGCAGATTGCCGGTGACGACCTTTGCCGCACGCGGCGAAGCGCCCGCGACGACCGTATTGACGGCTCCGACCCTAACGCTCGAGGGCGAGCACGGCGACGCCGGGGTCGGTGGCGACCACCACCGGCACGGCGGTCAGCTCGGACTCGCGGGCGCAATCGGCGATGTCCGCGCTCAGCTGCGCTTGCCGCAGCGCCTCCGCGTCGGTACACGCCGACAGCGCCTCGAGCGCGGTCGGGAAGGCGCGGGCGACGGCCTCGGCGACGAGCGCCGCGTCGGTGCGCGGGCCGGGCAGCCGTGCGCTGATGCGCCCGGCGACGTAGACGTCCTCGAGCGCCACCGCGCCGTTGGTGCCCGAGCACACGATCTGGACCAGGCCGCCGAGCGGATCGAGCAGCGCGACGACGGCGTCGAGGTTGAGCAGGCAGGCCTGGAGCACGCGCGGGCAGAGCGCCGCGGCGGCGACGGTTGCGGGTGCGCCGTTGGTCGTGGCCAGCACGAACTCGGTGCCGTGCCGGTACCGGGCGTCGGCCGGCGAGTTGCCCTGGTCGAAGCCGGGTGGGGCGACGCATTCGCGCTCGCCCGCGAGCACCCGGCCGGGCCCGGCGAGCGTGAGCGCGCGCTCGACGGAGTCGACGCACAGCAGGCGCTCGTAGCCGGCGGCGAGCGCCTGGGTGGCGGTCGAGGTGGCCCGCAGCACGTCGATCACCACCGCCACGTCCGCCGGGCGCAGATCGGTGGGGATCATCGCGACGTCGATCACGGTGCGTCCAGCGTAATGAAGCGGCGGCGCTCAGCGCAGGAGCATGCGCAGGATCGGCTCGGCGCGGCGGGCGTCGGGGCGCTCCCCGGTGATCAGGTCGAGGTAGGAGTAGGACTCGATCAGCCGCACGATCACGTACGCCAGGTCCCGCAGGTCGACGGGGACGGCGAGCGCGCCGGCCGCCGCCTCGCGCTCGAGCAGATCCTGGACGGCGGCGATCAGGCGCGGCTGGAAGTCGGTCTCGTGGCGGGTGAGCAGCCGCATCGCGTGCTCGCCCTCCTCGGCCAGCCAGCGCCGCATCCCCGGGGGATGCAACACGTCTGCGTGATGTTGCATACTCTCGTCGTGTCCGTGGCACCGCGGCCGACGGTGGCCGATGCCCTGCGTCTGGCCCGCACGAGGTTCCTGTCGCCCGAGCGGATCGACATGAGCGCGCTCGCCGACGAGCTCGGAGTCAACCGCGTCACCCTGCGGCCGCCACCGTGGGTATACATGCAACATATCGGCAAGACGTTGCAAGGAGGGGACGAGTGCGCGGAACCGACATCGAGGCGATCGGCGAGCTGGCGGGCGAGGCTCTCGCCGCCGGCGGAGGACTGATCCGGGAGCTGCACGAGGGGATCGCGGGGCGGCCGTTCACCGCCGTGGGCCCGGCCGCGGCGCCCGCGCGAGTGATCCACGATGGTGTCTGCGCGGCGGTGTACGACGGGATCGGGACCGGGCTGCGCGGCGCGTGCCGGGCCGCGGCGGCGCTGCTGTCGCGCCGGGCGGGCGACCATGGCCCGTCGCCGGCGGCGACGCCGGGCGGGTCGCTGGCGCTCGGCGCGATCAACGGCCTGTACGGCAACCACCTGCACGAGCGCGGCAACGCGCTCGCGCTCGGGATGGAGATCCGGCGAGACGGCCGCGCGGTCACGCCGGTTGCCGGCGAGCTGGCAGCGGCGTTTCCCGACGCGACCTCGCGAATCGCGGTGTTCATCCACGGCCTGTGCGAGACCGACGAGTCGTGGCGCCTGCTGCCGCTCGGCGGCGAGCGCGCCCGCCGGCGGACGTACGGCGAGCGCCTTCAGGACGAGCTGAGCTTCACCCCGGTGCACGTCCGCTACAACACCGGCCTGCGGATCTCGCGCAACGGCCGCGACCTCGCGCGACTGCTCGACGAGCTCGTCGGCGGGTGGCCGACCGGGGTCGAGGAGCTGGTGATCGTGGGGCACTCGATGGGCGGTCTCGTCGCCCGCAGCGCCTGCCACTACGCCGACGTCGACGGGCGCCGGTGGGCGGGCGCGGTCCGCCACGTCTTCTGCCTCGGCGCCCCGCACCTCGGGGCCGACCTGGAGAAGGGCGTCCACGTGCTGGGCTGGGCGTGCGGGCAGCTTCCCGAGACCCGCCCGCTCGGATCGCTGCTCAACGCGCGCAGCGTCGGGATCAAGGACCTGCGGTTCGGGGCCTGCGTCGAGGAGGACTGGCTCGGCCACGATCCCGACGAATTCCTGCGCGACCGCTGCCAGGAGGTCCCGTTCGTTCCCGGCGCCGCGTACTACTTCATCGCAGCGACCGTCAGCGACGGGCCGCTGGGCGCGCTGATCGGGGACCTGCTCGTGCGGCCGCCCAGCGCGTCGGGGCGCGGCAGCGGCCGCGGGCGACGGGTCGCGTTCGCGGTCGCCAACGGGCGCGAGCTCTCCGGCCTGAACCACTTCGATCTGCTCAACCACCCGGCGGTGTACGAGCAGATCCGCGCGTGGATCACACGCCCGCGCGCCCGGCCCGGCCCGGGCTCGCGCGGGCGGCGGCATAGGGCGGGCGGGGTCGGGGCCGGTCACCGCGCCGGGGCCGAGGCGGGGGCGGGGGCGCCGCGGGCCTCGCGCCGGCGGCGCAGCTCCTGGCGCGCGACCGACATCTTGTGCACCTCGTCGGGCCCGTCGGCGAGCCTGAGCGTCCGCAGGCCGGCGTACACCTCGGCCAGCCGGAAGTCGCCGGACACGCCGCCGCCGCCATGGACCTGGATCGCGCGGTCGAGGATCCGCAGGCAGATCCCCGGGACGGCGAACTTGATCCCGGAGATCTCGATCCGGGCGTGGCGGTTGCCGACCGTGTCCATCAGCCAGGCCGTCTTCATCACCAGCAGCCGCGCCATCTCGAGCTCGATCCGGCTCTCGGCGATCCAGTCGTGGATGTTGGCATTGGCCGACACCGGCCGGCCGAACGTCTCGCGCTCGTCGGCCCGGGCGCACATCATCTCGATCGCGCGCTCGGCGGCGCCGATCGACCGCATGCAGTGGTGGATGCGGCCCGGCCCGAGCCTCGCCTGGGCGATCAGAAACCCCATCCCCTCGCCGCCGATGATGTTCTCGGCCGGCACCTCGACGTCGGTGAAGCTCAGCTCGCCGTGGCCCTCGAACTCGTTGTAGCCGAACACCGTGAGGTCGCGCACCACCTTCACGCCGGGGGTGTCGATCGGGACGAGGATCATCGACTGCTGCTGGTATGTCGTCGCCTCGGGATCGGTCTTGCCCATCACGATCAGGATCTTCAGGTGGGGGTGCATCGCGTTCGTCGTCCACCACTTGCGGCCGTTGAGCACGTAGCGGTCGCCGCGGCGCTCGATCCGCAGGGTGATGTTGGTGGCGTCCGACGACGCGACGTCGGGCTCGGTCATCGCGAACGCGGACCGGATCTCGCCGTCGAGCAGCGGCACCAGCCACCGATCCTTCTGCTCGGCGTTGGCGAACTGGTAGAGCACCTCCATGTTCCCGGTGTCGGGCGCGCTGCAGTTGCACGCCTCCGAGGCGATCCGGGTGCGGCCCATGATCTCCGCCAGCGGCGCGTAATCGCAGTTGGTCAGGCCGGCGCCGTACTCCTCGTCGGGCAGGAACAGGTTCCACAGGCCCCGCCGGCGCGCCTCGGCCTTGAGCTCCTCCATGATCGGCGGCTGCGTGCGGGGGATCGCCCGGGCGTCGGCCTGCGCCTCCCAGACCGCCTCCGCCGGATAGATCTGCTCGTCCATGAACGCCAGCAGCCGCTCGCGGAACTCGTTGGCGCGGTCGGTCAGTTCGAAGTTCATCTCAGGATCGCCTTTCGGTCAGCCGTGGCGCGCCGCTCGTGCGGCCGGCGCGCGCGCCGTTCGTGGTGGGGACATATTGATCGCTC
>JBELAG010000265.1:0-8647 GCA_049509055.1 Solirubrobacteraceae bacterium
ACCCTGACCCTGCCCGAGGGCGTCGCGCCTGACGCGATCAAGGCGACGTTCGACCGCGGTGTGCTCGAGGTGCGGATCCCCAAGCCCGAGCAGCGCAAGCCGCGCAAGGTCGCGATCTCGGTGGGCGGCGCAGCCGAGCCGCAGACGATCGAGGGAACGGCCGAGGCGACCCCCGCCTCATAAGGCGTCGCGATTCCCGCTGGGCCCGGGCCCGCTCCGGCGGCTCGGGCCCTGAGCGGCGAGTCATCTCATCGCATGATCCCGGTGTGCCCCAGCGAGTGTCGGCCCGGCTGGGGCCAGACGCACAGGCCGTGCGGACCCGCTCCGACGGGGATCGTGGCGCGCAGCCGGCCGGTGGCGGTGTCGATCGCGTAGACGACCCCGTTGTAGCGGCCGCTGAGCCACAGCGTCCGCCCGTCGGCCGACACGCCGCCCATGTCGGGGCTGGCCGGCATCGGGAGCTGCCAGGTGGCGATCACCCGCCGCGTCCGGAAGCTGACGACCGAGACCTGACCGGCGCCCCGGTCAGAGACGTACATGACCTTCGCGTTGCGGCTCGGGTACAGGCCGTGGGCGCCGGCGCCGGTGTGCAGGAATCCCGTGACGCGGAAGCTCGACGGGTCGATCTCCCACAGCCCGGCGTTGAGCTGATCGGCGACGTACAGCGTCCGGCCGTCGGGTGAGAGCTTGACGTCCTGCGGGCTGGAGAGCCCGCCGTGCAGGACGAGCGTGCGAATCGCCCGCCGGGTCCAGGTGTCGACCTCGACCATCCGGCCGGCGAACTCGCAGCTGGCGAACAGGTAGCGGCCGCCGGGCGAGAAATCGAGGTGGTCGATGCCGCGACACGCGGGGATCGAGAGCGAGTCCTCGAGCGCCATCGTGTCCGGATCACGGAAGTCGAGCCGCTGCAGGCGCTCGGCGACGACGATCGCATACCGGCCGTTGGGGGTGAAGTAGAGGTTGTAGGGATCCTCGACCGGTATCGGCCGGCCCGGCCTCCCCGTACGCGGGTTGATCGGCGTGAGGCTGTTGCCCAGATCGTTGTCGACGTACAGCGTCTTCAGGTTCCACGCCGGCGTCACGTGCTGCGGCAGCGCGCCGGTGGGGAACTGTGCAATCACCTTCATCGTCCGCTGGCTGATGACGTCGACCGTGTTGCTGAGGCTGTTGGGGACATAGACGAGCCGCGGATCGCCGCGCACCACGGGACTGAGGTCTCCCGCGCGGTCGGCGGCGTAGATGTCCAGCGGTCCGGTCCGGCCGCCCGCCGCCGCGGCCGCCGGGAGCGGGCCGGGCGTCGAGCGCGAATCGACGCCGGGCCGACGACCGCCCGAGCCGCACGCCGCGACCGCCAGCGTCGCGGCGATCGCGACGGCCACCGGCGTCGCGGCTCGCGCGAATCCGGTCGCGATTCTGGTGATGGGGATGGGGATGGGCATCGGCGGCGGATCGGGTACGTCGGTCAGCCTGCCCGACGTACCTATCAGGCTGACCGCGCGGACGATGAGAATCCTCACACGTCGGCGCCGCGGCTCCGGCGGGCCGGCAACGTCGACTACGCTCGCCCGCATCCGCTTCGCGCTCGCCCGACCCGGACTCCTCATCGCCCTGGCGGTCGGCCTCGCGCTCGCCGTCGCCGGTTGCGGGGGCGCCGGCTCGACCGCGTCGGGCTCGGGTGACGCCGGGAAGGCGCACGCACGGCAGCGGGCGGCGCTGACCGCCGCGCGGAGGCGTCGCGCCGACGCGGCGACGCCGTTGCGGTTCGCCTACCGGCCGCTGTACGCGCTCCCCGCCGCACTGCGCGATCCGGCGTTCGCGGCGGTCGGGGCCGGGCGCTTCGCGCTCCTCGGCGGCCTGGACGCAGCCGACAGCTCCGTGGCCGGCATCGAGCTCGCCGGGTTGCACGGCATCGACGGGACCGGCGCCCTGCCCGGTGCGCAGCACGACGCGCAGGCCGCGGCGCTCGGCGGCCGGGTGTTCGTGTTCGGCGGCGGCGATTTCACCGAATATGACCACATCCTCGGCTACGACCCGGCCAGCGGCGCGGTCACGCCGGCCGGCGCGCTGCCGAGTGCCCAGTCCGACGTCGCGGTCACCCGGTCGGGCGCGACCGCCTACATTGTCGGCGGCTATGACGGCACCAACTGGCTGACCACGATCGTCGCCTGGCGGCCGGGATCCGGGACCCGGGTCGTCGGGCGCCTGCCGGTCGGCCTGCGCTACGCCGCCGTGGCGGTCGCGCGCGGGGGCATCGTGGTCATCGGCGGCTCGACGCCGACCGGGGCCAGCGACGCCGTGTATCGCTTCGATCTGCGCACCCGGCTCGTCAGCCGGATCGGCCGGCTGCCCGATCCCGTCACCCACGCCGCAGCGGCCACGCTGGGCGCTTTCGTGTATCTCGTCGGGGGCCGCAGCGACGTGCTCGATGCGCAGACCGCACAGGTCTGGTCGATCGATCCGGTGACCGGCCGCGTCCGGCCGGCGGGCCGGCTTGCGACCCCGCTCTCCGACGCGGCGGTGCTCACGCTCGGCCACGCGATCGTCGTCGCCGGCGGACAGTCGCCGACCGCCACGCAGTCCGCCGTCGGCGAGCTGGTGCCGGTCGGCTTCGGGTGAGGTGAGCACCCGGCCGGGCGGGTCAGCCGCCGGGGCCCGCCTCGGCCGCCCTGACGTAGCGCACCACCGCGGCGAGCTGGCGCGGCGTGAGCGCCCGGCGGACCGGCATCTCCCGCGTGAACTGCAGCATCTGCGCGGCGGTGGAGTGGAAGGCGAGCAGGTCGCCGCCCTGGCGGTGCGGGTTCTCCCGGCCCGACAGCGAGTGGCAGCTCGCGCACGCCTGGGCGAACACCGCGCGCCCCGACGGCGCGCCGGCGCCGCAGCCGGCGAGCGCCACCGCGAGCGCGGCGGCGCAGGCGAGCGTCCTCGCGGGAGGGGCGCCGCGCCTGACCGGCGCCGGTCTGATCGCCCCGAGCGTCGTCACCGGCGCACAGGCTACGACGGCCGTCGCCGGCCGTGTGCCGGAGGGTCGGTAGGGTCCGGCGGCGTGTTCACGATTCACAGCCGGTGTCGCGACAGTCGCGCGCGCACCGGAACGCTGCGCCTGGCCCACGGTGAGGTGGCGACGCCGGCGTTCGTCCCGCTCGCCACGCGGGGCGCGGTCAAGACGCTGGAGCCGCGCGACGTCGTCGGCCTCGGTTACGAGATGGTGCTCGGCAACACCTTCCATCTGATGCTGGCGCCCGGGCCCGAGCTGGTCGCCGAGCTCGGCGGCCTGCACGAGATGATGCGCTGGAACCGCCCGATCATCAGCGACTCCGGCGGCTTTCAGGTCTTCTCGATGGGTCACGGCGGCGTCGCCGACGAGATCAAGGGCCGCCGCGCGCGCGGGCCGGAGTCCAACGGGTCGATGATCGCGATCGAGGAGCCGGGGGTGCGGTTTCGCTCCTACGTGGACGGCGCGGAGCGCTTCATGGGCCCGGAGACCTCGATGGCGGTCCAGGCGGCGCTCGGCTCCGACATCGCGCTCGTGTTCGACGAGTGCACGCCGTTTCACGTCACGCGGGACTACACGGCCCGTTCGATGGAGCGCACCCATCGCTGGCTGGAGCGGTGCCTGGCCTGGCACGAGCGCGAGGGGCCGCCGAGCCAGGCGGTGTACGGCATCGTCCAGGGCGGCATCGAGCGCGACCTGCGCGCGATCTCGACGGCGACGGTCGCCGCCAGCGCGTGCGACGGCGTGGCGGTCGGCGGCTCGCTGGGGCGCGACAAGGCGCAGATGTACGAGGTCGTGGACTGGTGCACGGCGGAGCTCGAGCGCCTGGCGCCCGAGCGCCCCCGCCATCTGCTGGGGATCGGCGAGATCGACGACCTGATCGCCGGCGTGCAGCGCGGGATCGACACCTTCGACTGCGCGATGCCGACCCGCTTGGGGCGCCACGGGGTCGCGCTCGTCCCCGACCCGAGCGGGCGCTGGCGCGTGGATCTCGTCAAGGGTCGCTGGCGGCGCAGCCCGGAGCCGATCCTCGACGGCTGCCCGTGCCCGACCTGCGCGGCCGGCTTCTCCCGTGCCTACCTGCACTACCTGCTGCGCGCCCACGAGCTGACCGCGCTGCGGCTGGTGACGCTGCATAACCTCAGCTTCATCGCCCGGCTGATGGCCGACCTGCGCCGCGCGATCGACCACGGGCGGCTCACCGCGGTTGCCGCCGAGCTGCGGGCGGGCGCCGCCCCCGGCGCTACTTCGTGTACTTGCTGATCAGCTGCTGCAGCTGACTGATCGCCGAGTTGGCGTCCCTGGCGACGATGCTCTCCATGTGGACCACGGTCGTCGAGGTGCTGTTGGAGATCAGCACCGCGGCGATCACGATCAGCGCCAGGACGCCGATCAGCGCCAGCACCCCCATCAGCCGGCGAAAGCCGCGACCGCCGGAGCGCTGCGCCGGCGCCGGGGCGGCGGCCGCCGGACGCCGGGGGGCGACCGGCTCGGCCCGCGCCGGCCGTCGCGCCGGCACCTGCCGCGGGGCGCGCGGCGGCGCCGGGCGCTCGGCCGGGCGCCGCGTCACGCGGGTGGCGGCGGTGCGGTCCTCGGCGGTGACGCGGGTGACCGGGCTGGTGGCGAACTCGTCGGCGGCGGCGCCGGCGGGAGCGACGCCGCGGGCGCCGTCGCGCAACGCGTCGGCGAGCTCGATCGCGTTGGACGGGCGCCCGCGCTGGTCGATCGACAAGGCCCAGGCGACGGCTCGGGCGAGGGCGTGGGGGACGTCGGGGTTGAGCTCGTCGAGCGGGATCGGCGACTCGCGCTGCTGCTTGAGCGCGAGCTCCGACAGTGACCCGGCCTCGTACGGGAGCCGTCCCGACATCAGCTGGTAGGAGACGACACCGAGCGAGTACAGATCGGCTCGCGGTCCGGCCTCCTCGCCGCGGGCCTGCTCGGGCGACAGGTAGGCGGCGGTGCCGAGCACCGAGCCGACCTGGGTGATGCTCGACTGATCGGCCGCCCGGGCGATCCCGAAGTCGGCGAGCTTGACGACGTCGGAGTCGGAGACGAGCAGGTTGCCGGGCTTGACGTCGCGATGGACGACGCCATTGCGATGGGCGTAGTCCAGCCCACGGCAGGCCTGCGTGACGATCTCGATCGCCTCCGCGACGTCGAGGCGGCCGCGATCGCGCAGCAGCTCGGCGCACGAGTGCCCCGAGACGTGCTCCATGACGATGAAGTGCTGATGGTGGCCGGCGTCGAAGCCGAAATCGAACACCTGCACGATGTTGGGGTGCACGAGCCGCGCGGCGGCGAGCGCCTCGCGGCGAAAGCGCGAGACGAACGTCGGATCGTCGGCGAGATGCTCGGCGAGCAGCTTGATCGCGACGTAGCGCTCGAGGCGGTTGTCGAAGGCGAGGTGGACCGTCGACATCCCGCCGACCCCGAGTCGGCTCTCGATGCGGTACCTGCTGGCGATCGTGGTCGTGCCGGTCATTGTCCGTTCCCGTTGGCCGCTCCGGCCGTCGCGGTGCCCCCGCCGGGCGCGACGCCGCCGTTGGCGGTGCTGGAAGAAGTACCCGTCGCCCCTGGATTCGTTGCTGGGCTCGTCCCGGTGCCGGTGGCCGAGCTGCTGGAGGAGCTGCTCGTCGTCGGCGTCGAGGAGCTCGTCGAGGTGCTGGAGGTGCTCGTCGAGCTGGTCGTCGTCGACGACGTGCTCGACGTCGACGTCACCGTGGTCGGCGTGCAGTTGCGCGCCAGGTCGCTCACGGTCGAGGCGCCCTGGCCCAGGTCCTGCAGCAGCGTCTGGTTGACCGAGGAGGGGAGATCAGCGACCGCGTTGGTCAGCGAGCTCGCGGCGCTGGCCGCCTGATCGCACTGGTGCGCGCTGAGCGCGGAGGAGATCGCGTTCAACTGATTGCTCAGGGTGCCGGCCTGGTCTGCGGACAGCAGGCCGTTGCCGCTCCCGCAGGCAACGACGAAGGCAGCGGCGAAGCCGAGGCCGCCGGCCAGGAATGCTCGCGAGCCAAAGCCCATCCGGCGCCTGACTTTAGGGCCTATCCCGGTGGAGCGTCCGACCCGGCGTCGCACGCGTCGATCGCGTCACTGCCCGTACTGCAGGCGCTCGGCGAGCGAATCGGGCAGCCGGGCCGCGCGGATCGCCGCCGCGGCGCCCGCGATGTCGTATTCGGTGCGCCGGTAGACCGCCCGCCAGGCGTCGAGGTCGAGCTCCAGCCACGCCGCCCGCGGGTCGCCGTCGCGCGGCTGGCCGACGCTGCCGGGGTTGATCAGCCACTCTCCGTTCTGGAGATCGAGCTCCTCGTCGGCGCCGCGGGTCTCGCCGGTGGCCCCGTCCCCGGGAAAACGCGAGAACGACAGCGCGACATGCGAGTGGCCGATCAGCGACACGCGCTGGACCTGGACGTCGAGGCATAGCTCGGCCTGCAGCGGCGACAGCACGTACTCCCAGATCGGGTCGCGGGGGCTGGCGTGATAGAGCCCGACCGGCTCGTCGAGTTTCTGGGGCTCGAGTGCGTCGAGGTAGGCCCGGGTCTCCGCGCTGATCTGCTCCTGGGTCCAGGTCGCCGCCAGCGCCGCCCCGCGCGAGAACTGCTCGAGCGGGATCGACCCCGTGACGCCGAGGTCGTGGTTGCCCGCCAGGCAGACCGATACGTGGGCCGCCGCGAGTGCCACGCAGGCGTCGGGGTCGGCGCCGTAGCCGACGAGATCCCCGAGGCACCACAGCTCGCGGCAACCGCTGTCGGCGATCTCGTCGAGCACCGCCTCGAAGGCGTGGCGGTTGCCGTGGACGTCGGAGACGATGGCGACGCGCATCACTACAGTCTCGCGGGTGAGCGGTATTCGGCGCGTCAGGGTGCTCGGGCCCGTGCTGGGGGCCGTGGCCGCGGCCGAGGGGGCGCGCCGGCTGCTGATGCCGCGACCGCCCGCCCCCGAGCACGTCGAGGTCGACCTGAGCCGCTACTTCAGCGCCGAGGAGATCGCGCGCGGCCGGCGGTTCGCGCGGCCCCAGCTCGCCCTCGGGCTCGCCGGCGGGGCGCTCGAGCTCGCCGCCCTGGCGCGGGCCGCACGCCGGCCGCCGTGGCTGCTGCGCCGGCGCTGGTCGCGGCCGGCCGCCGGCGGAGCGGTCGGCGCCGCCGCGCTGAGCGTCGGCCTGTCGGTGCCGTTGCTGCCGCTGCGCGCGGCGTCGCGGCGTCGGGCGATCGCCGCCGGCCTCGACACGCAGTCCTGGCGCGACTGGGCGATCGACCTCGGCAAGGCGGCCGCGCTCGAGACCGGCTTCGCGGCGACGGCGGGCGCGGCCGTGGTCGCCGGCATGCGCCGGTATCCGCGCTGGTGGTGGTTGCCGGCCTCGGCGGCGTCGGTCGGCGTCGGAGCCGTCCTGGCCGCGCTCGCGCCGGTGCTGCTCGATCCGATCTTCAACGACTTCGAGCCGTTGCCCGACGGCCAGACGCGGGCCGACGTGCTCGCGCTGGCCCAGGCCGCCGGCGTCACGGTCGGAGAGGTGTACTCGGTCGACGCCAGCCGGCGCACGACCGCCGCCAACGCCTACGTCACCGGTCTCGGGCCGAGCAAGCGCGTCGTCCTCTACGACACCCTGCTGGACCGCTATTCCCGGGACGAGATCCGGCTGGTCGTCGCCCACGAGCTCGGCCACGTGCGCCACCGCGACGTCCCGCGCACCGTGCTGTTCGCCGCGATCATCGCGCCGGCCGCGGCGCTCGCCGTCCAGCGCTGCAGCTGGGCACTGAGCGACGAGCGCGGGACGCCCGCGGCGCTGCCCGCGCTGGCGCTCGCCGCCGCGGCGGTCAGCGCGCCGATCGGCGTGATCGCCAACCGGCTGTCGCGCTCCGTCGAACGCCGCGCCGACCAGTTCTCCCTGGAGCTGGCCGGAGCCCCGGACGCGTTCATCTCGTTCGAGCGGGCGATCGCGCTGCAGAACGTCGCCGACCTCGACCCGCCCCGGTGGGTGTCGCGGCTGCTGGCCGGCCATCCGCCGACCGCCGAGCGGATCGGCGCCGCCGTCGCGTTCGCCCAGGTCGCTCCGGCCCGCGCCGAGATGAGCCATTCCGGGGTTGGCTCGGTGCCCGCGGCGATGCCCGAGCCATAGCCGCGAGACCATGTGCCGGAGGCCGCGGCGGCCGCCGGCGAGATCCGCTGCCGTGCGAGACCACTCACGTTCTGACCGGTTGCTCTCCCGGTGGGTGACAGGTTCGGCGCGGCCCTGCGGCTCCGCCGCGCCGGAGCGAGCGTGGCGGCGCGAGGAGGCTCGCCGCCGGCCTACTCGCCCTCGGGCGCCTTGAGCACGACGACGCAGTTCTGGCCGCCGAACCCGAACGCGTTGGCCGCCGCCGTCCGTACCTCGGCGGGGCGGGCGTGCAGCGGCACGTAGTCGAGGTCGCACTCCGGATCGGGCGTGTGCAGGTTGGTCGTCGGCGGCAGGACGCCGTCGCGGATCGCCAGCAGGCAGACCATCGCCGACAGCGCGCCGGCCGCGCCGATCAGGTGGCCGACCATCGACTTGGGCGCGGGGGCGGGGACGCGGTCGGCGTCGTCGTCGAGCGCGATCCGGATCGCGCGCGTCTCGGCCGCGTCGTTGGCGCGGGTGCCGGTGCCGTGGGCGCAGATGTAGTCGAGCTCGCGCGGGTGGGT
>JBELAG010000266.1:0-8622 GCA_049509055.1 Solirubrobacteraceae bacterium
TCAGCGAGGCGCTGCGCCAGGAGGTGACCGGCCGGCACGTGCGGGTCTCGATCGTGGAGCCCGGCGCGGTCGACACCGAACTGCGGTTCCACAACCGTCCCGAGGTCCAGGAGCAGATGCGCCAGCGCTTCGGCGACATCGAGATCATGCAGGCGCCCGACATCGCCGGCGCCGTCGTCTACATCGTCACGCGCCCGTGGCGGATGTCGGTCAACGAGATCCTGATCCGCCCCACCGAGCAGACCAACTGACCCCGGCCGGCCCGGGTCGCGCCGCCGGGTCGCTGGGGGCAGGCCACGAGCACGTCTCGGTGGTCTGCACCGACCGAGTGTGCGCAGAACGTCGGCTGCCGTGCCCGGGAACGTTGGCTTAACCTGGGGTCAGCCAACCGGAGCCGCGGTCGAGTCCGGCTATCGACCGGACCGGCCGAACGGTCCGGGGTGCATTCAAACCAGGAGATCCCTTGCAAGAAAGACTCGCCATCGCGGGAGCCGGCACGATCGCATCCGGACTCGCCGCCGTCGCCGCCGCCCACGGAGAGGTCCTGCTGTGGGCCCGTTCCAAGGCCTCCGCGGAGCGCGTCAAGCGGGCCGTCGCCAAGCACTGCGAGCGCCATCCGGGGGAGACCGGCAGCGCCGACAACGTTCGCATCACCACCGAGCTCAAGGATCTCGCCGAGGCGACGTTCCTCGTCGAAGCGGTCGTCGAGGACCCCGGCCACAAGGGCGCGCTGCTCGCCGAGCTCGCCTCCTACACCGGACCCGACGAGATCCTCGCCACGACCACGTCGTCGCTGTCGATCACCGAACTGGCCGTGGCCAGCGGCCATCCCGACCGGTTCGTCGGCCTGCACGTCTTCAACCCGGTGACGCGGATGGAGCTGATCGAGCTGGCGCACGCTCCCGACACGCGCCCCGACGTGCGCGAGCGGGCGCGCGCGCTGTGCGCGAAGCTCGGCAAGACGGCCGTCGAGGTGCCCGACACGCCCGGCTTCGTCGTCAATCGCCTGCTGTTCCCCTACCTGTTCGAGGCCGTCAAACTGATGGACTCCGCGGGCATGGCGCCGGCCGACGTCGACCGCTGCATGACGCTCGGCGCGGGCATGCCGATGGGACCGATCGCGCTGCTGGATTTCGTCGGGCTCGACGTCTCGGAGGCGATCGGCGAGACGCTCGGGGTGCCGGTGCCACCCCGCCTCAGCGAGCTCGTGCGCAGCGGCGCGCTCGGTCGCAAGTCTCGACGGGGCTTCTATGAATACGACTGAGTATTAAGGTTGCGTTCAGGTGCGGGGACCATCATTCCGCCTGCGACGTACCTCATAGCAGCACCTCCTCCCCAGAAGCACGAAACCGGCCCGTCCCCAGCGGGCCGGTTTCTTTTTGGCCCGCTTGACGCCGTCACGCCGCGCCCATCGGGCGCCCGCGCGACCGGGCCCTGAACCGAAGAAGCCGGCCCGTGGGGGCCGGCTCCTCTCTCCTCTCAACCGCCGGAACGCACTCCTGCGGCCCGCGCTCGGGAATGTAACGAATGTCGCGAGCGCGTGCGCCGTCCCCGTTCCGATCAGGCCGGCGTCGTCTCCGCGGGCGTCTTGCGGCGGCGGATCCGCACCGCTTCGATCCGGTTCTCGCGCACCGACTCCACCCGGATCGAGTAGCCGTCGGCAGCGACCTGGTCCCCGCGCTTGGGCAGCCGCCCCAGCTCCGCGAACACGAAGCCGCCGACCGAGTTGTAGGCGTCGGTGTCGACCGGGAGATGCAGTCCGTAGTCGTCGAGGTCGGTGACCGCGACGTGCCCGCGCACGAACCAGTCGCCGTTGGCCAGGCGCCGCACGGCGCCGCCCGCCGGGTCGGTCTCGTCGGTGATCTCGCCGACGACCTCCTCGATGATGTCCTCGGTGGTCACGATCCCGGCGGTTCGTCCGTACTCGTCGACGACGATCGCCAGCTCGGTCCGTTCCCGCTGCAGATCGGCGAGCAGGTCGTCCAGCGGCTTGGTCTCCGGGACGATCGGCGCCGCGCGCACCAGCTTGGCGAACCCGGCCTCATAGCCGTCGGACATCATCAGCTTGACGAGCTGGTTGACGTGGACGATGCCCTTGACGCGGTCCTGGTTGTCGTCCTCGGTGACCACCAGCCGCGAGTGCCCGGTCGACACGCAGCGGCGCAACGCGTCCTGCACGGTCTCGGAGACGTCGACGGTGACCACCGCCGGGATCGGGGTCATCACCTGGCGGGCCTCCTGCTCGTGAAGATGGAAGACGCCGGTCAGCATGTTGGCCTCGCCGATGTCGAGGCTCCCGCCGCTGCGCGACTCGGCGATGATCCGCTTGAGCTCGTCGGGGGTCCCCCCCTCGGGCTCGGCGTCGGGGTCGGTGCCGGTGGCGCGCAGGAGCGCGTTGGACGCCGAGTTGAGCACGACGATGAAGGGGTTGAAGAGCATCCGGAAGAACCGCAGCGGCCGCGCGATCCGTCGGGCCAGGTCCTCGGCGTGCTGGATCGTGTACAGCTTGGGCGCGATCTCGCCGACGATGCTCTGGGCGACGGTGATCAGCAGATAGGCGATCACCACCGACGCCACGACCGCCGCCGAGTGCCCGAAGGCGCCTCCGAACAGCGGCTCGAACACGTGCGCGATCGCCGGCTCCCCGAGCGCGCCGATGCCGATCGAGGCCATCGTGATCCCCACCTGGCAGGCGGCGATGTAGTCGCCGATCTGCTCCATCTGGGTGAGGGCGAGGCGGGCGCCCCGCCGGCCGTCCTCGGCCATCTCCTGCAGCCGCGCTTTGCGCGAGCGGACCAGCGAGTACTCCGCCACGACAAAGAAGGCGTTGACCACGACCAGCAGCGCGGTCAGGATGATGAACAGGGCCTTCACGTACTGCCGCGGGCCGACCGCCGCGAGGCCCGGGGGACGCTTGTGGTCGGCGCGCTGCTACTTCGGGGTCGGTCGTCGTCGGTCATTCAGCGACTGAGCGAACGGTAGCAGCACCGGGCGCCGTCACCGCCGGCGCTCTCGCGTCTGCGCGTGCGATCCGGATCGGAGTCGCGCCGCTCAGGCCAGCGTGTCGAAGCGAGCGGCGATCGTGAAGTCCACTTCGGTGAGGCCGCCCGCCGAGTGGTTGGTCAGCGACAGTTTGACCTTGTTCCAGCCGTGGATCAGGATGTCGGGATGGTGATTGGCCTCCTCGGCGAGGTCGGCGACCTGGTTGACGAAGGCGATCGCCTCGGCGAAGTTCTCGAACCGCCACTCACGGACGATCTCGTCGCCCTCGCGTTCCCACGGCAGGCGTCGTAGTCTGCTGTCGATCTCGTCCTCGTTGAGCATCTCTGCCATCGCGTCTCCTTTGATGTTCTGTCCACCAGCTTGCCACGGACGCCGCCCGGGCACACTGCGATGATGCGGATCGTCAGTCTCGTCCCGTCGGCCACCGAGATGCTGTTCGCGCTCGGCCTCGGCCCCGAGGTGGTCGCCGTCACGCACGAATGCGACTATCCGGCGCAGGCGCGCGGCCTTCCCAAGGTCACGCGCGACGTCCTGGAGCCGGGCCTCAGCGCCGCCGAGATCGACGCCGCCGTCCGCGAGCGGACGCTGGCCGGCGAATCGATCTACGCGCTCGACACCGACGCGCTGCACGAGCTCGCGCCGGACCTGATCGTCACCCAATCGCTGTGCTCGGTGTGCGCGGTGTCCTTTGACGATGTCCGCGCGATCGCCGAGGAGATCGATACCCAGCCGATGGTGGTCGCGCTCGACCCCCGCACGGTCGGCGAGGTCCTCGGCGACGCCCGCACCCTGGCCCAGGCGACCGGTCGCAAGGACGCCGGGGTCGACCTGGTGCAGCGGGCGGCGGCGCGGATCGATCGCATCCGCCTGGCGACCCGCGGCGCGCGTCGGCCACGCGTGGTGGCGCTGGAATGGCTGGACCCGCCGTTCGCCGCGGGCCACTGGACGCCGCAGCTGATCGAGTACGCCGGCGGCGAGGACGTGCTCGGCCTCGCGGGCGAGAGCTCCCAGCAGGTCGCCTGGGAAGAGGTCGGCGCCGTCTCGCCCGACCTGGTGATCGTGATGCCGTGCGGCTACGACGCCGAGATCGCCCACCGCGAGGCCGAGATGCACCGCGACCAGCTGGCGGCGATCGGCGCCGGCGAGGTGGTCGCCGTGGACGCCGCAGCCTATTTCTCGCGCCCGGGGCCGCGGATCATCGACGGACTCGAGCTGCTCGCGCACATCATCCACCCCGAGCTCGTGCCCGAGGCGCGGGGTGAGGCGCTGACCGTCGAGCTGTAGCCGCCGGGCCGGCGCTTCAGAGGCTGAAGCCGTTGGGGGTCAGCCCGGTCCCGCCGGCCACGGCGATCGCGCCCAGGACGCTGACGACGGCGACCAGCGCGCAGCCGGCGATCGCGAGCGCGGGCATGCGCCGGCGCTCCCCGAGCTGCACGATCAGCCATCCGCAGATGGCGCCGCCGACGACGCCGCCGAGATGGCCGCCGATCGAGATCCCGGCGATGCTGAGCGAGAACACGATGTTGATGACCAGCGTGAGGCCGAGCCCGCTCTGCCAGATCGAGATCCCCCGGTAGTAGGCGACGACGATCAGCGCGCCGAGCACGCCGAAGCACGCCGTCGAAGCGCCGATCGTCGGCACGTCGGGCTGGAACAGCAATGCGCCGAACGACCCCGACAGCAGCGACACGAAGTACACCACCCCGAAGTTCAGGCGCCCGATGGCCGGTTCCAGCAGCGGACCCATCAAGTAGAGGAACACCATGTTGAAGAGGATGTGCAGCAGCCCGTCGTGGAGGAACCCGGAGGTCAGCAGGCGCCAGTACTCGTGGGTGCCGGTGTAGAACGGAAACGGGTTGTGCGCGGTGATCGCCGGGCCGAACAGCGCGCCGTGAAACCAGATCGTCCCGCCGCCGCCGCCGCCGAGCGGCGCGCCCGTCGCCGTCTCGGCGAGGAATACGATCACGTTGATCGCGATCAGGGCGCGGGTCAGGACCGCGGTCGGCGCGATGTTCCGGACGGTCTTGACCTTGGTGCGTTCGCGGGCGCACTCGGGGCATCGCATCCCCACCGGCGTCGGCGTCATGCAGTCCGGACAGATCGGCCGACCGCAGGACGAGCACGAGACGCCCGTCTCACGCGAGGGGTGGCGGTAGCACGCGGGCATCGTGGGCTGACGGTATCAGCGCGGTTGGCGGCCGAGGTCGCGGCCGCCCGGCGGCGCGCTAGCGGTCGGGCATGACCCGGCGCGCTTCCTCGGCGATGTCCGAGATCGTGCGCCCGGCGAGCTCGCGCAGGCTGGAGGACTGCTGCTTGCGCGCGCGATGGCGCCCTCGCACGCGCAGCACGACGAGCGCCGTGCCGGCGCCGGCGCCGATCATCGCGGCCGCCGCCGGACGCACCCAGTTGCGCGGATCGCGCATCGTGGAGAGCTCCCAGCTCTCGAGCTCCTCCTGGGCAAGCTCGGTGAGGTTGACCAGCGCGCTCTCCATCCGCGCCGCCAGGTCAGCCGGAGGGTCGATCGGGCTCAGGGCCTCGCGCAGCAGCGCTTCGAAGTCCGGCGCGCCCGCGCTCATCCGGCCTCCCGGTGTGAGCTCGGCACGGGCGGGGTGGCGGGCACCGCCGCCGGCGCCGACTGCTCGGCCACGATCCCCTCCAGCTGACGGATCGCCCGGTGCAGCAGCACCTTGGTGGCGCCGTCGGTGCGATCGAGCGCGCGGGCGATCTCGCGGTTGTCCATCCCCAGCGCGAAGCGCATGATCAGCGCCTCGCGGCGATCGTCGGGGAGCTTGGCGACACCCTCGAGGATCGTCTTGAGCTCCTCGCGGCCCTCGACCAGCGCCTCGGTGGTGTGTGGGGCGGAGATCATCCCCGCGTCCTCGATCGCCGACTCCGGCTTGCGCGAGCGGTCGCGGTAGAAGTTGGCCGCCAGGTTGTGGGCGATGCGGATGAGCCACGGACGCAGCGGCCGTCCATCGGACTCGCGCAGCGCGCGCTCGAAATGGCGGTAGGCCTGCAGGAACGTCTGCTCGGTGAGGTCCTCGGCGTCGTAGTGGTTGCCCACGCGGTAGTAGCTGTAGGAGTAGACGTCGCGCAGATGCCGCCGGTAGAGCTCGGTGAAGCGGGCGTCGAGCTCGGCCTTGGAGGGTGGGGTGTCTTGGGCATCGGGCACCGCATGGTGAGAGTAGCCGCGCTCACGCGGCGCGGATAGGTCGCGCGTGGCTTTCGCCGGCGGGTTCGGTCACGGTCGCCGCCCACTGCTCTGGCCCCATCCGCCCCTCGACCAAGGCGGCCAGGCCGTCGAGCGCAGGCGCCGGCAGCTGCGCCTCGCGAGCCGCGCGGGCCAGCATCCCGACCGACTCCACCGCCTCGGCCGCCGGTCCGAGCGCACGCCCGATCTCGGCCGCCGGCACGCCCTGCGCCAGGAGCTCGCCCGCTCGCCGATCCGGTGAGTCACCGGCGGCGACCGTGGCCACGAGGCTGCCGGCGCCGGCCAGGCCGGCGAACGTCTCGGGGCGCCCGCCGCGCGCGCGAGCGAGCGCGTCAACCTCCGCGACCACCTGGCCGGCCGCCGCGCCGGCGACGTTGGCCCCGGCTCGCGTGCCCGCCGCAGCGGCGGCGAGCACCGCGACGTCAGCGGCGCAGCCGGCGAGCTCGACGCCGGTGACGTCGCTCGTCGTGCCGACGTCGAGCCCCACGGCGGTGAGCGCGTCCGCGAGCTGGCGGGCGAAGCCGTGGTCGATCGAGGCGATCACGACCGACGCCCCTTGCTCGAGGATCTCAGCCGGGTCGGCGGCGCCGCCGAGCACCGCGACGCCGCGGGCGCTGCAACGCTCGGCGGCGAACGCCGAGGGCAAGGTTCCCAGCGGTCCGACGAGCCCTTTGGAGACGACGAGGACGCCGGTGGAGCTCGAGATCCGGCCGGCGTGCGCCGCGAGGACGGCGGGCAGCTCCCGCGCGGGCACCGCCAGGCAGAGGATGTCGTGGCCGCCGGGCGACAGCTCGTCGTCGGGCATCACCCGCACTCCGTCGGGGAGCCTCACGCCGGGCAGGTGGCCGACGTTCTCGCGCGCGCCGTGCAACGCGTGTGCGAGATCGCGGCTGCGGCAGCCCAGATCGACGTCGATGCCACCGATCGCCAGGCGGACGGCAAGGCTCGTGCCCCAATCCCCGGCGCCGACGATCGCCACCCGGCGGACCGGCGGCAGGCCGCCGAGCCACTCCCACTGGAGCATCACGCACGGCCAGATCCGGTCGGTGACGGCGGCGGCGAGCGCCCGCGACGGATCGTCGACCTGCGGGAAGGTCAGCGGCCGGCCCGCGCGAATGCGCACCTTGTGGGGACGGATGCGCCAGCCACGGCGGACGGCCTCGGTGCCGATCACGGCGACCGGGACGACCGGCGCGCCGGTCTCCAGCGCCAGCCGGCCGACACCGCGGCGCGGCGAGCCGAGGCCGCCGGGGCGGGTACGCGTCCCCTCGGGAAAGATCAGGACGATCTCGCCGTGCGCCAGCAGCGCCTTGGCGGTGGCGATCGACTCGGAGTCGCCCGATCCCCGCCTGACCGGGAATGCCCCCACCGCTCGCAGCAGCCACGCGCGCCGGCGGCTGGCGAACATCTCCTGCTTGGCCATGTAGTACATCGGACGCCTGGCCATCGTCGCGATCACGAACGGGTCGAGAAAGCTGCGGTGGTTGGAGGCGATGATCACCGGGCCGCGCCGGGGGATGTGCTCCCGCCCGATCCGGCTCATCCGGAAGTAGACGTGGAAGAACGGCTGGAACAGAAGCCTGACGATCCCGTAGACGATCAGGTTGGCGCCATGCTCGCGAGTGAGCTGGTGAAGGCGATCGCAATCGACCTGCGGGGGGGCACTGTGATCCATCGCACATGCCGTACCCAGGCGACTCGCGCCCGTTACAGTGTGAGCGACGTGAGCCCCGGCATCGATCGAACCCGGACCCTGCGCGGAGCCGTCAGCGGCGCCGTCGCGGCCGCGGTGTGGAGCCTGCAGCAGCCGCTGGACAAGGTGATCTTCGCCTCGCGCTATGACGACGTGGAGCTGCTCGGCAAGGCGCTCACCCGCGGCGAGGGCTGGCGCGCCGCCGGGCTGGCGCTGCACGTGGGCAACGGCGCAGCGTTCGGAGCCGTCTACGCCAACGTGGCCTCGGCCCTGCCGCTGCCGCCCGCGCTCCGCGGGCCCGCCGCGGGCCTCGCCGAGCACGTCGCCCTGTGGCCGCTGGTGGCCATCACCGACCGCCTGCACCCCGCCCGGGGGGAGCTGCCCACGCTCCGCGGCAACCGCAACGCGTTCATGCAAGCCGCCTGGCGCCACCTGCTGTTCGGCCTGATCCTCGGCGAGCTCGAGCGCCGGGTCAACGCCGAGCCCGAGCCGGCGCCACCGCCGCCGGCGACCGATTTCTCCAGCAACGGTCACGGCTCGCTGGAGCACGCGGTCTCGGTGCACGAGGCTCCCTGACCGGCTCTGATACCGCGCGCCGGCGCGGGCTCTCCTGCCACACTGAGGGCGCAGCGCCCGCCTAGCTCAATTGGCAGAGCACTTCACTTGTAATGAAGGGGTTTCCGGTTCAAGTCCGGAGGCGGGCTCTCTGAAAGCC
>JBELAG010000267.1:0-8590 GCA_049509055.1 Solirubrobacteraceae bacterium
AGCACTGTCCCGATCCAGGTCAGTGCCGGAAGGTCACGGGCGCAGCGGTCAAACCGCTCCGCCACCGTGTCACGGGCGGCGGGCGAGATGCACGCGCACAGCTCGTAGTCCTCGCCCGCCGAGGCGGCAAAGCGCGCCGGATCCACGCCCAGCTGCGCGGCCACCTCGCGCACGCCGTCGGCGAGCGGCAGCGCGGCGAGCTCGAGCTCGAGCGCGACGCCGCTGGCCGCCGCCAGGTGGCGCGCGTCGGTCGCCAGCCCGTCGGAGAGGTCGATCAGCGCGGTGGCCCCGAGCCCGGCGAGCAGCGCGCCCGCGGTCAGCCGCGGCCGGGGACGCGCATAGCGCTCGCGCAGGCGCGCGGCGGCGGCGGTGGCGATCGTCGCCCGGCCCTCCAGCAGCGCGAGTCCCGCGCCGGCCGCCCCGAGCGATCCGGTGACCGCGACGAGGTCCCCCGGCCGGGCGCCGTCGCGGCCGACCACGTCTCCGGGATCGGCGCACCAGCCCACGACCGTCACCGCGATCGTCAACGTCGCCGACGTGCTGACGTCTCCGCCGGCGATCACCACGCCGCACTCGGACGCCGCCGTCTGCGCGCCGGCCATGATCGCCAGCGCGTCGTCGCGCTCGATTCCGGGGGCGAGGCCGAGCGCGACGTACGCCTCGCCGCCGGCCGTCCCCATCGCCGCGAGGTCCGACAGCGCGGAAGCGAGCGCCCGGTGGCCGATCTCCTGCGCGCTCAGCTGACCCCAGCGGAAGTGGACGCCGTCGATGAGCGTGTCGACCGAGGTGACCGCATACCCGTGACCGCGCACCACCGAAGCGTCGTCGCCGAGGCGCCGGACCACGCGCGTCTCCGCAGCCCGGCCGAGCACCTCGTCCAGGCCGGCGATCAGCTCCAGCTCGCGCATCAGCCGCCGGCCCGCGCGCTCGCGTGCCTCAGCGGTGGCGGTAGACGATCCGTGCCCGGTCGAGGTCGTAGGGCGACAGCTCGACCCGGACCCGGTCACCGGGGAGGATGCGGATCCGGAAGCGGCGCATCTTGCCGGCCACATGACCGAGCACGACGCGGTCCATGTTGTCGAGCTTGACGCGGAACATCGCGTTCGGGAGGGCCTCGACGACCTCCCCCTCGAGCTCGACCTTCTCTTCCTTAGGCATGCAGTGAGAACCTTTGATCTGAACGCGCGTGCTCGCGCGTTCCTGATCAAAGCTACCAGCAGCGGGCCGATCGCCCCGGATCAGTGCTTCTTGCGGCCGCCGGTCCCCGTCGCTGCGCCGGTCCCACCGCCCGTCCCGGTGGCTGCGCCGGTGCCGCCACCCGTCCCGGTGGCCGCGCCCGTCCCGGTGGTTGCACCCGTGCCGCCGCCGGTCCCGGCGGCGCCACCGGTCGCGCCGGTGGTTCCCGGGGCGAGGCCCGCCCCGCCGGTCGCCCCGGGCACCGCGCTGGGCGCGATCGCATTGGGCACCGCGATCGGCGCTCCGGTGACCGAATGCGGACCGAAGAAGGCGGTCCCGACGAACGGCGTGGTCGGCAGCGGGAAGTTGCCGCAGTAGCCGCTGCTGGCCGCCTCCATGTAGTCGTGCCAGATCGGGGCCGCCAGCGTGCCGCCGTAGCCGTCGGCCATCGGGATGTTGCCCTGGGGGTACCCGACCCAGACGGCGGTCGACATGCGCGGCGTGTAGCCCACGAACCAGGCGTTCTCGAAGTCCTCCGCGGTGCCGGTCTTGCCGGCCGCCGGACAGCCGTAGTTGGCCGCCGTGCCGGTGCCGCTGGTGATCACGCCCTTGAGGACGTCGGTGCCCGCGTCGGCCTCACCGTCGGTGAACACCCGGGTGTGCGGGGGGTTGCCGAAGTTCTCGACCTTCCCGTCGGGGAAGGCGATCGTGTTGATGATCGTGGCCGGGATGTGGACGCCGCTGTTGGCCAGGGTGGCGTAGGCGTCGGCCATCTGCAGCGGCGAGACGCCGATCTTCAGACCGCCGAGGACCTCGGCCGGGAAGCCGAACAGCGGCGACGTGATGCCCATCGCGTGGGCGGTCGCGTCGAGCTTGTCGGCCCCGACGTCGGCGGCGAGCTGGGCGAACACGGTGTTGTCGGACACGACGGTCGCCTTGGTGACGCTGATCGTGCCCTGGTAGGTGTCCTCGTCGGTGTGCACCGACCAGGTCGGCGCCGACGGCAGCCAGCCGGCCGCCAGGGGCTTGGAGACGTAGTACGTCGAGTTGGGGTCGCCGTGGTAGTCGTGGATCAGCGTCATCAACGCGAACACCTTGAACGCCGACCCGGTCTGGCGCAGCGCCTGGGTGGCGTAGTCGAACGAGGTCTGGCTGTAGGTCGACGAGTTGGCGATCGCCTCGATATGCCCGTTGAGCGGATCGATCGAGACCAGCCCGGCGGCGGCCGCGCCCGGCCCGCCCTGCTCGGCGAGGGTCGACTCGTGGTTGGCGATCGCCTGCTGCGCGAGCGCTTCCTTGCGCAGATCGATCGTGGAGTAGATCTTCAGGCCGCCCTGCTGCAGCGCGCGGCAGTTCTTGGGATGGCGGGGGCAGAGGTCGCGCGCCGCCGACTGCTCGATGTAGTCGAACACGTAGGGCTGCTCGTGCACCTGGGAGGTCGGATCGGCCTTGACCTCCAGCGGCATCCGCGCGGTCGAGTCGGCCTGGGCCTGGCTGATGTAGTGCGCGGTCACCATCGCCTGCAACACCTCGGAGCGTCGCCGGCGAGCCGCGGCGGGGAACGCGAACGGGTCGTACTGCGACGGCGCCTGCGGCAGGCCGGCGAGCAGCGCCTCCTGGGCGAGCGTCAGGCGCTGCACCGGCTTGTCGAAGAACATCCGCGACGCGGCGCCGACGCCGTAGGCCTCCTGGCTGTAGACGGTGCCGTAGGGCACGTCGTTGAGGTAGCTGTCGAGGATCCAGTCCTTGCTGTGCCGGCCCTCCAGCTGCTCGGCGAGCTTGGCCTGGATGATCTTGTACTTGAGGTCGTGCTGCTCGCGGTAGGTCTGGGGCAGGTAGACGTTGTCGACGAGCTGCATCGTCAGCGTCGAGGCGCCCTGGAGGCTGGTGCCGCCCGACGCCGCGTCCTTGATCGCGGCTCGCAGGATGCCCTGGTAGTCGAGCGCCCCGTGCTGGTAGAAGCGGCGGTCCTCGATCGCGATCGTCGCCTGCTTGAGCCGCGGCGGGATCACGTTGCCGGCCACCGGCGTGCGGACGCTCGGCGACCAGATGTAGCCCAGCGACGTCCCGTCGCCGGCGAAGATCTCCGAGGGCGATCCGGGCAGCCGGACCGGCAGCGAGTTGAGGTTGGGGGCCGACTCGGCGACGTTGACCACCCAGCCGGCGATCGCCAGCGCGCCGACGGTGAGCGCGCAGACGATCACCATCGCGCTCATCGCAAAGAACCGTTTCAGCGTGGATCCGCGGTTGCGTCGTCGTCGGCGCTGTCGATCGCGTCGGCTCATGGGGTGTGGTGAGCGGAAATGGCGCTGAAGCGGTGGACGCGCGCGCGGAGCGCCGAGTTCGTTCGAAACCAGGGTCAGTGTAGCTGCCGAGATGTTTCGGCCAGGCCGATCGGGCTCCTGCTCAGCTGCCAAGATCGCACGATCTGATGCATCGCGACAGCGCCTCGATCCGAGCCCTGCTGATCGACGCGCTCGGCACGCTCGTCGCGCTCGCGCCGCCGGCACCGGTGCTGGCGAGCGTGCTGGCGAGCCGGTTCGGCGTCACGGTGTCGCCACGGGAGGCCGCCGATGCGCTCGCGGCCGAGATCGCCTTCTATCGCGCGCACATGGACGAGGGGCGCGACACCATCAGCCTCGCCGCGCTGCGCGCGCGCTGCGCCGAGGTGCTGCGCGCGGCGCTGCCGGCCAGCGATCGCCTGCGCGGCGTGGCGACGGCGCAGCTGACCTCGGCGCTGCTGGACTCGCTGCGGTTCGCGCCGTTCGCCGATGCGCGGGATGCGCTCGTCGCGGCGCGGGGGCGCGGGGCGCGGGTGGTCGTGGTCAGCAACTGGGACGTCTCGCTGATCGAGGTGCTGGAGCGGATCGGCCTGGCTCCACTCGTCGACGGCGTCGTCACCTCGGCCGCGGTCGGAGCGCGCAAGCCGGCGGCGGCGATCTTCGAGCATGCGCTGGCGATCGCCGGGGCACGGCCGGCGGGCGCGCTGCACGTCGGCGACAGCCTCGCCGAGGACATCGCGGGCGCGCGGGCGTGCGGGGTCGAGGCGATCCTCCTGCGCCGCGACGCCGGGCCGGCGGCGGCGGGCGCCGGGTTGCCGCCGGCGGACGGCGTGCCGGTGATCGCGACGCTCGCCGCGCTGCGCTGGCCCTGAGCGTGTCCGTAACCTCAGGCCCGATGCCCGCGCCTTCGTCGATGCTCCCGCCCGAGCCGGTCCGCTCCGACCCGCCGAGCGCGACGGGCCGGGGGTCGCGGTTGCCGCACTGGCCGCTGTGGACGGCTCCGGCGGGCGTGGCGCTCGGCTTCACGCTCGGCGCGGTCGGGACGATCGTCGTCGACGTCGTCGCCGGCAACACCGCCCATCCGGGTCCGGCCGCGAACATCATCGGTGACATCGTCTTCGACCTCGGGTTCGTCGCGGCGGCGCTGGCGCTCGTGTGGCAGTGGGGACGCATCGTCGTGTCGGACTTCGGCTACCGCCGGGTGCGCCTGCGGACCGCGGTGACGGCGTTCGCGGTCGCCGCGATCGCCTACTACGGCCTGACCGCCGTCTACGCCTCGGTGTTCCATCTCACCGGCAGCGACCGGCTGCCGTCCGATCTCGGCGTCACCCGCAGCACGGCGGCGCTGGTCGCGGCGTCGGTGTTCGTCTGCGCGATCGCGCCGATGGCCGAGGAGTTCTTCTTCCGGGGCTTCATCTTCGGCGCGCTGAGCGGGATGCGCGTCCGGCTCGGCGGCCATGAGCTGGGCCCATGGATCGCCGCGATCGTGACCGGCATCCTGTTCGGCCTGGCCCACACCGGGTCGGCGTCGTCGCAGTACCTGATCCCGCTCGGATTCCTGGGCTTCGTGCTCTGCCTGGTGCGGTGGCGAACCGGGTCGCTGTACCCGTGCATGGCCCTCCACAGCGCCAACAACGCGCTCGCGCTCGGCTACAACCAGCTCGGCTGGAACACCGCGGAGATCATCGGGCTGGTGCTCGCGTCGTGGCTGGTGATCGCGGCGATCACCTGGCCGCTGGGGTCGCGAGCGCCCAGCCTGGCCTGAAGATTTCGGCGCCGGAGCGTTTGACTGGTTTACTGTCGGCCCATGCGCCGCCATCTCGCCTCCTGCACAGCCGCCGTGGCGGCCACCCTCGCCTCGCTCGGCCTCGCCGCCGGCGTGGCCTCCGCCGCGTCCCCGACCTCGACCACGCCGACGGCGACCACGCCCCCGACGACGACCGCCCCGACGACGCCCACGACGACCACGACGCCGACGACCCCGGCGGCCGTCGAGGCGAGCGCGAGGCTGTACCTCTCCGGCGCCTTCTATCTCGGCGCCGACGCCGTGACCGTTCCCGGGCGCACCGTCCTCGTCGAGGGCTACGTCCACCCGTACGCGGCCGGTCAGCGGGTCGAGGTGCAGGCGTTCGTCGGCAAGCGCCGGATCAAGACCGAGCGACTGCGGATCAAGGCCCTGGCCGGCGGCCGCTCGGGCAGCTTCACGGCAAAGGTCCAAAGCCCGGTCGCCGGACTCGTCTCGGTCCGGGTCGTCCATCAGAGCTCGGCGCAGATGCTCGGGTTCCTCGCCACCCGCAAGTTCGCGGTGCTCAGCGAGCAGGCCGGTTTCGGCTCACGGGGCCAGTTCGTCGACCTGATCCAGCAGCGCCTGGCGGCGCTGCACTTCTACCTGCCGCAGTCGGGCGTGTACGACTCGTTCACCGGCCTGGCGCTCGACGCCTACCACCGGCTGCTCGGCTGGGGCGTGGCACAGACCCTGGACCCGAGGACGATCACCGCGCTGCTCGACGGCACGGGTCAGTTCACGGTCAAGTTCCCCGGTCACGGCACGCACGCCGAGGGTGACCTGACCCATCAGCTGCTGGCGCTGATCGACGGCTCCAAGGTGCAGTACATCCTCCCGATCAGCTCCGGCAAGCCCTCGACGCCGACGGTCCTCGGTGACTTCCACGTGTACCTGCGCGACCCCGGCTACCTGTCTGACGGGATGTACTACTCGAGCTTCTTCACCGGCGGCTACGCGATCCACGGGTATGACCCGGCGCCCGACTACCCGGCCAGTCACGGGTGCATGCGCCTGCCGATCCAGGACGCGATCTTCGTCTATGACTGGCTCACCTACGGCGACTGGGTCGACACCTATTACCGCTGAGCCGGCTGACGGGCGCGACGCCCGCGAGCGGCTGCTGGACGAGCTGCGGGCTCACGCCCTGGTGATCGGCGAGGTCCGGCTCACCAGTGGCCGGATCGCCCAGTACCTCGTCGACGCCAAGCGCGCGATCCTGCTCCCGGCGGGGTTCGCAGCGCTGGGCGAGCTGGTCGCGCGGCAGGCTCGCGACTGGTCGGCGACCGCGGTCGGCGGGATGACGATGGGCGCCGACCCGATCGCCTGCGCCGCGCTCGCCGGGGGCGCGGACGTCAAGGCGTTCTTCGTGCGCAAGGACGCCAAGGGCCACGGCCTGGGGCGCCGGATCGAGGGACCGCCGCTCGCGCCCGGCGACCGCTGCATGCTCGTCGAGGACGTCGTGACCACCGGCGGCTCGACGATCCGCGCGCTGCAGGCGCTGCGCGACGAGGGCCACGAGGTCTGTGGCGTGCTGGCCATCTGCGACCGCCTGGCGGGCGGCGGGGAGGCGATCGAGCGGGCGGCCGGAGCGCCGTACGTGGCGCTGACGACGATCGACGAGGTCTACCCCGAGCGCCCGGACCGTCCGGCCTAGCCCGTCGCGATCGTCAGGGCGCGGTCGGCAGCGACCGGCAGGACGGCGCGATCTGGTGCACGGCCTGCACGACCCAGCCGACGCCGGTCGGCTGGGGGGTGAACAGGATCAGCGGGTTGCCGTGGGCGATCGACTCCCCGTACTTGAAGCCGACCCGGCTGACGTTGTCGCCCAGCGTGTAGGCGAGCATCGTCTGATACTCCAGGCGGGTGAGCGGCTCGCCGCACGCGCGCAGCCGGGCGGCGCCGCCGAGCGCGTCGATCACCCGTGGCAGGTCGTTGATCTCCGCGGTGCGCCGGCGCTGCTCCCGCAGGTCCCGGTGCTCGACCCGGACCGCCGAGATCGCCGGCGACAGCAGGCCGAGCACGAGCACGGCCACCACCGCCAACCCCGCGTACCGGGCCCGCTCCGCGGCGCCGTCGGGCAGCGGTGGGTCGGCCAGCAGGCGCCCGACGCACACGCCGGACAGCACGATCATCACGCCTGCGGCTTCGAACATGTAGCGCTCCAGGCCGGGCCAGCCGTGCAGCGCGAACCCGATCTCGATGACCACCCAGCCCACGACACCGGCGGCCAGCACGAGCGTCACGCGGTCGCTCGCGCGGCGGCGCGTCGCCGCCAGCACGACCGCCGCCAGCGCCGCCAGCTTGAGCGCCAGCGGCGACAGGTCGAGGAAGCGCCTGATCGTGCCGCCGACCTGATCGGAGGTCAGCCGGCGACCGGAGTCCAGTGCGTTGGCGGCCGAGACGAACGGGGTGCGGGCGGTGATTGCCGGGATCCCGAACCACAGCAGCGCGAGCGCCAACCAGCCGCCGGCCAGCAGCCATCGCAGGGCCGGCCGGCGAGACCACGCCCACAGCGAGTAGAGCCCGAGGAACGGCCACACCTCGGGCCGCCCGAGCGCCGCCAGTCCGCCGAGCAGGAACGCCGCACGGGGGCGGTCGTCGAGATGGCAGTCGATCGCCCCCAGGCAGAGGCTGACGATCACCGGGTCCGACTGGGAGCTGAGGATGTAGTGGAAGTAGTCGTTGATGGCGAGCAGCGCGATGCCGGCGAACACCGCGGCGACCCACGCCGCCCACCGGCGCTGCGGCGGCGCGTCGGTCAGCTTGTAGGCAATGCGCCCGGCGAACACGACGCCGGCGAGCGCGAGCGCGGCCGAGGCGATCATCCACAGCCGCATCTCCTCATGGCCGGTGAGCGCGAACACCACCGTGAACAGGTACGGCAGCGGCTTCCACGACGGCGCCGCGTTGGTGTCCAGCGACAGCGACAGCGTCTGATGGCCCCACACCAGCCAGCCGTAGGGATCGAATCCGGGCCGCGTGCCCGCCCACAGCACGAGCGCCGTGGAGAGCAGGATCACCGCCGCAGCACAGGACCACCACGGGTGCCGGCGGGCGAACCGGCGCAGCGTCCACGCGGGGGCGTCGGACACGGGCTCGCCGGTCCCGGCGGAGCGTGGCGAAGCTATGGGTGCGTGCAGCGCGCTCTCTGACACGAGGACGCGCGGACCGTAGCATGGGCCGCGTCAGGGGCCTGTCCGCTTCCACGCCGCTCCGACCACCAAGCGAGGTGCCCCCGGCAGGAATCGAACCTGCATCCCGCGCTTAGGAGGCGCGTGCTCTATCCATTGAGCTACGAGGGCCGGCAGCGCAGCGTATAACCGGTCCACCGGGTTGACCATTTGCG
>JBELAG010000268.1:0-8581 GCA_049509055.1 Solirubrobacteraceae bacterium
GCGGTGCACGGGTTCGCGCTCGGCGCCACGGGCAACACGACGCCGCTGAGCACGATCGCCGGCTCGGCGACCGGATTGAACGGAACCAGCGGCGTCGCGCTCGACAGCAGCGGGCGGGTGTACATCGCCAGCTCCAACAACGGCAGCATCGTCGAGTACCCCTACAGCGCCAACGGCAACCAGGCCCCGGCAACGACGATCTCGGGCGCCTCGACCGGCCTGAGCGACCCTGCCGCGGTCGCGCTGGACAGCTCCGGGCGGCTGTACGTCGCCAACCAGGCCGCCGATCAGATCACCGAGTACGCCGCCGGGGCATCCGGCAACGCCGCGCCGGTCGCGACGATCTCCGGGCAGGCCACCGGCCTCTCCTCACCGGACGCGCTGACCGTCGATGGCAACGGGCACCTGTGGGTCGCCGACTACGCGAACAACACGCTGACCGAATACGCGGCCGGGGCGACCGGCAACGCCGCGCCCGTCGCGACCGTCTCCAGCGGTCTGGACGGTCCCACGGCGATGACGATCGCTCCCTCGGGCGACATCCTCGTCGCCAACCAGTTCGGCGAGTCGATCACCGGCTACCCACTGAACGCCTCCGCGAGCACCAACCCGGTGATCACGATCTCCGGCACCAGCACGGGCCTCGCGTTCCCCCGCGGAGTCGACGTCGACACCAACGGGAACATCTACGTCTCAAACCAGGGCGACAGCGCGATCGAGGAGTTCGCCGCCAACGCCAACGCCAACGCCACACCGCTGGCCACGATCACCGGCAGCGCCACGGGGCTGGCTGCTCCCGGCCAGCTCGCCGTCGCACCACCCATGTCGATCCTCACCACGCGCCTCCCGCGCGCCACCCGCCACGCGCGCTACCACGCCACGATCAAGGTCGCGCTGGGCACCACCCCCTACCACTGGAAGATCGCCAAAGGCCATCTACCACCCGGACTGAGGCTGCACAGCGCCACCGGCGCGATCACCGGCACCCCACGCAAGACCGGCACCTACAAGTTCCTCGTCAAAGTCACCGACTCCACCCACCCCCGAATGACCGCCACCCAGCCGCTGTCGATCACCGTGACGCGCGCCACGAAACCGACAGGTGGTCATGGCGGCTCGTCGCGATCGACCGCCCACATCAAAGCGGCACTGGCTGGTGTGATCGCGCCGTCTGGAAGCTCGCGACGATCCCCGCGATCTTGAAAGGCGGCGGGTTCACGTTCGCCACGTTCAAGCTGCCCAAGGCGGGCAGCGCGGTGCTGTCCTGGTATCACGGGGTAGCGCCATCATCTGCACGAAATCCAACGCTTAGTGTTTGTCGCCACGCGTTAGCTGTGCGGGCTAAAGCTAAAGGTCCTGGAGTACGCGTCCGACGTCGAATCGCCGCCGGCCGGCGCGTTCGCGGCCGGGTGGCGGTTCGCGGTGGTGGGCGGTGGCGGCTTGTTCTCGGGTGGCATGCCCGAGCCAGTTGGCCAGGTACATAGATCGCGACTCAACCGCGGGGATGAGTATTTGGATTCGTCGGAGTGCGCTCATCACATGTTCGTGGGCGGCCGGGTGGATGGTCTCAGGGTCGCGCTCGACGTCGGTGAGGAAGTCGCCGACGGTCTCGAAGGCGTTGTCGAAGCGCAGTCGCTCGAGCTCGGCTGGCTGATACTCGCGGAGTAGGTCAGCGAGGGCGAGCCAGTCCGCGAATCTTTCCGTGCTCGCGCGGTCGGCGAGGTCCGGCGTCACGGCTGGGAACAGCTCCGCCCAGGTGCGGATGAGATCCGGTGGGGATGGAGGCGTTGGTTCCGGTGGCAGACTGCCCGCGAGCGCGAACCATCCGCCGAGTGCTGAGAGTGGCACCGGGACTTTGGCGCCACTCCAGATCGATATGAGCCGCCGCAGCACAGAGCGGGCGAGCGCGGCCAGCTCACCGCTGGTTCGGTCGCGCTCTGACCGGCGGATCGCTTCGTGGATAGTGCTCAGCAGCACGCTGAGGTCGGGGACGTCGAGGTCAGCTACGAGCAGGTAGACGCGGTCGCTCAGGGCGTCCCAGTCGGCGTCGATGATCATGAGCGGCAGCTGCCGTTGGCCGTCGCGTCCCCCGGCGACAGAGAGCGCGAGTGCCGCGCCGTGAACGCTGCAGCGCGAGAGAAACCGCTGACGGGCCGTAATGTCGGTGGTGAGGTGTTCGATCACGAGATCGCGCCAGCTTGGGTGAACCCACTCGATCCCCATGCGAGTGTCCCGCAGGAAGTGATCGCTGAGGCGATCGAGCAGCTCGACCGGCGGCTTACGCAGCGCGCCGACGTGGTGACGTCGTAGCGCATCGACGAGTTCGCGCTCGAGCACAGGACCCGGCGGGGCGTCGAGCATCGCGATCAGCAGATCCTTGAGTTCTGCGTCGAGCGTCTGAAAGGACGATGCCATCGCGGCGGTCGGATCGGCCAGCTCTCGCCGCATCAATCCGGGGATCTCCATCTCGGGCTCGGTCAGATCCTTTAGGCGTGCGATGAAGCGCCGGATCCGCTCCGGTGTGAAGTGCGGCTCGACCACGATCTCCGCGCCCGCCCGCTCCAACCAGAGCCGACATTCCTGGCTCAGCTCCGCCGCCTTCGCGTGACGGAAGAGGATCAGTGTCTTCTCGGCCACATCCAGGGCGCTGGCGTCGACGAGCACCTCGCCCGGGGAGGGGAACCGCTCAGCGCCTCGCTCGCGATGGATCTGCCGCAGCCCGGCCTTCAGCGGCGCTGCGCGTGAGGTCCAGATCAGCCAGTGGCGATCGTCGAGGGTGCGAAGGATCCGCTCCATCTCTGACGCCCACCGCCCGCCCGCGTCCGCCCGATACTCGGTGGACCCGAAGGCGTCATCGGCAACGAACACCTGCGCGCGATCGGGATCAAACACGCGCCAGATCTCCTGCGGACGGATGCACTCATGCGCTTCCCACCCGTCCGTCAACTGCGCGAGCGCGATCGTTCGCGCGATCGCGGTCTTGCCCATCTCCGGCGGACCGCTCAGAACGGCAAACCCATGAGTGTCAAGAACCCCGAGCGCACGGCGGTACGCGCGGGTTGGCACGAACACCGCCGCCAGAGCACGCGCGGCCGGAAGGTCCAGCGAGGAGCGAGCCGCGACCTCAGCGTCGATCAGCCCATCGAGGTCGCGTAACCCGAGGACCGACGGCATCGCGCGACGCAGCTCGCTACGGGCGTCCAGCCGCTGACCGATCTCCGCGCGGCCCAGAATCCGCACCTTCACACGCCGATCGACGAGCGCACCGCGGACCCGAGTCTCGAGCTTCGCGGTGCGCTCGACGTTGGTCAAGATCACCAGCGATCTAGCCACCGCGATGTCCGCTGATCGCTCGGCCAGCAACCGATCCACGGACGCGAGCAAGCCCCCCGGCCGCCCGGTCCTCACCCACGAGCAGAACAGCAATACCGGCTCTGGCGCCCGCCGCGTGAGCAACGGCGCCGCCAACGCGGTACCGCTTAGCACCGCGCGGCAACGGTCCGATCCATCGGCCCACGCCAACGGAGCGACATAGCCCTCGAGCTCAAGCAGGGCCGCGCACAACTGCTCGAAGTGAAACCCGCCCATCCGCTCCAACGCGTAACCCACGATCGCATTCTGGCTCACCGCCCAAACCGGCCAACGACGCCATTCAGCGCCGAGCGAGTCGCAATGTGGCGACCCGCTGGATCACAAGGCAATGACACGACCGCCCCCCGCCTCACAGCCGCAATGGGCTACACCCAGCAGCCGCGCGTTCGCGCCAGCGTCGCCCCTTTGCCGCTGCTCGGGCTACCTGACGGGATGGCTGCTTTGTGCCAAGCGTCGGCGATGGCGGCCACGTGGGGGCAGGGCGGATGACCCTGCCCCGGATGGGTGCGACGCAGGCACCCGGTCCGCTCGATCTCGGGGACGGGCTGCTTCTTCATCGATGCGGCCGCGGCGGCGTGCCGACGAGGAGTGCGCCATGTGTCCCGCCGGTTTTTCGTAGTACATTAAGCGGGTGGAGGTCCACGACTCGGCGCGTAGGCACGGTGTCGTGGACGAGGACATCCATCACGCCATCGACCATGCGCTCGCTATCGAAGACGCCGGCGAAGATCCCGACCGTTGGCTGGTCATCGGGCCTGATCGCGCCGGCAATCTGTTGGAGGTGGTTGTTCTGACGACCGTCGAGGACACGCAGCTCGCGATCCACGCGATGCCGATGCGGGCGAAGTTCAGGAGGCTCCTGAAATCGTGACCGAACCGCGCGTCTACGGTCACACCCGCTCCGGTCAGCCGATCACCGACGCGGATATCGAGGCCCTGGCTGCTGAGGCCGAGGCTGGCTACGACGTCGATCGGTTGATCGCGCGGCGTCCCAAGCGCGGGCGTCCTGCGCTGGGCTCGTCGGCGGCGAGCGTTGAGTCGGTTCGCCTTGACCCCGAGCTTCGGGGCGAGCTGCTGGAGCGGGCCCGGTCGGAGGGGACCACGACTTCGGAGATCATTCGCGAAGCGCTTCGGCGCTTCCTGCATGCTGCCTGACCAGTGGTCTGTCGCCCCAGGTCGGACGGCGACTAACCGCTCTTTGTCGCCACCGATCCCGGCTGGGTGGCGACAAACCGGGTCTGAGGACGGGTGCTATCGGGCTTCCGCCGTGGCGACAAATAGGCTCGCGGGCCTGATGAGCGACGTGGTCGAGCTCGCCGAGGTCCCCGAGCTGTTCGAGCGCTGGCTGGCGGCACGGCCGTTGGCCGACCGATCGCGACGAGAGTACGCGCGCAACGTACGGGCGTATTGCGCGTGGCTGGCCGAGACGGCGGATCGGGATGGCTGGCAGGGCGATCCGCTGGCCGATCCGCTCGTCCGCGATCACGCCGCGCGGGACTTCCGGCGGTATCTGCAGGTGGAGCGCCGCGCGGCGGCCTCGACGGTGAACTTGGCGCTGGCGTCGCTGGACGCGCTGTATCGCTGCCTGGGGCTGGGGCGCCCGAATGTGCGCCGTGACAAGCCGGCCCAGGCGGCGCCGCGCGCCTTGGATGAGGCGGGGCAGCGCCGGCTGCTGCGCGCCGCGGAGGCCGCGCCGATCCGCGCGCGAGCGCTGGTGATGCTGTTGCTGTTCACCGCGCTGCGGATCTCCGAGACGGTCGCGTTGGACCTCGACGACGTGCGCATCACGACCCGCAAGGGCGTCGTGGTCGTGTTCGGCAAGGGCGAGATGCAGCGCGAGGTGCCGCTCAACGCGCTTGTACGCCAGGTCCTCGACGAGTGGCTGCAACAGCGGGCTGTACTCGCGCGTGAGGGCGAGCGGGCGTTGTGGGTCAGCCGGGCCGGCGGGCGGCTGTCGGCCCGGTCGGCCGATCGCGATGTGCGGATGGTCGCCGCTGCGGCCGGGCTTTCGCTGTCGGCGCACACGTTGCGCCATACGTGTCTGACGGGGTTGGTGCGCCGCGGCAACGATCTGGTGATGGTCGCCGAACTGGCGGGCCATCAGAAGCTCGAGACCACGCGCCGCTACACGCTGCCGTCGGCGGCTGATCGCCAGCGCGCGGTCGAGGACCTGCAGATCGACTACTGACCCGACGGGAGGCCAAAGTGGGATATCCGAACGACGCGGAGCGCAGGCGGCTGGAGCGCTTCCCGGACCGCATCGCCGTCGAGGATCTCCGCGCCTGCTTTGCGCTGTCTGATCGTGACCGGGTCCTGGTGTTCGATCAACGCGGAGCGGAGAACCGTCTCGGGCTGGCGGTGGCGTTGTGCGCGCTGCGGTTCTTGGGGTTCGTGCCCGACGACATCGCGTCGATCCCTGACGAGGCGCTCGTGTTCGTCGCGGGCCAAGTCGACGCCGCCCCGCACGAGCTACTCGCCTACGGCGCACGCGCGCAGACGCGCAGCGATCACCTCCAGCTCGTGCTCGCCCACCTTGGCTGGCGGCGCGCTGAGGAGGCCGACCGGGGGCGCTTGACGGACTGGCTGATCGAGCGCGCGGTCGAGCACGACGCCCCGGCGACGCTGATGGGGCTGGTCAGTGAGCACCTGCGCGCTCGTCGCGTGCCGCGCCCGCCGGTCGAGACGCTCACGCGGATGATCGCCACCGCTCGCGCGAGCGCCCACCGCCGGGTCGATGCGATCCTCGCCGATCAGCTTCCCGAGGCGCGCCGCAACGCGTTCGACAGGCTGCTGGACGGTGCGTCGGGGCAGACCAGCGGCCTGGCGGACTTGCGCGGACGCGCCGCCCGGACGGGCGTGAAGGAAGCGCTGGGGCAGGTCGAGCGCTACCGCCGGCTCGTGGCGCTCGGCGCCCTTGAGATCGACGTGAGCTCGCTGCCGCCGGCGCGGCGTCGCGCGCTGGAGGCGATGGGACGGCGCATGACCGCCCAGCAGATACGGCGACTTGAGCCGTCGCGCCGGCACCCGCTGGTGCTGGTGCTGCTGCAGGCGCTGGTGATCGAGCGTGGCGATGAGCTGTTGGACCTGTTTGACAAGCTGCTGCGTCTGAGCGATGGTCGCGCCCGCCGACGCGTGGATGACCAGCGCCGGAAGACCGCGCGCCAACGCGATGAGCTCGCCGCGCTCGGCCAGCAGCTCTCGATGATCCTGCTTGAGTGCGTCGCCACTGGCGAGGTGCCGTTCGAGCGGGTGCGCAGCGAGGTCGGACTTGAGCGCCTACACGCCGCGGCCGCGATCAAGCCGGGGCAGCTCACACCAATCGACGAGCAGCAGCTCGATCAGGTTCTGGGCAGTTACAGCCACCTGCGCCGAGCGATGCACGCGATCCTCGACGCCGTGGGGCTACGCGGCGCGACGAGCGCCGACGAGGAGCTGCTGGCGGCGTTGGGGAGGGTCCGCGCCGCACACGGACGGTTCGTGGATGAGCCGGCCGAGCTCCTGCCGAAGGCGTGGCGGGCGTGGGTGCTCGATGAGAAGGGCCGCGTCCAGCGGACCCGCTTGGAGCTGGGGCTGTGGTTCGTCGCACGCGATGCGTTGCGCGCCGGGCGGCTGTTTCGCCCGGTCGGGCGTCGCTACGCCGACCCGGCCGCGTTCCTGATGCCCGACGAGCGCTGGCAGGGCGACCGCCACGAGCTCGCGGTCACCTTCGGCCGCACACTGGACGCCGGCCAGCGCCTGCGCGAGCTCGAGGCCGAGCAGCAGCAGGCGATGCGCAGCCTGCAGGCCGCGGTCGACGCCGGCGACGGCGTGCGTCTGGTCGCGGGTCGCCTTGAGCTCGCGCCGCCCGACGCGCTCCATGAGAGCCCGGCCACGGTGCGGCTCAGAGCCCACCTGAATCGCCTCACACCCCACATCGACATCCCCGACCTGCTCGCTGAGGTCGAAGGGTGGACCGGGTTCACAGGTCAGCTTACGCACACCGCGGGCGCGACACCACGGATTGGCGATCTTCAGCAGCATCTGCACGCCGCGCTGCTCGCCTCCGGGCTGAACCTCGGGCCGACCCGGATGGCGGAGTGCTGCTCGCTCAGCTACCGCCAGCTGGCGTGGGCGACCGAGTGGTACCTCGGCGACGAGCAGCTCGAGGCCGCGAACGATGTCCTCGTCGACTACCTGCATCAGCTGCAGCTCGCTGCGCACTGGGGCACCGGCGCGTTCTCAAGCTCGGACGGGCAACGCTCCGCGGCTCGCGCCCGCGCGGCGGCCGCCGACCCGATGGCCCGCGAGTTCGGCTTCCGCCGCGGCGCGCTGAACCTCGTCAACTGGGTCAGCGACCAGTACAGCCAGTACGGCACCAAGGTCGTCTCCGTCGCCGAACGCGAAGCGATCCACACCCTCGAGGCGATCCTGCACACCCAGCTTCCGATCGCCGAGCACACCACCGACACCCACGGCGCGACCGAGCTCGTGTTCGCGCTGTTCGATCTCCTCGGACTCAGCTTCATCCCACGCCTCAGAGACGCCGGTGACCTGCGCCTGCACCGCCTCGGCGAACCCACCGGCCTGCCAGTCGACGTCGTGCTGCGGTCCCGGGCCCGCCCGGCACGCATCATTGAGCAGTACGACCAGCTCCTGCGAACGGCCGCTTCGCTTAAACGCGGCTGGGTCCCCGCGAGCCTGCTGATCACCCGGCTGAAGAACGCCACGCCCCAGACCCCGCTCGCCGCGGCGCTCGCCGAGTACGGCCGGATCGTGCGCACCAACTTCCTCCTGCTCTACTGCGCCGATCCCGCGCTGCGCGCCCGGATCGCCGGACAGCTCAACAAGGGCGAAACGCTTCACGCCCTACGCCGCCACCTCGTGATCGGCTCCCGCGCCCAAATCCCCGCCAACGAGGACGACCACCGCCGGCACGCCCTCAGTCTCCAGATCCTCGTCAACGCCGTCCAGATCTGGAACGCCAGGTACATGACCGCCTCGATCGAGCACCTCCACACCACCAAGCCGGACGTCGTCGCCGACGAGGACGCCCTCGCGCGCGTCGCCCCGGTCACGCACGCGCACGTCAACTCGCTCGGCCGCTACGACCTGAACCGGCAACCCCCGCCTCGCGGGCAGCTCCGACCGCTACGCCCCGCCGACCATGACGCCGATAGTGCCGTCCCGACGCCGCCACTGGGCGTCAGTGGCGACAAACACTAAGCGTTGG
>JBELAG010000269.1:0-8557 GCA_049509055.1 Solirubrobacteraceae bacterium
ACCTCGCGCTGATCGACTACTGCCTGCGCGCCGGCGACACCGGGCAGCGCACCGTCCTCGTCCCCGACGCCCGCCTGCGCACCACCGGCCCCGATCACACCCTCAACGACCTCCCCGCGATCCGACGGCTGCGGGCCGCCCGGGTTGATTTCGGTGACCGCTTCTACAACCGGGGCTACCGCACCGACCGCGGCGACTTCGTCCTGCGCACCTGACCCCTCACGGCGCGGGGAACGCCCCGGCCATCAGTCTCGGCGAGCGGCGCGCCAGCGCCGCCGTCGCCGGTCCTGCCGTCGGATGGATCGCCCTCAGCACCGCCGAGGATCCCGACTCGCGGCGGCGCGCGAGCTCCTGGGGGACAACCTGCCCGCGCCAGCCCCGCTCGGCCATGCGGCACCACAGATCGTAGTCCTCGATCCCGTCCAGCCGTCGGTCCGAGGCCCAGCCGCCGAGCCCCCGCAGGCGGTCGGTGCGGATCAGGGCCGGCGCGTGGATGTCGGCGCCGCGGCGCAGCCGTCCGGAGTCCCAGCCGAGGAAGCTCATCAGGTAGTCGCCTCCGGCCTCCACGAAGCCGTCCGGTGAGCCGGTGACCTCCTGGATCGGATAGGCGAAGGCCATCTCGGGCATCGCCTCAAGCGTCCCGGCGAGCACCTCCAGGCACCGCGGGTAGAGCTCCTGACCGCTGTCGAGCACCAGGCACAGCGGCCCGCGCGCAAAGTCCAGGCCGACGTTGCGTGACCCTCCCCGGCCCGGCTTGCCGGACACCGCCACCTGCAGCGCCGCGACACGCGGATGGCCGGCCAGCCATCCCCGCGCGGCGTCGCCGGCCCCGTCTCCGCGGTCGATGACCACGAGCTCGAAGTCCGGCATGCGGCTGTGGGCCAGCGAGTCAAGCGTGGCGACGAGCCCCCCGCCGTCGCCGCCACCGGCCACGGTGAGGACGGTGAGCCGCGGGGCCCGGCGCGCCGCCCACGCCGCGGTGCGGTGGATGATCGCGACGCGCTCGCGGCCGCCGTCGCCCGGCGCCACTCCGCCGTCGCCCGGCGCCACTCCGCCATCGCCCGGCGCCACCCCGCCGCCGCCCGGCACCTCCCGGCCATCGCCGCATGCCGGGCGGCCGAGCGAGGTTCCCTCCGGGACGGGCTCGCCGACCAGTTCGACGATCGCCGCGCGCAGCACCGACACCGGCAGCGCGTAGGGGATCCACGTGCTCAGGCGCTCATAGGCCGCGGCGCGCAGGCGGGCCAGCCGCTCCTCGTCGCGCAGGAGCGCCTCGACCACGAATGGCAGCGAGTCGGCGCCGGCGACCAGCAGATGCTCCCCCGCGACCAGCGGCGAGATGCCGCTGGCATGCTCGGTGACGACGACCGCACCGGCATGGATCGCGTCGAGGGCACCGCGCCACTCGAAGCGGGTGTCCTCGTCGCGGTGCAGGTTGATGAGGATCTTCGTCCTGGCCAGCAGCGGCCACCGGCCCGCGCCGAGGAACGAGCTCGTGTCGCCGGCGGCGGGCGCGTCGTCGGAGATCTGCAGCAGGCAGTTGTGGCGGGCGAGCACCCGCGCGGCCCGGCTCAGATACCGAGTGCGCCGCAGGCTGTGCGCGCCGAGGAACATGACGTCGATCGCCCGTTCGGCCTCGGGGTCGAAGTGATCGAGCGCCGTCGAGTACCCCGGCCGCATGAGCCGGGCGGGGATCCCCAGGCGATGCATGGCGACCACCGCCCGCTGGTCGAGTACGAACACGGCGCCGGCGCGCCGCAGCAGGTCGAGGTGAGCATCGTCGCCGTCCGCCGGGGGACGCTCGGCGCACAGGAAGATCGTCCGCTTGAGGATCGGATCGCCGGGCAGGGCGTGCTCGCCCTCGATCTCGGTATAGCCCCGGGGGTCGAGCAGGATGTAGACGCGGTCGGGCCGGTGCGCCGGGAACCGGCCCAGATGCAGCGCCGACGGCACGGCCTGGAGCGCGAGCTCGTGCTCGAGCGTCGCCGCCAGCTCGCGCAGCGGGTAGGGCTGGCGGGCGGACATCACGAAGGCCACGTCGGGCACGGGCCGATCGTATCGGCCGAGGTTCGCCACCGGCCCCGGGCGGATAGCCTGTCGCTCGTGGAAAGCGACCTCGCCGGAACGAGAAACGGCATCTCCGAGCGCTTCGCGCCCGACCAGGATCAGGGCCGCCTGATCGAGGTCGAGCACGTGTCCCGGTACCGGTGGGCCGCCCAGGCGGCGGCGGGCCGGAGGGTGCTGGACGCCGGCTGCGGCACCGGCTACGGCAGCCGCCTGCTCGCCGAGGCTGGGGCGCGGGAGGTGGTCGGAGTCGACATCGCCCAAGCGGTGCTGGAGGCGGTGGCGCCCGCCATGCCCGAGGCGGTCCGCCTTCGGGCCGGTGACCTGCGCAAGCTCGAGCTCGGCGACGGCGGGTTCGACCTCGTCGTCTGCTTTGAGACGATCGAGCACGTGGCGAATCCGCAGGTCGTGCTCGACGAGCTGGTCCGCGTCCTGGCGCCGGGCGGCCTGCTGCTGATCTCCTCGCCCAACCGCGGCGTCCACCCGCCCGGCAACCCCCACCACCTCCATGAGTTCACCCCCTCCGAGCTCGAGGCCGAGCTCGCCGCACGGCTGGGTCACGTCGAGCTGCGGCGACAAGCCGACTACGTCGTCTCGGCCGTGCTGACCGATGCCACCTACGCGCAGGGGGACGGCGTGGCGCCGGCCGACGTCACCGTGCACAAGCTGAGCGCGGGCGTCGCGGGGGAGGAGATCTACACGGTGGCGATGGCGAGTGATTCCGACCTGCCGGCGATCGGCGAGGTCGCGGCGATGACCGGGACGCTGGAGCTCAGCGAATGGATGTCGGTGTTCGAGACCCAGACCGGGGCGATCGGCGACAAGGACAGCTACATCGAGGAGCTCGAGGCGCGACTGCAGGAGCGCGATCGCGTCGCGGAGCTGCTGGCCGATGCCGAGGGGAGGCTGGCGGGGGTGCCTGAGCTGCAACTGCGCATCGGCGACCTGGAGCGCGACCTGGCCGACGCGCAGTCGGCGGCCGAGGCCGCCCGTCAGGAGGCGAGGGAGCTCGATCAGATGCTGATGTACGGCCGGCGGATGCTCAGGCACGTCAGACCGCTCATCAAGCCGCTGCGCACGGTCCGGCGGCGGCTGCGCCGGTAGTGGTGTGATCATGCCCGACGCCCTGGACGGCGGGCGGCCGGGACGGCTGGCCGGACTGCCGCGCCGCATCTACCTCACCTACAGGTACCGCGGGATCAGGGCGGTCGTCTACCGGAGCCTCATCTTTCCGCTGCGGTTGACGCCGCTCGATCGCGTTCTCCCGCTCGGCGGCGGCTCGTGGCGGGCGGTCGCGCAGGCCCGGCGCTGGTACCGAGCGCACGGCCGCCCGGTGACGATCGTGATCCCGAGCTTCCGGGACGCGGCGCTCGTGGCGCAACTCGTCGCCAAGATCCGCCAGACGACGGCTCGCAAGCGCGTGCGGATCATCGTCACCGACGACGCCGGCGGCGACGAGCACGTTGCCGCCCTGCGTGCGATCGGGGGGATCGAGGTGCTCGCGGCGGCCGACAACGGTGGGTTCGCGGTCAACGCCAATCGGGGACTGCGCGCGGCCGACCCCCGCCACGACGTCGTGCTGCTCAACTCCGACGTCGTCCCCAGGCGCGGCTGGTTGGAGTGCCTGCAGAACGCGACGTCGAGCGACCGTGAGGTCGGCATCGTCGGCGCCAAGCTGCTGTACCCCGACAATCGCATCCAGTACGGCGGCACGATCCGCAACCCGCGCGCGCCCGAGTGGTTCGATCACCGCTACCGCGGCAAGCCCGCCGACTGGGGCCCGGCCGACGTCGCCGGGCCGACGCTCGCCGCCACCGGCGCGTGCATGTACCTCACCCGACGGGCGCTCGATCGGGTCGGGCGCTTCGACGAGGACTACGGGATGGGCTATGAGGACGTCGACTACTGCCTGCGGGCGTGGGAGGCCGGATTCCAAGTCATCTACGCCCCGTCGGCCGCGCTTTATCACCATGAGTCGGTCACGCGGGGAACGGAGGTCGGCGAGCGCGAGCGCCGGTCCCAGCGGGTGTTCTGGAAGCGCTGGTCCGCCTTCTTCGACGAGCGCCCCGTCCTCACCGCCGACGGCCGGCTGCGCGTCGTCTACGTGACGCAGGACACGATCGTCGGCGGCGGCCATCGCGATGTCTTCGAGCATCTCAACGGCCTGGCGGCACGGGGGCACGACGTGCAGCTGTGGACGCTCGGGCGCGAGCCCGACTGGTTTGCGCTGCGCTGCCCGGTGCGCCGGTTCGCCGACTACGCGCAGCTGGAGTCCGCGCTCGCGCCGCTGCCGGCGATCAAGGTCGCGACCTGGTGGAACACCGCCACGACGGTCTGGCGAGCGAGCGTCGTCAACGGGCTGCCGGTCTACTTCGTCCAGGACATCGAGACCAGCTACTACCCCGACGACCCCGAGCGCCGGTATGAGGTGCTCAACTCCTACCGCCCCGAGTTCCGGTTCCTCACCATCTCCAGCTGGAATGAGGAGCGCCTGCGCGAGCTCGGCCTCGACGCCACGCTGGTCCCGCCCGGGATCGACCGCGAGACGTTCCGGCCGCTGCCCGGCACCATCCGCCGCGACGACCTGCTCGTCGCCCTCGGGCGCTCGGACCCGCTCAAGAACCTTCCGCTCACGCTCGACGCCTGGCGCCGCCTGCCCCAGCCCCGCCCCGAGCTGTGTCTGTTCGGCCGCTCGCCGGAGCTGGCCACCGGCCCGGGCGTGCGCTACGTGCGCGCCCCGTCCGACGAGCAGGTCGGCGTGCTGCTCAACCAGGCCACCGTCTTCCTGCAGACCTCCACCCACGAGGGCTTCTGCCTGCCGATCCTGGAGGCGATGGCGACCGGCGCGGCCGTCGTCTGCACCGACGCGCACGGCAACCGCGACTTCTGCATCGACGGGGAGAACTGCCTGATGCCCGAGCCCACTCCCGCCGCCGTCGCGGCCGCGGTGACGCGCCTGCTCGCCGACCCGGCACTGCGCGCCCGGCTCGGTCAGGCCGGGGTGGCCACCGCGGCCCGGTACCGCTGGCCGGAGCGCATCGATGCGCTGGAGCGGTTCATGCTGGAGATCGCGCAGCCCCGGCGAACCGAGCCCTCCACCGACAAGGTGCCCGGGCCGCGGCGTCGCTGAGCGCCCCGGGCGAGACGCCCCGATCAGAGATCCTCGGCGACCCGCGGAGCGATGCGGTTGAACACGACGAAGCCGATCACGAAGATCGCCAGCACGATCCCGATCGGGGCCAGGAGCGCTGCCTGGGAGCCCAGCAGCGCGCCGGCGCTCGGCGTCGCGTGGGTGATGAAGGCGTGCTTGAACTGCTGGAAGATCACCGACAGCGGGTTGAGCATGTAGAGATGCAACAGCGCCGTGCTGAGGTGCTTCTGGACGGTGACGATCGGGATGATGATCGGCGAGGCGTAGAAGATGACCTGGTTGACCACCTCCCAGATCGGCTGGATGTCACGGAAGTAGACGAACAGCGCCGACAGCAGCATCGCGATGCCCGCACAGAGGATCACCAGCAGCGCGAGGATCGGCACGACCTCCAGCCAGGTGAGCATCGGCCGGACCCCCGCGGCCAGCGCGAAGATCGTCACCACGATCAGGTTGAGGCAGAGGTTGAACACCGCCAGCAGCACGATCGAGAGCGGGATCACCATCCGCGGGAACTGGATCTTGCGCACGAGAACCTCGTTGTCCACCACGCCGCGGACGGCGTTCATCGTCGCCTCGCCGAAGAAGGTGAACAGCACGATCGCCGACAGCAGCTGAGCGCCGTAGTAGTGATAGCTCGGGCCCTTTCCGGACCCGACGTGCGCGACCTTGGTGAAGAACACGTACAGCACGAGGAACAGCAGCAGCGGCCGCACGAGCTGCCACAGGTATCCCAGCGCGGAGCCGTAGAAGCGCAGCTTCCACTGCATCACCGCGATGTTGAAGGTGAGATGCCAGAAGCGGCGCCAGTCGCCGGTGATCGCCCGCGGTCCGCTGATCGGGCGCCCCAGCAGCTCGTAGGGCGGCGCCTGGACGCTCATGCCCACGTCCTGACGGCGTCGGCGCTGGGGGACCCGGTGCGGGTGATCGAGGCGCGCACCGGCAGGTCGACCATTCCGCCCAGCGCGCCGGGCCCGGTGACGACGAACGAGAAGCCTCCCTCGAAGCGGTCGATCACGGCAAGGCCGGACCCCCGGTGGGCGAGCTGGAAGATCGGCGTGTAGCGGCCCGGGGACAGGATGTTGTCGAACGTGAACGAGAAGACGACCTCCTCGCCGGCACCGAAGTGGCCGCTGCGCTCGTTCTCGATCGCGGTGGTGGCGACGACCACCGCGGCGTGCTCGTCGTTGTAGACGTAGACGCTCGCCGCGGGATCGACGACGTCGACCATGAACAGGACGCGCGCGTCGAGCGTCACCGGCTGGTGCTGGGGCACCGACGACAGCCGTTCGCCGCTCTCGCTCTCCAGCCACACCTCCGCCACGCGGGCCTCGCCGTCGCCGCTGTGGCCCGGGCCCTGCCCCGCGACCTCCGGGGACTCGGCCTCGCGCACGAAGTTGAGCGCCAGGTAGCGCTCGGCGACCTCGTGCGGGTCGCCCAGGTAGACCGGCGTCCCGCGCTCCAGCAGCAGCGCGCGGTGACAGAAGCGCTGCATCGAGCTCATGTCGTGGGTGACGAAGATGATCGTCCGGCCGCGGTCACGCAGGTCGTTGAAGACGTCGAAGCACTTCTGCTGAAAGGACGCATCGCCGACGGCAAGCACCTCGTCGATCATCAGGATGTCGGCATCGACCTGGATGGCGACCGAGAACGCGAGGCGGACGTGCATGCCCGAGGAGTAGTTCTTGAGCTTGAGGTCCTTGAACTCCTGCAGCTCGGCGAACTCGATGACGCTCTCGTAGCGCTTGCGCGCCTCCCGGGGGGAGAGCCCGAGCATGATGCCGTTCATCACGACGTTGTCACGCGCCGCCAGGTCCGGGTTGAACCCGACGCCCAGCTCGATGAACGTCGACAGCCGGCCGCGGCACCAGATCTCGCCGTCGGCCTGGTAGATGCCGGCCAGGCATTTCAGCAGGGTGCTCTTGCCGCTGCCGTTGCGCCCCGCGATCCCGAAGAACTCGCCGGGTTCCACGGCGAAGGAGATGTCGTTGAGCGCTTGGAAGGTCTGGCGGCGGATCCGGCGCCGAGGATGGAGCGCGCGCTCCTTGAGCGTGTGGATCTGCTCCTCGGGAACGGTGAACGATTTGCTGACCGACCGCGCGACCACCACCGGCAGCCGCTCACTGCCGACGGCTGGGCTTGGCATGGAACGGAGGGTAGCCGAGACGCCCGGTCATGGGCGGCCCTCGAGCGAGAGGCGCCGCACCACCGGCGGTGGGAGCCGGTCCGCGCGCCCGCCGAGAAGCTCGCCGGCGGCCACGGCGCTGTGATGGCGCACCGACCCGGCCACGACGGCGATCGCGGCCCGCAGGGGCAGCCCGGGCGCTCCCGCGGCGGAGCCGGAGGCACCCGCCGGACCGCGGGCGCCGGCGCCGCGGGCCCACCGCCAGTCGGCGGTCACGCCCCCGCGCACGTTGCGAACGGCGGACGCGGGGCGCAGCGACCAGCCATACACCTCGCGGATCGCCCGGGCCTCGTCGAAGCTCCGGCGCACCCACTCCCCCGGGGAGTACTCGTGGGAGTGGATCACCGCCGCCGCCGGCACATAGACCTTCGCGAAGCCTGCCCGCAGCATGTCCTGCGCCAGCAGGTGATCCTCCGCGTAGTCGACCCGTCGGAACGGCACGCGCTCCCAGGCCGCGCGTTCCACGCATCCGTTGGCGTCGGTGAAGAACCCCAAGGGGCCGAGGAAGCGGGCCGGCGGAGCGTCGCGCTCGGCCGCCGAGAGCCGGTCGACCCTCGGCTCGTCCACGGCGAAGCACGCAAACCAGGCCGTCAGCTCCCGGGCGACGCTCACGCTCGCGTCCGGCCGCGGGCGGTAGGGGCCGAAGGCGAGTCCGGCGTCGGGGGCGAGCGCCCACGCGCCCAGCAGGCGCGCCAGCCAATCGCCGCCCGCGGGCACGGCGTCCTGCGTCAGGAAGGCGACATGGTCGCCCCGCGCCCGGGACATGAGCAGGTTCCGGGTACCGCCGTGCGAGAAGCTCTCGCGGGCGATCTCGATCACCTCGGCACCGTAGGCGCGAGCGACGGCCACGGTGTCATCCGACGAGCCGGAGTCGCACACCAGCACCTGCAGGCCCCGATCGAGGCGCTGCGCCCGCACGGCGGCCAGGGTGTGCCGAAAGTCCGGTCCCGCATCGAGGGTGGGGATCGCCACGGTCACGGCGGCGTTCATAGCGCAATCTTGCCGCGGCGCCGCCGACCTCGCCAACAGCGGACTCCACTACGCTGCGCTGCGATGCAGCGCTCCGTCCAGGCAGCGCCGGAGCGAGGCGGCCTCCGGCGGCTGGCGCCACCGAGAAGCCTGGCCGCGCTGCTCGTCATCGTCACCTGCGTCGGACT
>JBELAG010000027.1:0-46234 GCA_049509055.1 Solirubrobacteraceae bacterium
CGCGCGGGGCGTCGGTCGCAGTCCCGCGAGTGTGCGCGGAGCGGACGCCCCCGCCCCCAACCGCCGCACCTCGCTCCTCGCGTGCCTCGTTCTTCGCCCGCCCTTTCCTATGCCGGGACCGCGGCCAGGGCGCGGTCGACGTCGACGTGATCGACGCCGACGGCGTCGGCGACCGGCTTGTAGGTGACATCGCCGCCGGCGACGTTGACGCCGAGCTTGAGGCCGGGGTTGCCGGCGACCGCCGCGTGCACGCCGACCGTCGCCAGGTGCACGACGAACGGCATCGTGGCGTTGGTGAGCGCGTAGGTGGAGGTGATCGGCACGGCGCCGGGCATGTTGGCGACGCAGTAGTGGGTGATCCCGTCGACCTCGTAGGTGGGGTCGGAGTGAGTCGTCGCGTGCGAGGTCTCAAAGCACCCGCCCTGGTCGATCGAGACGTCGACGAGCACCGCGTGGCGCTTCATCAGCCCCAGGTGAGCGCGGGTGACGACGTGCGGCGCCTTGGCGCCCGGGATCAGCACGGCGCCGATCACCAGGTCGGCATCGGCCAGGCGCTCCTCGATCGACAGGGTGTTGGCGAAGCACGTGTCGGCGCGGCCGCTGAAGGCGATGTCGAGCTCGCGCAGGCGGTCGATGCTGCGGTCGAAGACGTAGACCGTCGCCTCCATGCCGAGCGCGATGAACGCCGCGTTCATGCCGACCACGCCGCCGCCGATCACCATCACGTTGGCGGCGGCCACGCCCGGCACGCCGCCGAGCAGGATGCCGCGGCCGCCCATCGGCTTGTGGAGCATGAACGCCCCGGCCTGGGTGGCGATCTTGCCGGCGACCTCCGACATCGGCGCCAGCAGCGGCAGCCGCCCGCGGGTGTCCTCCACCGTCTCATAGGCGATGCAGGTCGCGCCGGACTCCATCAGCCCGCGGGTGAGCGCGTCGTCGGCGGCGAGGTGCAGGTAGGTGAACAGCGTGTGGTGAGGCGTGAGCCGCGCGACCTCGGCCGGCTGGGGCTCCTTGACCTTGACGATCAGGCTCGCCTCGCCGAACACCGACTCGGCGTCGGGCAGGATCGTCGCGCCCTGGGCGGCGTAGGCCTCGTCGGGGATCGCCGACCCCTCGCCGGCGCCGCGCTGCACGAACACCTGATGGCCCGCGTCGGCCAGCTCGCGTGCGCCCGCCGGGGTGAGCGCGACCCGGTACTCGTCGGTCTTGACCTCGGTGGGGACCCCGACCTTCATGCCACCAGCTCCCGGCCCCGGAGGGCCAGCCAGAACTCGATCCGGTCACGGGCGCTGGCCAGGTCGCGCCCGGTCAGCTCCTCCACCCGCCGGATCCGGTAGCGCAGCGTGTGCCGGTGGCAGTACAGCCGCCGGGCGGCCCGCTCCCACTGGCCGTTCTCTTCGATGAACGCTTCAAGCGATCGCATCAGCTCACCTCCGTAGTGTCCCTCGCTGGCCTCAATCGGACCGAGGATCGAGTCACAGAACAAGCGCAACGCCTCGTCCTCCTGCAGCGACAGCAGCAGCTGGAAGGAGCCGAGATCCTTGTAGGTGGCGACCCGTGGATCGCCATGGCCGGCGGACGAGCCGTTGCGCCGCGGCTCTGCCGTCGCGGTGCCCACCCCGAGCGCGAGCGCCTCGACCGCGCACCGCGCCTCGTGGAACGTGCGCCGGGCGTGCACCCCGGCCACGGGCCGTCCGACGCCGAGCGCCAGGCCATCGCCGAGGCCGGCCCGCAGGCGCCCGGCCAGCCGGCGGGCGAGCGCGAACAGCTCCTCCTCGTCGCCGCCGGCGACCAGCGCGCAGCTCAGCGGTCCCGCCGAGGCGACGAGACCGGGGACGGCCTCCTCGCGCAGGGCCACCGACAGCGCGTCCTCGACCGGCGCCGCCGAGCCGCGCCCGTGGTCGGGTCGCGCGACGACGATCGCGGCCACCCGCTCGGCGAGCCCGAACGGCTCCAGGCGGCGGGCCAGCTCGACCCCGGCCAGCTCGCCGCCGACCAGCCCGGCCAGGACATCGCCCGCCAGGCGCCGCTCGGTGTCGCCGGCGACGCGGCCGCGCAGCAGCTCCAGCGCGACGATCGTCACCGCCTGGTGCAACGTCAGGCGATCGAAGTCAGACAGCGGGCCGGAGTCCTTGATCGCCACCAGCCACGCCTCGGGGATCCGCTCGGGTCCCGCCGCGCCGGCGCGCAGCGCGCCCGTGGCGCCGTTGACCCCGTCGGCGGACACCGGCAGGGCGAGCGACCGGTCGGCCAGGTCGGCGTGCGAGGGCAGGAACGCCCGACCCTCGCGCCGGCGGCCATAGAGCTCGTGGCGCAGCGCGCCGACCGCCTCCTCGTCGAGCGCGCGCCGGAAGGCGCGCTGCACGAGCGGCTCGCCCCGGGCGTCGAAGACGAGCACGGCGGCGCCGATCAGCGTGGCCAGCGTGCCGGCCAGCGCCTCGAGCCCGCGCTCGGACAGCACGACCCGCTCCAGCCGCTCGTGCGCGGCCAGCGCCCGGCGCAGCACCGCGTACTGCTCGTTGACCAGCTGCGTGAACGCCGACTCGGTGACCGCGATGAACGGCACCTCGTAGGGCACCTCGAACACCGGGAACTCGCGCTCCTGGGCGGCGGCGACGAGCGCCGGCGGGACCGCGCGGTGGCCGAAGCCGACGCCGAAGCCCAGCCCGGCCAGCTGATGGTCGGCCAGCCGCGCGAGGAACTCCCGCTGGTGCTCGGCGGTGTTGAGCGACATGCCGGTGGTCAGCAGCACCTCGCCGCCCGACAGCCACGGGGTGGGGTCGGGCAGCTCGGAGATGTGGACCCAGCGGACCGGGACGTCGGTCGCCGCCTCACCGGCGAGCAGCCGCACGTCGAGGTCGGCGAGCAGCTCCGCGACGGTCAGCATCGGCGGCAGGACCTGAATCGGCTCAGACCGGCGCGGCGCGCCTACGCCGAGAGCTGCTTCATCCGCTCGCCGGCCTCGGTGAGCACCGGTCGCAGGATCGCCTCGATCTCCTCGAACTGCTTGGGCCCGGCGATCAGCGGCGGCGACAGCTGGATGACCGGATCGCCGCGATCGTCGGCTCGGCAGATCAGGCCGCGGCGGTACAGCTCGCCGGACAAAAAGCCCCGCAGCAGCACCTCGGACTCCTCGTCTGACCACTGCTCGTCGGTGTCCTGGTCCTTGACGAGCTCGATCGCCTGGAAGTAGCCGGCGCCGCGCACGTCGCCGACGATCGGGATGTCGCGCAGCGACTCCAGCGTGCCGCGCAGCGCACCCTCGTTGTTGCGGACGTTCTCGAGGATGCCCTCGCGCTCGAGCGCGTCGAGGTTGGCCAGCGCGACCGCCGCGCACATCGGGTGACCGGCGAACGTGAAGCCGTGCATGAAGCTCTGCGTGCCGTGCAGGAACGGCTCGGCGACCCTGTCGGACGCGATCACCGCGCCCATCGGCGCGTAGGCGCTGGTCAGCCCCTTGGCGGTGGTGATGATGTCGGGAAGGTAGTCGTAACGCTGGGCGCCGAACCACTCGCCGAGGCGGCCCCATGCGCAGATCACCTCGTCGGAGATCAGCAGCACGTTGTACTCGTCGCAGATCTCGCGCACGCGCTGCCAGTAGCCCTCGGGCGGGGTGAAGCAGCCGCCGGCGTTCTGCACCGGCTCCATGATCACCGCGGCGACCGTGTCGGGGCCCTCGAACTCGATCCGCTTGGCCACCGCCTCGGCGAGGTCCGCGGTGGTCAGGCCGTGCGGCAGGCGGAAGGTGTTGGTGTTGGGCACGTGGCAACCGCCGGGGGTGAGCGGCTCGAACGGCTGGCGCAGCCCGGTGATCCCGGTCGCCGACAGCGCGCCGAGCGTGGTGCCGTGGTAGGCGATGTCGCGCGCGATCAGCTTGGTCTTGAGCGGGTTGCCCGTCACCTTGTGGTACTGGCGGGCGAGCTTGATCGCCGACTCGACGGCCTCGCTGCCGCCGCTGGTGAAGAACACGCGGTTGAGGTCACCGGGGGCGAGCTCGGCGATCCGGGCGGCGAGCTCGATCGCCCGCGGGTGCGCGTAGGACCAGGTCGTGAAGAACCCCAGCTCCTTGGCCTGTTCGACCGCCGCCTGGGCGATGTCGGCCCGGCCGTGCCCGATGTTCACGCAGAACAGCGCCGAGAGGCCGTCCAGATAGCGGTTGCCGTGCTCGTCGTAGACGTAGCAGCCCTCGCCGCGCGTGATGATCGGGATGTCATGATCCTCGTAGGCCGACAGGCGGGTGAAGTGCATCCACAGATGCCTCTTGGCCAGCTCCTGCATCGAGCTGTGCGCGGTCCTGACTGCCTCCTCGGTACTTGCCATCTCGCCTCCGAACATCTACGTTGTGCCGATTTGTACAACGGTACCCGTGCGGCGCGGCAAACACAATTGTCCGCTGTGGCCAGTGCCGGGGTGACTCGTTGTTCCTGATGTCAGGTGGTCGCTGGTCGAGGGCTCCGGGCGGGTAGGTTTGCGGCCATGAAGCTTCGCCACTACCGCGCCGGCCACGGCGAGCCGCTCGTCCTGATCCACGGCATCGGCAGCCGCTGGCAGATGTGGGAGCCGGTGATCGACCGCCTGGTCTCCCGCCGCGACGTGATCGCGCTCGATCTCCCCGGCTTCGGCACCTCGCCGATGCCCCCACCCGGAACCCCGCCCGGGATCGCGTCGCTGGCCGAGCTGGTGGATGGGTTCCTGCGCGACGAGCTCGGGATCGAGTCGGCGCCGCACGTCGCCGGCAACTCGCTCGGCGGCCTGCTGGCGCTCGAGCTGGCCCGCCGCGGGCGGGCGCGGTCGGCGGCCGCGCTGTCGCCTGCCGGGTTTGCCTCGCGGGGGGACATGGCCGCCGCGCGGGCCACGCTGTGGCTCGGGGTGCGCGCCGCCCGGCGGCTGGCGGGCAGCGCCGACGGGCTGATGTCCACGCTGCCGGGGCGCGCCGTTGCGCTCGGGCCGTTCGTGGCCCGGCCGAGCCGGATCTCGCCGCGGGAGGCGGCCGACAGCCTGCGGGCGCTGGCCGCCGCGCCGTGGTTCGACGCGACCCTGCCGGCGATCCGCCCGTTCGCGGGCGGGGACGTGATCGAGGCCCCGGTGACGATCGCGTGGGGCGACCGCGACCGGCTGCTGCCGCCGCGCCAGGCCCGGCGCGCCGCGCGCGAGATCCCCGGCGCGCGCTTCGTGACCCTGCACGGATGCGGACACATCCCGACCTACGACGACCCCGACCAGGTCATCCGGCTGCTGCTGGAGGCGAGCGGCGGCGTGTCGTCGTAGCCGTCCTGCGTTAGGTTAGGCGAGGTCGCGGCGCCGGCGCTGGCGAGCGGGTCCCGCGCCTTGTCTGGCCCCGGCCGGGTCAACGGCGAGAGTGGGTGCCGTGGATGATCGCCTGAGCGCTCGGCGTCTCCTGGCTGCCGTGTTCGCCGGTGACCGGCAGTTCGTGACAAATCCGCCGGGGCGATCCGGATTTGTCTCGTTCTGCGGGTTGACCCGAGCGCGGGCAGCGGGGACGAGCCGCGCGACGCCAACTCACGCCGGCCGCCGACATCGCCCCCACCAGCGGCGTATGGAGAGCCATCTCATCCGTCGCGAACCCGCCGGGGCCATGACCGATCCGTCACAGATTGCCGGTTTCCGACACCCCCTCCGGGCCGGGCCGGGCGGCGGCGCGCGAAGGGGGCGGCGCGCGAGCTGCGGCGGAGCGTCAGGGGCGGCGGCGCATCAGGGACCGGTGGCGACCGGGCGGCCGGGATCGGTGATCCACTCGCTCCAGGATCCGGGGTAGAGCGCCGCGCTCACGCCGGCGAGCTCCAGCGCCAGCACCTCGTGGGCCGCGGTGATCCCCGAGCCGCAATAGGCGCCGACGGGCATGCCGGCGCGCACCCCGGCGCGCTCGAACGCCTCGCGCAGCGCGGCCGGATCGTGGAAGCGCGACGATGCGGTGAGGTTGAGGCTCGTCGGCCGGTTGCGGGCGCCGGGGATGTGCCCCGCGACCGGGTCGATCGGCTCCTGCTCGCCCCGGAAGCGCTCGGGCGCGCGGGCGTCGAGGAGGATGCCGGCGCGGGCGAGCGCGGCCGCACCGGCGGCGTCGAGCACCGGCATCGCGCCCGGCCGCGCGGCGAAGTCGCCGCGTGGCGGCGTCCAGGGCCCCGTGTCCACGGCGCCGCCGGCGTCCACCCAGGCGGAGAGGCCGCCGTCGAGCACGCGCACCGCGGAATGGCCGAAGAAGCGCAGCAGCCACCACGCGCGCGCCGCCGCCATCGAGGGCGCGGCGTCATAGACGACGACGGGCCGGCCGGCGCCGACCCCGGCCGCCCGCATGCTCTCGGTGAAGGCGGCCGCCGCGGGCAGCGGATGGCGCCCGCCGCCGGCGCCCGCGCCGGCGGCCCCGGCGGCCCCGGCGGCCCCGGCCGGCGCGGCGAGATCGCGGTCGAGGTCGACGAACACCGCGCCCGGGACGTGGCCGCGCTCGAACCCGACACGATCCGGGCCGGTGCTCAGCTCCCAGCGGACGTCGAGCAGCGCCGCGGGCTCACCATCGCGCAGCAACCGCTGCAGGTCGGTGGCGTCGATCAGCGGCGAGGTCACGCCGCGGGTTGTACTACGCGGCGGCTCAGGCCGTGGCGACGGTCATGGCCGGCCCGGCGGCGCGAACCGGGGCCGGCGTCAGCCAGGCGGCCACCAGCACGAGCGCGAAGGCGAACAGCTCGGCGAGCAGCGTGAGGGGATGGCCGGACAGCGGGTCGCCGAAGACGATGATCCCGCCGACGATGCCTGAGACGTTGGCGGCCGTGCCGGTGACCGCGATCACCGGGACCGCATCGCCGTCCTGCAGGCCCTTGGCCGACGCGTAGAAGGCGGCGACCGAGGCGATGATCGTGATCCCCATCCAGGGGTTGATCAGCCCGAGCGCGCCGTGCGCGGAGACGATGCCCGAGATCGCCTTGATGGCGACGTCGGAGACGCCGAACAGGATGCCGGCGGCGGCGCCGAGCATGAAGCCGTGGTGCTCGGTGGGCGCTCCGATCCGCGGGCCCATGATCAGCAGCGTGCCGGCGATCAGCAGGACCGCCTCGAAGGCGATCATGGCGGGGACCGAGAAGCGCGAGTGGGCGCCGTGGACTCCGGGAAGGCTGAAGCCGAGCAGCAGCAGGCCGCCGGCGGTGAGGAAGATGCCCAGCCACTGGCGGCGGGAGATGCTCAGTCCGAACGTCCGCTCGGCCATCACCGCCAGCAGCACGACGCCGCCCGCGAGGACCGCCTGCACGACCGACAGGGGGGCGACGGCCATCGCGCCGACATGGAAGATCCACGCGGCGGCGGCGATCAGCATCCCGATCGTGAACAGCTTGGAGGCGAACAGCGACCGGGCGGAGCGCAGCGGATGGCGGATGTCCACGGGCGGCGCCTGGCACGCCCCACGGTGCTTGAACAGGAAGCCGACGTTGGTGGTGAGCGCGCAGCCGAGCGCGAGCAGGATGCCGAGAACTGGAGTCATAGTCTGAAACAAAGCCCCTTGGTCGAAAATCGTGCGGGCATCGCTTGCCCTGCATGTCATTTCGGCACCGACCGACGGCGACTTGAGCGACGTCTTGCCCGAATCAACGGGTCACTGGTCCCCAGGAGTGCGCCCCACACGCTGACGACGCCACCTTAAGCTCCGATATGCGACATCCACTGCTTCTCTTAGACAGCGATCGCGGTCCGGGCGGGCGAGCCGCCGGCGCAGCGCCGCACCGCTACAACGCGCCGTGGCGCCCGGCGCCGGACCGGAAGCGCTCCACCCCGGCGCCGGCGTCGCGCAGCGAGCGCCGGCCGTGGGCCAGCTCGTTGGCGATCGCCGCCGGCTCCGGCACGCCCTCCTGCTCGAGCAGCGACAGGCGATCCTCGCGCAGGCAGGTCTGCGGGAAGCGGGCCAGCTCGGCGGCGAGCCGCTGCGCGGCCGGCAGGCTCTCGCCCGCGCCGACGACACGGTCGACGAGCCCGATCCGCTCGGCTTCGCGCGCCCCGATGGGACGGCCGGTGAGAATCATGTCCATCGCGCGCCCGGCGCCGATCAGGCGCGGCAGCCGGACCGTGCCACCGTCGATCAGCGGCACGCCCCAGCGGCGGCAGAAGACGCCGAGCACGGCGTCCTCCTCGGCGACGCGCAGGTCGCACCACAGCGCCAGCTCCAGGCCGCCGGCCACGGCGTGACCGGCGATCGCGGCGATCACCGGCTTGGACAGCCGCATCCGCGTCGGCCCCATCGGGCCGTCGCCGTCGTCGGCCACGCGGTTGCGGTCCTCGGTGCCGACCGACTGCAGGTCGGCGCCCGCGCAGAACACGCCCCCCTCGCCGTGCAGGACGGCGACCGCCGCGGCGGGATCGCCGTCAAACCCCCGGAACGCGCCGGCCAGGGCGGCGGCGGTTGGCCCGTCGACCGCGTTTCGCCGCTGCGGGCGCGACAGCAGCACGGTCGTCACCGGGCCGTCGCGCAGGACGCGCACCGCCTGGGGGCCGCTCACGGCGCTCCCATCGCCCGGCGCACGAACATCCGCAGGCCGTCGACGACGTCCGCGGGGTCGGGCCCACCCCGCCCGCCGTCGGCGAGCGGCGACAGCGGTCCGACCAGCGCCTCGCCGCAGCCACCGACGAGCGCCGCCGCGGTCAGCTCGACGTTGCACGCGGGCAGCTCGCCGGCGGCGATCCCGGCGGTCAGGCCGGAGGCGATCATCTGCGCGTACCGGGCGCGGTAGGCGCTTCGCTCGGCGTCGACGCGGGGATCGACCGGCTCGGCGATCAGCGCCCAGGCCAGTCGCGGGTTGCGCAGTGCGCGCCGCGCGAAGGTGGTCAGGACGGCCTCGAGCCGGTCGGCCGCCGGGGCGCCGACCGGCAGCGCGGCGGCGGCGGCGAGCATCGCGCGCTCCTCGCGCGCGCAGACCGAGCGGAACACCTCGACGAACAGCTCCTCTCTGGAGGCGAAGTGGCGATACAACGTCCCCGCGGCGACACCCGCGCGCTCGGCGATCGCCAGCACGGAGGTCGCGCCATAGCCGCCCGCCACGATCTGCTCGGTCGCGGCGCTCAGCAGGCGCTCCCGGGTTCCGACCACGACCGTGCCCACATCGCCCCCGTCGCCCCCGTCGCTCACGTCCCTCACTCCCTCACGTCAGGCCGGAACGGCGCGCTCGATGATCGCCACGGCGTCGGCGCCCGCGGGCAGCGTGCCGTAGGCGCGCCCGCCGCCACCGCCGAGCCGCGCGGCGCAGAACGCGTCGGCCACCGCGGGCGCGGCGTGGCGGACCAGCAGCGACGCCTGGAGGGTCAACGCCAGCTCCTCGACCAGCCGCCGCGCCTGGAACTGAGCCTCGCCCCGGCGGTCGCCGCGCAGCAGCATCGCCACCGACTCGCGGGTGCGGTGCAGGTGGTCGTCGAAGCGGTGGTCGGCGCCGGTCGCGCGCTCGCATTCGGCCAGGAACGCCGGCAGGCCGTCGGGCTCGGAGACGATCGCGCGGAGCACGTCGAGCGCGGCGACGTTCCCCGAGCCCTCCCAGATCGAGTTCAGCGGCGCATCGCGGTAGAGCAGCGGCATCCCGGAATCCTCGGCGAAGCCGTTGCCGCCCAGGCATTCGAGCGCCTCGGCGGCGTGCGCCGCGGCGCGCTTGGTCACCCAGTACTTCAGCACCGCGGTGGACAGGCGCCGGAAGGCGGCCTCCCCGGGCTCGTCGTAGCTGCGCGCCACTCGCAGCGCGGCGGCCGTCGCCGCCTCGGACTCGATCGCCAGGTCGGCCAGCACGTTGCGCATCGCCGGCTGGTCGACGAGCAGGGCGCCGAAGGCGCGGCGGTGGCGCGCATGGTGGATCGCCTCCAGGACCCCTCGGCGCATCCCCGCGGTCGAGCCCAGCAGGCAGTCCAGCCGCGTGTGGTTGACCATCCGGATGATCGCCGGCACGCCGCGTCCCTCCTCGCCCACGAGCCGCGCCTGGATCCCGTGGAACTCGACCTCGGAGGAAGGCAGCGACCGTGTCCCGAGCTTGTCCTTGAGACGCTGGAACTCCATGCCCGGCCCGCGCTCCACGAGGAAGCACGACGGCGCGGGCGGCTCACCGGTCTGGGCGAGCACGAGGAACACGTCGCACGGCGGGTAGGAGCAGAACCACTTGTGGCCCCGGAGCTCGTAGACGCCGTCGCCGACCGGCTCCGCACGCGTGATGTTGGCGCGCACGTCCGAGCCGCCCTGGCGCTCGGTCATCGCCATGCCCGCCAGCGCGCCGCGCTCGTAGTCGGGCGAAGTCAGGCGGGGCTCCCATTCGGCGGCGAGATCGGGAGCGCCGTCGCGCAGGGCCGGGACTGCGGCATAGGTCATCGAGACCGGGCACATGACGCCGGCGTTGGCGTTGCTCCACAGCGTGAACAGCGCCGCCCGCACGACGTGGCCACCGGGTCGCGGATCGCTCCACGGGAGGCTGTGGATCCGGCGCTCGACGGCGCCGCGCAGCAGCCAGTGCCACGAGGGATCGAGCTCGACGGCGTCGATCCGGTGGCCGTAGCGATCGTGGGTGGTCAGCCGTGGCTCGTTGCGCTCGGCGCGGCGGCCGTGCTCCAGGGCCTGCACCGAGCCGGCGATCGCGCCGGCCTCGCGCGCGGAGTCGACACCCCACGCACCGCCCTCGCGCACCAGCGCTTCGCCGAGCGCCCGGTCGGCGTCGTAGAGGTTGACCGGCTGCAGCGGCGGCGCCTGATTGAGCACCTCGCGGGCGGGATTGTCGATCTCGATCGTGGCCATGGCGGCGTCTCTCCTCGGCGAGCCTGTGAATCTCGATTCACAATCGTATCCGAGCCCGGGCACGGCGCGCTGAGCTCACACCGCCACCGCGGTCCTCAGCGTCTCCTCGGCCACGCGGTCGGTCGCGTCGTGGGTCCCCGCCAGCAGGCGGCGCGACAGCTGCGCACGGCGGAAGAACAGCGGCGCGTCATGCTCCCACGTCGCCCCGATGCCACCGTGGACGTCGATCATCGCGCGCGTCGCGAAGTCGAGCGCCGCGCCGGCGGCGCTGCGGGCCGCACTCGCCGCCAACGGAAACTCGTCGGGCTGTGACTCGCGCGCCCAACCGGCGTAGTACTCCAGGCCGCGGGCGTTCTCCAACCGGCGCAGCACCTCGGTGAGCTCGTGCTTGATCGACTGGTAGGAGCCGATCGCGCGGCCGAACGTGAATCGCTGCTTGGCATAGGCGACGCTGGCGTCCAGGCACGTCTGCACGGCGCCGATCGATTCGGCCGCGATCAGCGCGTGGGCGAGATACCACGCGTCCTCGATGGCCCCGGGGCTCACGGTGCACCGGCGACCCTTCGCGTCGTCGAATCGCACGTGCGCCAGCGAGCGCGTCGCGTCGTAGCGGGTGACGGCCTCCACGGTCACGCCGGCGCAGTCGCCGGCGATCGCGACCGCGACCGGCTCGCCGGAGGCGTCGACGCCGATCGCCACCAGCAGACCGGCGCCCGGAGCGTCGGGGACGAACGCGACCTCGCCGTCGAGCGTCACCTCGTCGCCGTCGACGCGCGCGCTCGGCGCGGCGGCACGGGCAAAGCCCGACCGCGACTGCACCGTCCAGGCCGGCTCGAGCTCGCCGGGAGGGCGGGCCGGCACGAACGCCGGGCGCAGCGATCCGTCGGCGATCCGATCGAGCGCCGGATCGCCGGCGGCATCGAGGATCGCCGTTGCCGGCAGCACGCCGAGCAGGGGCACGGCGGCGAGCACGCGTCCACATTCCTCGGCGACGAGCAGCGCCTCGAATCCACCGAGCGCGGCCCCGCCGTGGCGCTCATCGATCAGCAGCCCCGGCCATCCGGCCTGGACCGCGGCCGGCCACAGGTCGGGAAGCGCGGCCGGATCCTCGAGCGCGTCGCGCGCGGCGTCGATCGTCTTGAAGCGCGCGAGCGAGCCGCGCGCGGACTCGCGCAGCAGCACCTGCTCGTCGGACAGGGCGAAGTTCATCGTGGCACCGCCTGCTTCTCGATCGCCCGCAGCTCGCTGAACGGGACCCCTTTGTCGAGCCGGGGCTCCGGCGGGAGTCCGAGGACGCGCTCGCCGATCGTATTGCGCAGGATCTGCTCGGTCCCGCCGGCCGACTTGAGCCCGGGCAGGAACGAGATCAGGTAGCTCCACTCGCCGTCGGAGTCCAGCGCATCGGGTCCGACGACGTCGGCGCCGAGGTCGGTGGCGGCGATCGCCGCGTTGACCATCGTCACCTTCGCCAGCCCGGCCTCCGGCCCCGGGATCTGCCCGCGCGACAGCGCGGTGAGCGCGCGGTAGCCGTTGAAGCGGACCGCGAGCAGGTCGGTGATGACCTCGCCCAGTCGCCGGCGGGCATCGGTGTCGTGGCGCGCCGCGTCGTCGGCGGCGATGGTGCGAGCCAGGCGCGCGGGCGAGCCGAAGTTCTCCGAGCCGAAGCCGATCGTCAGCCGCTCGTACATGAGCACGGTCAGCGCGGTGCCCCAGCCGTTGCCGACCCCGCCGACGACGGCGTCGGGCTCGAGCCGGACGTCGTCGAGGAAGACCTCGTTGAACTCCGCCTCACCGGAGATCTGGCGCAGGCCGCGGACGGTCACGCCCTCGGCGTCCATCGGCACGATGAACATCGTCAGCCCCTTGTGCTTCGGCACGTCGGGGTTGGTCCGCGCCAGCAGCAGGCCGAACGAGGCGAAGTGGGCGTTGGTCGTCCACACCTTCTGCCCGCTGAGCGTCCAGCTGTCGTCGTCGTTGGGACGCGCGCGGGTCTGGATCGCCGCCAGGTCCGAGCCCGCCCCGGGCTCGGAGAACATCTGACACCACACCTCGTCGCCGTGCAGCATCGGCCCGAGATGGCGGCTCTTCTGCTCCTGCGAGCCGTGGGCGATCAGACACGGCCCGAGCATTCCGATCCCGATCACGTCGAGGATCCCCGGCGCCTGCGCGCGCGAGATCTCCTGGTTGACCGTCACCTGCTCGATCGGCCCGAGACCCCGTCCACCGAATTCCGTCGGCCACGTCACCGCGGCGAGCCCCGCCTGTGCGAGGCGGCGCTGCCACCCCCGGCGTGCGTCGATGTATGCCGTGTCCTCGAACGAGCCGGAGCGGGGCGGCGCCTGCTGCGTATTGGCTTCCAGCCACGCGCGGGCCTCGGCGCGATAGGCGGCCTGCTCCGGAGTGTCGTTGAGGTCCAAGGCGCTCTCCTCTGCGTCGGGTGGTGAACCGGGATTCACCAGCTTACCGGCCTCCCTCGCCGCCGGGCGAGGATGCGTCGCCTCAGAACGCGGGCTCAGCCGCCGCCGCTGGCGACGCCGGTGCCTCCCGAGCCGGCGCTCGAGCCGCCCGCACTCGTGACCCCTCCCGATGCCGACCCGTAGCCGCCGCCCGCCCCGCCCGCCCCGCTCTGCCCGCTGTGGACGGTGGCGGTCGGCGCCGGGGTGACGGCCGGGGCGTGCGACCCGACCGTGCTCGCCGGCGCCGCGGGAGTGGTCGACGTGGTGCTGGTGACGGCCCCGACCGCCGCAGCAGGGGTGGTGGGCACCGAACGCGTCGCGCGCTCGGGCCTGGACCGCGGCTTCGACGTGCGCGAGCGCACATGCGCCCGCGGGCTCCGTCGGGACGGGCTCGCCCTCCGGTGGACGGCCCCGGCCACGTGGTGCGCGCGCGTGTGCGCGTGGGACCGCCGTGCGGCGGTCGTCGGCGCCGAGGTCGTCGCCGCCGGGGGGCGTTCGGTGGACGCGGTCGCCGCGCTGTGCCCGGCGGTCAGAACCGGTGCCCGAGCGGGCGCGCCGCCGTCGTCGGCGGCGAGGATCGCCGCGCCGATCGCCAGGGCGATCAGCAGGACCGAGGCCGGAAAGGCGAGGACCAGGGCGACGCGCCGGCGCCGGCGCCCCGGTGGGCGCGCGCCGGCGCGCGCGGAGCGACGCGCCGGGGAGGGCACCCGCGGCGACGGCACCGGAGGCGCCGGCGCACTGGCGAGCAGTGCCGCCAGGTTGAGCGCGGCGTTGGCGTCGCCGCGCTCCAGCGCCCGGCGAAATGCGGCCTCGGCGAGGTCGACCTCGCCGCGCTCGGCCAGGACGGCGCCGAGGTTTCCGGCGGCCGCCGCGTGTCCGGCGCCGTCGGCGTGCGAATAGGCGACCACCGCTCCGTCGGTGTCGCCGCGGCGCTCGAGCAGGACTCCGAGGTTGAACGCCCCGTTGGCCTCGCCGCGCTCCTGCGCGCGCCGATAGGCGTCCTGCGCGCCGACCTCGTCGCCGCGGCGCTCGAGCAGGACGCCGAGGTTGCAGGCCGCGGCCGGATGTCCGCCGGCGTCGGCGCGCGCGTACTCCCGTTCGGCGCCTGCCGGATCACCATGCTGCTCGAGCCACACGCCGTACTCGAAGGCGCGGTCGGGCCGGCCGTCGAAATCGTCCACCGCCGGAGGCAGGGCAGTGACAGTCGGTCGCGAATCCTCGATGAGTCCCTGTGTTGGCTCGATTGGCCAACTGTAGTGTCCAGATTGCACATGGCAAGAGACCTCGGAGAGATAAGCAGCTTTGTGCAGGTTTTGCCTGCGGGACGACAGCGATCTGTCACCCGGCTGCGCCGTGCCCTCGTGCTCGGCGGGCTGGCGTGCGCCGGCCTGCTGAGCCTGGCCGCACCGGCGATCGCCGGCGACCGTGTCAGTGACACACGCGTGGGCCCGACACGCGCCCGGGTGTTTGTCTGCACCGACCGCCGTCACTCATGCACGGCGCGCGCGCGTTTTGCCCGAAGTCACACCCGGCTGTTGACATCGGGTGGTGTCCGCTCGGCGCTCGCCGGCCTGCCGGTCGCGGCGATCGCGGCGGTCGCGGCGGTCGCGGCGCCGACGACGACCACCGCGCTCACCACGTATCCGACCTCCCCGGTCGCCGATCAGACGGTGATCGTGATCGCGACGGTGACGTCCTCTGACCCTGCGTCGCCGCCGTCGGGCTCGGTCACCGTCGAGTCCAACGGCATCATCATCGACGGCTGCTCCGGCCTGCCCGTCTCGCCGACCGGCCCGAGCGTGAGCGTGTCGTGCGTGACCGGGTTCATCGCGTCGGCGGTCACGCTCGTCGCGAGCTTCACCCCGGACGGCACCACGTCCGCCGGCGCGTCGTCGAGCACCCCCGCGGATCTCGTCGTCGGCCAGGCCCCGAGCACGATCTCGGTGTCGGTGAGCCTGCCGGCCCAGATCGGCACGCCGACGACCTACACCGCCGACGTGCTGCCCGCCGCGGGCAACACCCAGCCGACGCAGCCGTTCGGCAATGTCACCTTCCTCGACGGCGGCACGCCGATCGCCGGGTGCCGCTACGAGGCGGTGATCAAGGAGCAGGCGACGTGCCTCGTCACGTACACGACCCTCGGCCGCCATCAGATCTCGGCGACCTACAGCGGCAACAGCGACTTCGCGCCCGCGACCGCCCCGACCGTCCCGGTCACCGTGACGCCGATCCCGGCGGTCGGCTTCGTCAACGCCTACATGTCCTGGACGTTCTTCTTCACGCCGTCCTACACGATCGTCAAGTCGATGGTCATCTCCGGCGTCCAGGCCGGGATGTCGGTCGCGCTCGCCTGCACCGGCCCGGGCTGTGGGTTCGCGCGCCGGAGGGTGGCGCCACGCACCGCGAGGGCGTGCGCCCGCCGGAGCGGCCACCCGTGCCGGGTCGCCGCGATGCTCGATCTGACCTCGACCGTCGGTGGCCGTCACCTGCGGGTCGGCGCGCAGCTCAGCGTGAGCATCTCCCATCCCGGCTGGCTGGGCAAGTACTACCGGTTCACGATCCGGGCCGCGCACGAGCCGCGGGTCGCCCAGGCCTGCCTGGCCGTCAACGGCATCCGCCCGGGCGCCGACTGCAGCACGGGCTGACCCCCGCCGCGCTACCGAAGCCGTCGACGCTCGCCACGCAGACGCTCCGGACGGCGTGGAGCCGGGCGGCGCGACGACGGTGGATGCGGGGTCGAAGGGTGCGGCGACGGCGGCGGCCGCCGACGCGCGGATGCGTCCGGGCCGGCGGGAGGCCGCCGCGCCTGGCTCGCCTCATCGCGGGCGCGGTCGCGGTCCTCGCTGAACCCGACCTCGAGGAAGATGACGCTGATCACGCCCACCATCCCCACCCCGATCAGGAGCATCGCCAGCACCTGACCGGTCATCCCGGGCACGACCGCCGCCGCGACGGTGCCGGCGACGATCAGCCCGCCGACCGTGCCATACAGCAGCACCCGGGCACGACGACTCACCAGGCCCTCCGGGGGCCCGGGCGACGCGATGTCGCGTGCATGAAGGAAGCAGGCCCGAGGATCACCATCGACGTCCAGCGGCGGCGGTCAGAGCCGCGCTGCCGCGGTCATGATGACACCTCAAAGGACGCCGTGAAACCTCCCGCCGGCGGGCGCCACGAACATTCCTCGCCGCCGCGGCGGAGATTTCGGGGCCTGTGGGACGTTACTCTTGTCGGCGGGAAATCGCCGATCCTCGCACCTTGGACATGGAAGAGCTCAGATGCTGACCACGAACGATATTCCGCTCACGCGGCTCGACAACTCCGACCCGGAGCTGATGGAGGAACTCCTCGAACGCGTCCGTGCGGTCGCCGAGCGGGCCGCCTTCACGATGGGGCCCGAGGTGGAGGCCTTCGAGGCCGAGTACGCCGAGTACTGCGGCGTCGCGCACTCGATCGGCGTCTCGTCGGGCACCGAGGCGCTGATCCTCGTGCTGCGCGCGCTGGGCGTCGGGCCCGGCGACGAGGTGCTCGTTCCGGCCAACAGCTTCATCGCCACGGCCGAGGCGGTCACGCTCGTCGGGGCGACGCCGCGCTTCCTGGACGTCGATCCCGAGACGTCGCTGATCACCGCGGTGCGTGATCCCCGTTCACCTCTACGGGCGCACGGTCGACCTCGACCCGATCATCGCAGTCGCGCGGGAGCACGATCTGAAGGTCGTCGAGGACGCCTGCCAGGCCCACGGGGCGATGCTCGGCACGCGGCGCGCGGGTTCGCTGGCCGACGCCGGCTGCTTCTCGTTCTATCCGGCCAAGAACCTCGGCGCCTGGGGCGACGGCGGCGCAGTGGTCACCAACGACGACCGCCTGGCCGACCATGTCCGGCTCCTGCACGCCCACGGCGAGCGGACGCGCTATCACCACGAGATCGTGGGCACAACCGGTCGGCTCGACGCGCTCCAGGCCGCGATCCTGCGCGTCAAGCTGCGCCGGCTCGACGATGCCAACGAGGGCCGGCGGCGCGTGGGCGCCGGGCTGATGGCGGCGCTCTCCGGCGGGCCGGTCACGCCGCCGGCTCCGGTCGCTGACGGTCGCGACCACGTCTTTCATCAGTTCGTGGTCGAGAGCGACGATCGCGACGGCCTGCGCGACCATCTGGCGGCGGCCGGCATCGCGACCGGCATCCACTACCCGATCCCGATCCACCGCACGGCTGCGTACGAGGGTTCGCCCGGCGCCCTGCCGGTGGCCGAGCGGCTGGCGGGACGGATCTGCTCGCTGCCCATGCATCCCTCGATGACCGACTCCGACGTGGAGCGGATCGCGGACGCAGTGGCGGCGTTCGCGCGCTGACGAATCACGGCTATACTCTCGCGACGTCAGCGCACAGGATGTGGTGACGCTGGTCAAGGGGCTCCGACGAGGGCGTGATTGCAGGAACGAATGATCGTCAAGCCGGACGAGGCAATTCGCGTGATGGTGGTCGATGACCACGACCTGTTCCGAACCGGACTGGCGTCGCTGCTCGCATCCCGGTCCGGAATCGATGTCGTCGCCCAGGCGTCGGGCGGACGCATGGGCGTCCGGCTGGCTGATGAGCTGCGTCCCGACGTCGTGCTGATGGACCTCCGGATGCCCGATCTGGAGGGTCACGAGGCGGCGCGGGAGATCCTCGAGCGCAACCCGGCGACGAGGATCGTGGTGCTGACCGTGCTCTCCGAGGAGAAGGACGTCGCCGCCGCGCTCGACGCCGGCGCGTGCGGCTTCCTGGCCAAGGACACGCCGATCGAGGACGTCGTGGCAGCCGTGCGAGCGGCGGTCTACGGCGCGGCATGGCTGTCGCCGCGGGCCGCGGAGGTGATTCTCGGGCGCGCCCGGCGCGTCGAGGCGTTTGACGAGCCCGACGACGGCACGCCCGAGGAGCTCTCATCGCGCGAGCTCGACGTCCTGCGGCTGATCGCCCGGGGCATGGAGAACTCGGAGATTGCGGCGACGCTGAGCATCAGCCCCAGCACCGCCAAGAACCACGTCTCCAACATCCTGTCCAAGCTCGGCCTGCCCAGTCGGGTCCAGGCGGCGATCTACGCCGTCCGGCGCGGACTCGACTGACCCCCGCGGGCCGGGCTTCGTCAGCTCTCGCCGGCGAGCGGCTCGTTCGATGCCGCCGCCACGAAGCCGAGCGCCATCGGTGACGGGGACTTGGTGCGCGCCAGGCGCAGCTCGGCGATCGCGCGGCGCAGCGACTCGATCGCCTGCTGCACGTGGGCCTGCACGGTCAGGAGCTCACTTGTCGACTCATCCGCGTGCCGATGGATCGACTCGAGCGTGACGAGAACGCCGCAGCTCGCCTCGAGAGCGGTCTCGACGCGGTCTGGCACGTCTCTGTCGTGGTGCGAGAGATTCATTCCTGGCCCGTCCCGTTCCTATCCACTGGTTCTTACTCTCGAACAACGGGCGGAATCGCCGGTTTCTACGTTCATCCGGTGCGCGCGTACGTGCCGGTGATCGGTCGCGTCTGCAGCAGCGCGGCGCGGTCCTCGACGCCGAGCTTGTGGACGAGCTCGGAGATGTGCCGGCGGACGGTCACCGGCGCGATCGCCAGCCGCTCGGCGATCGCCGCGGTGGAGTGGCCCCGGCGAAGCATCCGCAGGACCTGAACCTCACGCGTGGTGAGTCCGTCGCCGCCGACCCGCAGCTCGGCGAGCAGCTCGAGCATCATCGAGCTCGGGATCACCGCCTCGTTGGCCGCCACCGAGGCGAGCATGTTCTGCACACGCTCGGCGTCCAGCGGTCCCGGCAGGTAGCCGATCGCGCCGGTGCGGACGGCCTGCAGCAGGTCGTCGACGTCGCCGACCTCGGCGAGGATGACGACGCCGGCCGCCGGAGCGGCACGGCAGATGCCTCCGACGGCCCGAATCCAGTCACCGGGGATCCGGCGACCGACGAGGCACACGTCCGGCTGGGTCTGGTGAGCGGCGCAGATCGCGTTCTCGCTGTCACCCACCTCGGCGCAGATCTCGATATCGGGGCCGAGCGCGCTCCGGATGCCGGCGCGCGCCGGAGCGCACTCCGCAATCAGGACTCTCGGGTTCCGCATCACTCTGATCAACGGCGAGCGCCGCCGTTTTCTGCCGGGCTCGGAGGATGTGCGTGGGTTTCCCTGATCGGGAGGCTGCGGAGGTTGCACCGAGGCGGCGTCCGCGGGAACTACGGGTGTTCAGTCGACTGAACACCCGTAATAAGCCCTACCGGTCATTGACCAGGGCCTGCGCCCGGAACATACTCTGTACACTCAATAACGCGAGAAGAGCAGTGTTCTCGCTGGGGCGAGTGTAGTCAGGAGGCTTGGGCCCGCATCCCATTTGGGGCGCGGATCGAGGGCCCGGGTCTCATCTAATCCATATGACGGACCACAAGGAGCACTTACGTGACGCCGCAACTGCATGCTGCGCCGTCGGGGGCAATCGGCTTTCGGAGCCGCACCGCGCTCGACGAGTCTGAACAGACGACCCGCAGGACCCGTCTAGCCATCGAGCGCGCCAAGGCGGGAGACCGAGACGCGCTCCAATTCCTATACGTCACCTATGTGCACAACATCTACGGCTATGTCCGGTCGATCGTCCGTGATGATCACGAGGCCGAGGACGTCACTCAGCACGTCTTCGCCAAGCTGATCAACACGATCGCCAAGTACGACGACCGTGGCGTGCCGTTCTTCGCGTGGCTGCTGCGCATGGCCCGCAACGTCGCGATCGACCATCTCCGCGCGAATCGGCTGACCCCGACTGAGAACGTGATCGATCCGGACCGCAGTTCCGGCATCGACCTCGATCGCGCCGAGACCGTGCGTGCCGCCCTGGCCTCGCTTCCCGAGGAGCAGCGCCAGGTCGTGCTGATGCGCCACCTCGTCGGACTCACCCCCGGCGAGATCGCCGATCAGCTGGGTCGGAGCGAGAGCTCCATCCACGGACTGCATCACCGTGGCCGCCGCGCTTTGCAGCGGGAGCTCGTCCGGCTCGACTCCGCGCCGTGCACCCGCGCGCCGCGCGAGCTGATGGCCGCCTGACCAAGCGCATGCTGTGAACGCTCGGCCTCACCGGCCGAGCGTCCGCCGGTGGATCGGCGCAAAGCGGTTCGGAGCCCCCGGCCGTGCCCAGGAGAGCATCTCCAGAGCACGGGCGGGGGCTCTCGTTCGTAGCGGGGCCACCGGTCGCGGCCCCCGGCGTGCTCGCCGCGCTCCAGCCGGCGGCGGGCACCCACTGTACGTTCACCCCGGACAATGGGCTGGTCGATTCGACAACCCGGCCCACGACCTCGCGTGGCATGGCGGCCCGATGTTCGAGCTTCCCGCTCATCCCGGGTTCTCGCAGGGCACTCGGGCCGGCCATGCGGCCAGGCGCCGGCCCTGGCCGCAGGGCCGGCGCCGGCCATGCGGCCAGGCGCCGGCCCTGCGCATCTCGTACCGGCAGGGCAGCGACAACGACATCCGGTGGTGGTCGTTTCAGCGCTCGCGGTGGCGAGTGCAACCGCCTCCGGGAAATCGACCCGCCCGTCGTTCGGGTCCGAGCGCTGACGATGAGTCACATCGCCGTTCAGAGCGCCGCCAGGACCATTGCCGAGGTCCTCGCCTCGATCTCAATGTCCGTGGCGCGGTCGCTCAGGACTCGTCGCGAGCCAGCGTCTCGGAGAGATCATCGAGGTCGCCGTCACCGAACTCGGCCTCGTGATCGTCGGGCAGCAGGTCGTCGCCATCGCCGCTGGGCAGCGAGCGACGGTCGAACGGGCTTGCGTGCGGCAACGGACCGAACTGCCCGATGAGCAGCTCATCGCGCTCGAGGCGCTCGAGCGCGGACATGTCGCGCCAATCGCTCGCCAGCGCCGGGATCGCCACCACGAGCACACACCCCAGCACGAGCACGACGAGGGCGGCGATGATCGCCAGAATGCTCGATGTGCCCTGCGTCGCGGTCGTCACCTGAGGCGCGGCCAACCCCGTGATCTGGAGGCGCTGACCCGTCGCGATGTGCTCGGAGGATGCGATCGACGCCTCGTAACCCTGCACGCCCGTGACCACCGCGGCGGCGAGCTTGGCAGCCTCGGCACTCGTCGGCGCCCGGATGGCGACCTCGATGATCGGCAGATCGTCGCCCGCAGCATCGGTCATGATCTGCGAAGTCAGGCTGTACGGCTTCGGCGTCGAGACCGACGGAGCTGCCGTCGGCGCGGACACCGTCAGCGACGGGGATGAGCCTGCGATCTGGTCGGGCTGGAGGCCCGCGTCGTGCGCGATGAGGGTCTTGATCGGGCCGTCGGCCATGAGGCTGGCGAGCAGCAGGGTCTGTGAGCCCAGCTCTCCGGAATCCTGTGGCGAGAGGTCGACGATCTGGGAGTCCGGCGTATCGACGAGGATCCGCTGAGTCGCCACGCCGACCTGAGACCGATGCGTGCCGAACATGACGGCGGCGCCGACAAGGGCGGCGAGCACGCAGACGCCGATAACGACGCGTCGGCGGAGCCAGAGGGCGCGGAGGATCGTGATGGTGACCATGAAGGAGGTGCGCCCTGAAAGATCGGCGCGCAGTAGGGGGAGCGACATTACTCTCCCTTCCGCCGAACAAACGGCAGGCCCCCGGAGCTTCTTTTGGCGCGCCGCCGGAATCGCACGCGGCCGGCGCGGAAGCGGTGCAGGACGACCCACGTTGATGCTGTGGTGCTCGAGCGCTCGATCAATATCACCTTCCATGGCGTCGGAACGCCCGACCGGGACCTTGATCCCGGCGAGCGGGACGTGTGGATCAGCCGCGATCAGTTCGTCGCGCTGCTCGACCGTGCCGCCGGTCGCGACGACATCGCGATCAGCTTCGACGACGGAAACGCGTCCGATCTCGAGCATGCTCTTCCGGCTCTGCGTGAACGCGGACTGAGCGCGACCTTCTTCGTCGTCGCCGGCCGACTCGGAACGCCTGGCTTTCTCGACGAGAGCGCGATCGGAGCATTGTCGGCTGCCGGGATGGAGATCGGCTGCCACGGCATGCGCCACCGCCCGTGGCGCGGACTCGACGAGCGTGAGCTGCACGAGGAGCTGGTCGAGGCCAGAACGGTGATCGAGCGCGCGGTCGGCCGCCCGATCACGCGAGCGGCGTGTCCGTTTGGCTCCTACGATCGAAGGGTGCTACGCACCCTGCGGCGTTGCGGCTATCACCACGTCTACACGAGCGATCGCGGAGTCGCCCGATCGAGCGACTTCCTCCAGGCCCGCACCAGCGTCGGCCCGTCCGACGGGCCTGCGCTGCTGGATGGGATCGCCGCGCTCGACTCACCCACCTACAAGGCGCTTGGCCGGCGCGCGAAGCTGGCGGTCAAGCGATGGCGATGACATCCGCGGCCGACGCCGGCACCACGAGCCGCGGCCCCGCCCGCAGCGACGGCCAGGTCGGCCATCGGGTCCTCGAGGTGGGCGATCTCAAGCCGGGCATCGTGGATCGATGGCTCGAGCTGAGAGCGTCCAACCCGGCGCTCGACAGTCCCTACTTCCATCCGGAATTCACCGCTGCGGTGGCGGCGACCGACCCCGGCGTCCGGATCATCGTCGCTGATGACTCGTCAGGGGCGATCAGCTCGTTTCTGCCCGTCCAGCTCGACCGGCGGACGTGCCGCCCGGCAGGGTTTCCCGCAGCCGACTTTCAGGGGCCGATCTGCGAGCCGGGCCGCGACTACGATATCGCGGCTGCGATCGGCGCGACGGGAGCGTCGTCCTACAGCTTTGACCACATGCGCGACGGCCTCGCCGGCTTCGAGCCGTGGATATTCGGCCGCCAGGACTCGCCGTACATGGAGGTCGCGGGCGGGATCGACGGATATCTGTCGCGAGCCTCGCGCAGCGGCAAGGACAAGGTCGCCGAGGCGCGGCGGCTCAGCCGGAAGGCCGAGCGAGACCACGGACCCGTCCGGCTTGTCGTCGAATCGTCCGACGCCGCTGTGCTGGAGACCGTCATCGATCTCAAGCGGCGTCAATATCGATCGACCGGCGCGCGTGACTATTTCGCCGACCCACGGCACATCGGCCTTCTGCGTCGGCTGTTCGCCACGCGGGACGCTTCCTTCGGAGGCATGCTCTCGGCGGTCTACGTCGGCCCGGACCTGCTCGCGGCGCACTTCGGCCTCCGTGCCGGGCCCGTGCTCCACTGGTGGTTTCCGGTCTACAACCCTGAGTTCTCGCGTCTGTCTCCCGGATGGGTGCTGCTGCGAGCGATGATCGACGCCGCGCCCGAGCTGGGACTCGAGCGGATCGACCTCGGGCGTGGACTCGACGACTACAAGCGTCGGGCGATGACCGGCCATCAGATCGTCTGTCAGGGCGAGCTGAGCCGCAGCCCGCTGCGCCACCGGACGGTCGCGGCCCGCCGCAGCATGGTCGCCGCGGTGAGGTCCTCGCGTATCGCTCCGGCGTTGCGCGGCGCCGCTCGGTACACGCGCCGCCGGTCGGGCTGAGCTCGCGGGACCGCCGGCCGCTCACCGATCGCGGTCGCGGTCGGGGGTCGGGGTCATCCACAGCAGGAAACTGACCCTCACTCTGGTCAACGGCAGCCTGAGCGCGGCGATCGCGACCACGCGGGCGAGCGCGACGGAGTGCGTCCTTACGATACGTACGGCGTCGCGGTCGCGCCCGTCTCCGCCGCGATGGAGGCGGGGTCGTGATCGAGGACCGGAGCACGGACCTCGACCACCAGCCGCGCTGCCCGCACGGCGCCGTCGGCCGGATCGAGCGCCGGCGCCGGCGCCGGCCGCCGGCTCGCCCGCAGGCGGGCCTGCAACCGGGCGTTGACGATCGACGCGGCGTGCTCGATCCTGCCGGCGAACGGGAGCGCCATGACCATCAGGCCGACGCTGCCACCCGCGACGCAGGCCAAGAACGGCTGGCCGACGTGCGAGGAGACATACCATGCGGACAGTCCCGCCAACAGGCCCCAGACGAGACCTGGCAACAGGCTGCGCAACACCGCCAGCGGGTGCACCCCGACGCGCCGCAGCAGCGTCAGGTACACCGGCCCCATGACGCAGACGACCACGAACGCCTGCCCGAACCCGACCCCACGAATGCCGTACCGCGGCGCGACGAGGATCAGCGTCGTCGCCAGGGCGATGAGCCAGGGGACCTGCGCGACCAGCACGGATCTCGTGCGCCCGAGCGAGACGAGGAAGTCCCCGCACAGTTCGAGGAGGATTCGCCCGGCGCCGAGCACCGACAGGCCAACGAGCGCCGGGGCCGCCCGCGACCAGCGTGGCCCGTAGAGCGCGACGACGGCCGGATGGGCCAGCCCCCCGATGATCAGGCAGATCGGCAGGGTGACGCCCGCGATCCCGGTCAGCGCGCGCAGGAAGTGCTTCGGCATCGCCTCCCCGTCTAACTGCAGACGGGCGAAGCTCGGCAGGGACACGCTGCGGATGACCGCGCCGAACACGTTGCTGGGCCAGCCGGAGATGTTGAAGGCGAGCATGTACAGCCCAAGCGCATCCGCTCCGAGGACGCGTCCGACGACGATGTAGTCGACGTTGAGGACCAGGAACGCCAGCAGGTTGGCGCCGGCGAGCGGGAGGCCGAAGGACAGCAGCCGCCGTGCCTCGACGCGGCTCCATCCGGGCACGAACCGCCCGGGCCGGTAGCACAGCAGGATGAGCGAGGTCACGAACTGACCTGCCACCCAGGACCAGGCGAACGCCAGCGCGCCCCAGCCGGCGAGCGCCAGCACCACCACGATGACGCCGCTCACGACCATGTTCGCGGCATCGGCGACGAAGATCCGGTCCATCCGGAAATCACGCCTGAGGAGTGCCCCGGGGACGGCGGTGACGCCCGCGAGCGGAAGATTGAGAGCCATGACGGCGATCGGCGCGGCGGCGTGCACGGAGCCCAGGCTGCTGGCGAACACCGGCGAGAGCAACGCCACGATGCCGCCGAGGACGAGACCGGTCACCAGGCTGATGGTCGCCACCGTGGGCGCCGTGCGGCGGGTTCCCTCCGGGTCATCGCGGATCAGCGCGGCGCTGACGCCGAGCTCGCTGATGTTGACGACCACGGTGTGGACGACGAGCGCGATGGCGAACACCCCGAACTGCTTCGGCGCCACGATCCGCGCGACGATGATGCCCTGAGCGAACTGGCCGAACCGCCCGACGACCACGTCCAGGGTGCTCCACGCGGCGCTGCGTCCGACGAGGCGGCGTAGCGATTTAGGTTCGGGGCTCATACCGGTGTGGCGTCAACGATCACTGGGAACGGGCCCGCGTCACGGAGACGACCTCAGCGCGGCGCGGGCCGCGGGCGACGGATACGGCATTGCGGGTGTCAACCGCGCTCTGCCGGTCGCCCCAACCGCGCAAAGCATGCCATCGGCCATCATGGCCTTGGTCATTGGTCATCGTACCTCTTCGGATGATCAACGCGGGAGATCGCCGCAGACTTACGCGGCCAGAGGACGCGCGATCCGAAAAACGCAGACGCGCCGCGCGAGCGCGGGCGGGCTCAGGCCCGGACGACGCGGGCTAGGCGACGCTGCGGTCGATCTCGGGCGCGGCCGGCATGCGCAACGGGCCGCCGACGATGAAGGCCCGGAGCTCGGCGAGGAAGGCGTCTGGAGCGTAGGGATCGAGACGGGGCTGGACCGGCGTGCGGGCCAACCCGTCGAGGCCCCGCGGCAGGTCTGACTCGTGGAGCGCCACGTTGACCTTGCCCAACTCGGCGAACCGCTGCGCCGTCGCGATCTGATGGTCGTTGCGGTGCTCGCCGAGTGCCGCGCGGCGCGGCAGCACCAGCAGGGGCTTGCCGAGCTGCAGCGCGGTGAGGATCGTCCCCATGCCGGCGTGCGCGACGACCGCGGTCGCGGCGCGCATACGCTCGTCGCACTCCGCCGGGGGGACGAACTGCGCGTATTCGATGTGGCGGGGAGCCAGCCGCGTCGGACCGATCTGCGCGAACACCTCTCGCCCGGGGGCGGCGCCCGCCCAACTGTCGACCGCGATGATCAGACGGTCGAAGGCCAGCTGCGTCCCGACCGTTACGAAGATCACAGCACCGCTCCGAGGTAACGGATGCGCTCGTCGGCCAGGTGCGGCCACTGCGTCAGGCACAGGTCGGCGGTCGTACTCGCCAGCCGTCCGGACATCGACAGCTCCTCGATGTTGGCGACGCTGTCGATCCACAGAGTCCGGGCGCCCATCAGGCGCGCGCAGCGGATCGCGAGGTAGCCGGGGGCGGCGCCGGTCGAGACCACGACCGAAGGCCGCTCGCGGAGCAGCACCCACGCGATCTTCAGCGCACAGCGCGCGAGCGCGAGCTTGTCCCAGCGATTGGCGTCACACACGGCGTAGAACCGAGCGCCCCCCACCTCCGAGCGGTGGCCCTTGTCGGTCGTCATGTAGGCGACATCGTGACCTTCGAACGCCGGCACGAGCCGGCGCAGCTGGACCCAGTGGCCGCCGCTCGAAGCGACCGCCAGAACCCGTTGCCTGTTCGGTGTGTACATCCGTGTGAAGAACATGGTTCGAGACGCCCCCTTCTGGTCCGCAGCTAGCGCGCGAGTGGCACCGCGTCGCCCGTCGCCCCGAAGACGAACGGGAGCTCGGACTCGATGTCCCGCAGCAGCGGCGCCGTGGCATCGCGCTGCGAGGGCTTCAGTTGGTCGACCGGCAGCGGCCACGCGATGGCCACGTCGGGATCGTTGTACGCGATGCCACGCTCCGTGGCGTCGGCGTAGTAGCTGCTCTGCTTGTACATGACGTCCGCGACGTCGGACAGGACGCAGAAGCCGTGCGCGAAGCCGACCGGACAGTAGACCGAGCGCATGTTCTCTTCGGTCAGCTCGAACGCCTCCCACTCCCCGAACGTCGGCGAGCCGCGTCGGATGTCGACCATCACGTCGACGATCGCTCCGCGGGCGACGCGCACGAGCTTGGCAGCGCCCTCGCCGATCTGGAAATGCATCCCGCGCACGATCCCCTTGCCCGACCGCGAGTGGTTGTCCTGGACCATCTCCTCCGGGATCCCCAACTCGGCGAACACCTCACGCCGATAGGTCTCGCAGAAGAAGCCACGCTCGTCGCCGAGGACCCGGGGCTCGATCAGGATCGGCCCATCAAGCCGAGTCTCCAGACGCTTCATCAGTCTCTCTCTTTCATTGGGTATCCAGTGTCAAGCGGTGGCGCCGGCCAGCAAGCCGGCGCGCTCGAGGTAGTCGGCGAGTGCGTCCCGCCAGGGCCGCAGCGGCGCCAGACCGGCGCGCTCCGATGCGGACGAGCGCAGGACGCCGTTCAACGGGCGGTCAGCCGCGCCCGGAGCGATCGTGGTGGTTCCCTGCGCCACCGGCACCTCGACGCCGGCCAGTTCCATGATCGCCTCGGTGAACCCGTGCCAGCTCGTGGCCCCCGAGTTCGTCACGTGCAGCGTTCCGTTGACGCCGGCCTCGAGCGCCGCCAGGATTCCCGCGGCCAGATCGGCGGTGAACGTCGGGGTGAGCCGCTGGTCGGCGACGACGGTCAGGGCTCCCTGCTCGCGAGCGCGAGTGATCATCCGCGTCACGAAGTTGCCGCCCTTGGACGCGCTGCCGTGCAGCCCGTACAGGCCCGCCGTCCGCACGACGAGCGCCTCCGGGGCGTACGCCAGCGCGGCATACTCGCCCGCCAGCTTGGAGATCGCGTAGATGCTCCGCGGGTCGGGCAGGTCGGCCTCGTCGTAGGGCTCGGAGGCGGCGCCGTCGAAGACGTAGTTCGTGCTCAGATGCACGAACTTGGCGTTCGTCTCGGCGCAGCGTGTGGCGAGCCGCTTGACCGCGCGGGCGTTGACCGCGAACGACCGGTCCTCCTCGCGCTCGCACACCTCGACGTTGTGAAAAGCGGCGCAGTTGAACACGACCGTCGGTTCAAACGTGGAGAATGCTGCCCCGACGGCGTCGTCGTCGGTGACGTCGAGGCCGCCGTGGGGCAGCGCGAGAACCTCCGCGTCCCCCTGCAGCAGGTCGTAGAGGTCGGACGCCAGTTGGCCCCCTCCCCCGGTGATGAGTGCGCGCTGCGTGCTCACAGAGCCGCCCGGAAGTTGTCGATCTGCGGGACGAACTCGGTGAGCAGCTCCAGCCAGCGGATGTTGTAGAACCGCGGATCGGTGAGCATCGTCTTGTCCTCGACGTCGATCGACGCGAGAATGCCGTCGATCGCCTCCACGACCGAGCGCGACGGCAGGAAACCGAGACGAGCGGCGAGCTTGGTGTTCGCACACTCGTAGTCGCGGGTGAGGCGCGGGGCGGGCTCCTCCTTGAGGACGACCGTGCGGCCGATCAGCTGCACCGAGCCGGCCACCAGCATCGCGAGCTCGCGGATCTGATAATTGGAGTGCAGAACGTTGAAGATCTCGCCGCGGACGAGGTCGGACGGCGCCTCCATGGCGGCGATCATCGCGTCCGAGACGTCGCGCACGTCCACCAGCGGGCGCCACATCCAGCCGCCGCCGTGGAGCGAGAGCTGACCCTTGAGCAACGCGTCCTTGACGAACGTGTTGACGACCAGGTCGAAGCGCATCCGAGGGCTGTGGCCGTAGACGGTGCCGTTGCGCAGGATGACCGGGCAGAATCCATCGCCGGCGAGCGACAGCAGGGCCTCCTCGCCGTAGCGCTTGGAGGTGGCATATGCGCCGCGCGGCTGGATCGCCGCGGTCTCGTCGTGCATTCCGGGCGGAAGCCCGTCGTACAGCGAGCAGGAGGACGCGAAGACCAGCCGCTCGACGTCGCGGTCGACGCAGGCCTGTCCGAGCTTCTCCGTGGAGACGGCATTCATCTGCCAGTTGGCCTCGGGGTCGTACTCGGCGGTCGGGTCGTTGGAGAGCCCGGCCAGGTGGATCACGGCGTCTACGCCGTCCAGCGCCGTGGCGGGCATGTCGCGCACGTCGGCCTCGACGAGCTCGACCCGATCGAGAAGCGGCGTGATCGGACCGCGGCCCCAGTAGAGCCGGTCGAGAATGCGCACCCGGTAACCGCGGTCGAGCAGGCGTCGCCCGAGGACCGAGCCGATATAGCCGGCGCCACCCGTCACGAGGATGAGCTGTCCGGGCTCGGGGGCCGCGGGCGCGAGCCCGTTGCCACGTCGAGCGAAGGGGGGCAGCTCCCCGGGGCCAGTGCCATTGTCAGTCATGCGGGAAACACTCCTGCTGATTCGGAATTTGAAAACTGTTCGACCAACGGCCGGATGCGGGGGCTTCTTCCGCCCGCCGGGAGACCGCACCGCCGCGGCGGGACGGCATTCCGCGCCCGAATCCGGTTCCGCGCCCACCGCCGAGGAAGTCGGGGCGGGTCGCCGCCGTTGGTCGGTCGGATGCGCGCGTGATGCTTGGTTTCTTCAGACGACACCGGCTGGTGCTGGCGCTGCTCGTGGCGAGCACGCTGATCGCCGCCGCGTGCGCGAAGCTCAACACCGCCGGCAACCTCGAGGTGGCGGGGGCCACGACCCATGTCTTCGTCGACGATCCCAGCCCGTCGATCATCGATCGCACCGCTCTGCCGCAGGACCTCAGCTCATTGCAGAAGCGCGCCGAGCTGTACGGCCGGCTGATGACCACCACCCCGGTGCTCGACGCGATCGCCAAGCGCGCGGGCCTGCCGGCCGACGAGCTGTCCGGGGTCGCCGACATCACCAGCTCCGTCCCGATCCAGTTCACTCAGGCCGGCAGCGAGCAGCACGCCGGGCAGATCGTCGACTCGCGTGATCCGTACCGACTCGAGCTGCAGGCCGATCCGTACGAGCCGATCCTGTCGATCTATGCGGAGGCCCCCGATGAACAGCAGGCGTTCGGCCTCGCCAACGCCGCGGTCTCGGGCCTGCGCGATTATCTGACCGCGGTCGCGCGCCAGGACGGGGTCAGCCAGCACGAACTGCCCGTGCTTCGCCAGCTCGGCAACGCCGAGGGCGGGACCACCAACAGCGGCGCTCGGATCGTCATCGCGGGGCTGACGTTCATCACGGTGTTCGCGCTGAGCTTCGTCCTCCTGTTGCTCGTTGCCCGCAGGCCGTGGCGTGCTCGCGCGGACGCCGATCCGCGGGCCTCCGGCGGGCCGCGGCTCCCGGCGCATGCCGCATCGGACTGGCCGCACACGACTCGACTTCTGCCGTGGTCCGTCGCCGGGCTGATCACCATGTTCTGGCTCACCCCGTTCGACCGGATCCAGCTCAAGGTGTCGGCTCCGGTCAACCTCACGCTGGACCGGCTCGTGATCCCGATCGTCGTCGTGATCTGGCTGCTCGCGTTCACGGCCGGCCGCGGCTCCGCTCCGCGCCTGCGCCTCACGCGCGTACACCTCGCGATCGGGGCGTTCCTGGCCTGCGCGTTCCTCAGCACGGTGATCGACGCGCGGTATCTCAACCACGTCGGTGAGCTGATGCTCTCCTTGAAGAGGCTCCCGCTCCTGGTTTCCTACATGTCGGTCTTCGTGATCGTCGCGAGCTCGGTGCGGCGTAGCGAGGTACCCGCCTTCATGACCTTCACGCTCGTGCTGGCCGTGGTCGTCTCGCTCGGCGTGATCTACGAGTACAAGTCCGGCGAGAACCTGTTCACGACCCTGGCCGGCAAGATCTTCGTCGGCCCGTTCGAGATCACCGGCGGCGACCTCACCAATGCCTCCGTCCTCGATAGCCTCGGCCGTCGCTGGGTCGAAGGACCATCGGCGTACGGCGTCGAGCTCGTCGCGATGCTGTCGTGTGCGCTTCCCGTCGCGATCCTCGGCGCGCTGCGGAGCGGGACGCGCCGGCAGCACATCCTCTACAGCTTCGCGATCCTCGTGCTCCTCTACGCGATGGTCGCCACCGATCGCAAGAGCGCACTGATCGCGCCGGTCGGCGTGTTCATCGTCGTGGCGTACTTTCGTCGTCATCAGCTGGCGTCGCTCGCTCCCCTCGGCATCGTGCTCGTCGTCGTGGCCATCGTCCTGTCGCCGGCCGCGATCCGTCACGTGGTCACGCAGTTCACCTCCGCGGACGCGACCGGCGTGGCCACGGTCAGCTCCCGGACGGCCAACTACGACGCCGTGCGCCCGGATCTCTGGACCCACCTGCTCCTCGGCCGCGGTCAGGGCACCTACGCCCCACCCACCGACCGGATCGTCGACTCCGAGGTCATCCTGCGGCTCGTCGAGACCGGGGTGCTCGGCCTCGTGGCCTTCCTGCTGATCCCGATCGCGGTGATCGTCGTCGCCCGCAAGACGGCATCGCGCCCCGATTCGAGATACTCGGCGGCGGCGTTGACCGGCCTCGCCGCCGCGGTCGCCTTCATCATTTCCGCCGTGCTCTACAGCGTCATGTCGCTTCCGCACGGGCCCGACGTTTTCTTGTACGTCGCCGGCCTGGCCGTCGTCGCCAGCGGCGCCATGGACAGACCACCGGATCCGCGCGATCACGAGCTCGACGCGCCGGCATACGCGGAGCTCGAGCTGCTGCCCGTCCGCGCGCGCACCGAGCGAGCGATTCCAGCCGGCTGACGCGTGGAAGTCCGCTCGCTCGCGCAACGTTGATTGCTCACCGTGGCAACCGGCATTCGCATCCGAAAGCTCTGGCGCCTCAAGCTCGGCGTGGGGATCAGTGTCGTCGTCGCGCTGCTGGCGGCGCTCTGGAGCGTCGACACGATCAGCCTGGCGCCGCCGGGCCTCACCCCTCGCGCGCTGGAGATGGCGACGGCGACGACCCATGTCGTCATCGACACGCCTGACTCGATCATGGTCGACCTTCGCCAGGATACGTACAGCTTCCAGGATCTCACCAACCGGGCGGTCGTGCTCGGCAACGTCATCACCAGCCCGGCGGTCGAGGCGGCAATCGCTGCCGAGGCCCGGATTCCGGCCGACAGTCTGCGAATCCAGGCGCCGCTCACCCCCCAGGAATCCTCGCTGCCGGTGAACTCGCAGAACCAGCGCAAGATCACCGACATCCTCAGGCTCAATGACCAGTACCGGCTCGCCCTCACGGTGGATCCCACCGTCCCGATGCTCGACATCTACGCCCAGACGCCGACCGCGCGCAGCGCGGCCGCGCTGGCCAACAGCGCGGTCGATCAGCTCCAGTCCTACCTGGCCGCGCTCGCCAAGACCCAGAACACGCCGCCGAAGGACCGGGTCCGGATCGTGCAGCTGGGCCGCGCGACCGGCGTCGTGATCAATCCCGGTGTGCAATACCAGATGGCGCTGCTGGTCTTCCTGCTGACGTTCCTGGCCTCGTGTGCGACCGTGTTGTTCATCGCGCGCGTGCGGGAGGGATGGCGGGTGGCGACGCTGTCCGAGCGCGTCGCCGGCGCCTGATCGGACGAGCGATGGAGCTCCTGCCGGCCCTTCGATTGTTCTGGCGCCATCGGCTCCTGCTCGGCCTGGGAGTCCTCGCGGCCGTGGGCGCATTCGTCGCGCTGGGCGGCACCACCTCGGTGTCGCAGGCGAGCGGTCTGGCGTGGACGAGCGTCTCGCTCGACACCCCGCAGTCCCAGCTCGCCGAGGTCTCGCCGGCGGGGGCGGCGACGATGCCGTGGCGGGCATCGCTGCTCACAGCCCTGCTCGCGACCGACGAGTCGACCCAGGAGATCGCGCGGCGGGCCGGGATCCCTCAGGACGAGCTGCTCGTCATGGACGGCGGGCTGTCGACGCCGCTGGTGACGACCGCGCTGGCAAAGGCCGCCGGCCTGGCCGCGTCGGACTCGGTTGCACCGTACTCGCTGAGCGTCTCCGACGACAACGACGCGCTACCGGTGATCTTGATCGAGGCGAGTGCCCCGGATGAAGCCGGCGCCGCCCGGCTCGCGCAGGCCGCGGTCGCCGTCCTGCAGTCGCAGGCCCCGTCGGGTGGGGCCTTCCGATCGCCGGTCGCGACCAACGGCGGCGTGCTCAGGATCCAACCCTTTGACGTCGACCAGGTCGCGGCCGTGCGGACGCAGGTGGTCACGGCGGCCGCGCTGCCGACCAAGGCGATCGGCGGCTCGCTGGCCGTCCTGCTGGTCTGGTGCGCTGTCGGGCTCATCGCCTCGCGTCGGATGCGCGGGACCCGTGGCCGCGGCCGGCCGCTCCCAGCCTGACAACAGGCTCCGCGCTTACTGGCGCTCAGCTCAGCGCAGGCGGCGAGCGGGCGTCCCCGCCCACACCTCGCCGCCCGGCACCGACCGCGTGACGACGGCGCCCATGCCGACAACCGCACCGGCACCCACCACGAGTCCTTCGCGCAGCAGCGCGCCGGAGCCGATGTAGGCCCCCCGCTCGATCGTGACCGCGCCGGCCACGCACACGCCGGCGCCGAACGTCACGCCGTCCTGCACGACGTCGTCATGGGTCAGCACCACCGCGGGCATCACCGCGACGTGCGCGCCGAGCGCGACGTCTGCGGTGAGGACCGTGCCGGCGTGCAGGATGGATCCGGGCCCGATGACCGCGGACTCCGCCACCACGGCGGCCGGATGCACGAGCGTCGCGTACCGCTCCGCCGTCAACCCCAGCCGCGAGACGAGCCGTAGCCTCCGCAGCGGATCGCCGGGCGACGCGACGGTCGCGGCGACGCAGGCGTCCGGACGGTCGCGAACGGCCTCGGAGGGCCCGACGATCTCGGAACCGAGGAGCACTCGGCCGTGGCTGGCGGGATCATCGTCGAGCAGACCGACCAGCTCCCACGTGGGAGCGACGCGGTTGATCGCGCGGACGAGCTCGATCGTCTCCCGGCAGAGCCCTCCGGCCCCGACGAGCAGCAGCGGCTTCAGGACGCGATGCCGTTCGCGTCGCGAACGCCGCGATTGAGCAGCTGCATGTGGCGCAGCTCGGGGTCGGCCGTCGCCACCGAGACCGGGCAGGTGATCTCGGCGAAGGGCACCGGACGCCGGCCGAGCATCGTCGCCACCACCTCGCGATTGGCGGCGCGCTTCTGACGGCCGAGCTCACCCGGACCGGAGTACACCGCGCGCAGCAGGTGACGCAGCATCACGACGCCGGCGTACCCCGCCCGGTGCCCGGGCGAGAAGTACTTGCGGCCGTACATCGTGCGGGTGATCGCGCCGAGGCTCTCGATGTGCGGCTTGACCCCGGCCTTGCGGTCGTGGTGCAGGATGGTCATCTGCGGCAGGTGCCGGATCTCCCACCCCGCCGTCTTGATCCTGCGGCAGAGGTCTGTCTCGTCGCTGTACATGAAGAATCGCTCGTCGAAGCACCCGGCGCTCTCGAGGGCCTCGCGACGGCAGAGCATGAACGACCCGCTTGTCCAGTCGCACGCGGACTCACGCTCGTAGGCGCTTGGATCCATCTCACGCTCGCCCAGCCAGCGTGGACGCCTGGCGCCGAGCCGCTCGGCCGACAGCGCATCGCCGAGCGCGCGCAGCGCATGCGGGAAGTAGCGGATCGTCGTGTCCAGCCGGCCCTCGGCGTCGACCTGGCGGCAGCCCGCGAGGCCGAGGGTCGGGCGCTCGTCCATCAGCCGCACGAGCTCGGCGAAGGTGCCATCGAGGATCTCGGTGTCGGGATTGAGGAACAGCACGTAGCGAGCGTTGCAGGTCATCAGCCCGCGATTGTTCGCGTGCCCGAATCCGTGGTTGGCCGACCACACCGTACGCACCTGGGGAAACTCGTTGGCGACGACGTCCGCGGTACCGTCGTGCGAATCGTTGTCGACCACAACGACGTCGCCGTGGATGTCGCCCATGTGCGCGGACAGGGTCGGCAACTGCGCCCGGATCCAGTGCGCCTCGTTGGTGGAAACTGTGATGATTGCGAGATCGTGCATGATGGCGTTCACGTCCGTTGGGATCCGTTGCTCGGCAAGCTTTCAGGGCAGTAACGCGGAAAACCCGGGCGAGTTTACGCCAGGGTGCGGCGCGCCGCACCGGTGATCAGAGCCCAGACGCATCGCAAGATCGCCGGAGCGCCCGCCGTTGAGTGGAGGACGGAGACCGTGACGACGGACCTGCCGTGACCGCGACCCTGTGCGGTGACCGGCGCGAGCCCCGCACCCGAACGCCGACCCGGCATGAGCATCGACCGCACCCCCACCCTCACCGACGCCGCCCGCGTGGCCCGCCGCGCGCTCGCTGCTCGCTGGCGCGGCGCGGAGCGGGTTCCGCGGCTTCGCGTCGACCCGGGGTCGGCGTCCCCCCCGACCGTGTGGATGATCTGCCCCGACTGGGACAAGCCGGCCGGCGGGATCCGGGTGCAGTATCGGGCCGTCGACTCCCTCAACGAGGCCGGCATCCCCGCTGCGATCGTCCACCGGCGAGCCGGGTTCGCGTGCAGCTGGTTCGCGCACGAAACGAGGATCGTCCCGGCCGCGGACGTGGTCGTCGGCCGGCGGGACGTGATCGTCGTCCCCGAGGTGTACGGACCGTCGATCGCCGATCTGCCGGACGGCGTGCGCCAGGTGATCTTCAACCAGAACGCCTACCTGACGCTCGATTCGCTGTCCGCGGGACTCGCCGCGACGGCCCCATACCTGGACAACGCCGATCTCGCCGCCGTCGTCGTCGTCTCGCAGGACAGCGCCGAGGTGCTCGCGCACGCCTTCCCGGGCGCGCCGATCCGCCGGCTCCATCTCGGACTCGATCCCACCGTGCACCATCCGCCCGCGCAGCCCGCGCCGTGTCGGATCGCCTACATGCCCCGGCGCCGCGCCGACGAAGCTGCTCAGGTCATCCGGTTGCTGGGCCTGCGGGGCGTGCTCGACCGGTGGGAGCTCGTTGCGATCGATGGCTGCACCGAAACGGAGGTCGCCGACCATCTGCGCAGCAGCCGCATCTTTCTCAGCTTCAGCGAGCGGGAGGGGTTCGGCCTGCCCCCATGCGAGGCGCTGGCGTGCGGCTGCCTCGTCGTCGGCTTCGACGGCTTCTCGGGGCGCGAGTTCTTCCGGCCCCCGTTCGCGGAGTCGATCGAGGACGGCGATGTCGTGGGCTTCGCGCGAGCCGCCGAACGGCTCACCCGGCGCATCGAGGAGGATCCCGAGGCGACGGCCGCGGCCGCCGCGGCCGGCTCTCACTTCGTCCGGCGCTGCTATTCGCGCCCGACCGAGAAGCAGGACCTGATCGACATCTTCGGCCCGCTGCTGGCGCCCGCCGGACCTACCACCAGGACGCGCACCGGAGGTCGGAGATGAACGCGTCGCGGTCGGCCGGCAAACGCGTCGTGCACCTCGTGCCGTCAGCGCCGCCCCGGCGGCCGGGAGTCACCGCGGTCATTCCGGCCTACAACTACGCCCGGTACCTGCGCGAGTGCGCAGACAGCGTCCTCAGCCAGCGCGACGTCGACGTGAGACTGATCATCGTCGACGACTGCTCGACCGATGACACGCCAGCCGTATCGGCCGACCTCGCACGGGACTCCCGCGTCACGATCCTGCGCAACGAGCCCAACATCGGCCACATCCCCTCGGTCAATCGCGGCATGCCGCTGGTCGAGACGGAGTTCGTCGTCAAGCTCGACGCCGACGACCTGCTCGCGCCGGGGGCGCTCGCCCGCGCGACGGCATTGCTCGATGCCCAGCCGACGGTGAGCTTCGTGTACGGGCGCCCGCTGCACTTCTCCGGATCGACGCCGCGTGTCACCGACCGCCCGCCGCTGAGCTGGACGATCTGGCCCGGCCGCGACTGGCTCGCGCGCCTCTGCCGGATGGGCGTCAACGCGATCAGCCAGCCAGAGGTCGTGATCCGCGTGGCGGCGCTGCGGCAGGCGCTGCCGATCCGCGCCGAGCTGCCGCACACCTCCGACATGCACCTCTGGATGCAGCTCGCGGCGATCGGCGACGTCGCCCGGATCAACGGACCGGCGCAGGCTCTGTATCGCGAGCACGAGGCGAGCATGCAGCGCACCGTCAACGCCGGGACGTTCTTCGATCTGCGCTCGCGCCGCGACGCGTTCGATAGCGTGTTCGCCGGTGTCGCCGGCGAGCTCCCCGGCGCCGGGGACTTGCACGAGCTCGCGCGCCGGACGCTCGCGGGCAACGGCCTGGACCGCGCGTGCCGGGCCTATGACCGTGGCCGCACCGACCAGGAGCCCGTCGACGAGTTCATCGCCTTCGCGCTTGAGACCTGTCCCGACGCCAGGGAGCTTCCCGAGTGGGGGGCGCTCGCGCGCCGGCGGTCCGTCGGCGCGCAGCGCGCGGCTCACGATCCGCGCTTTGTGATCGCCGCCGCCGTGCGCCGCGGGCTGGAGGAGCTGAGCCGGATCAGGTGGCGGCATACCGGCGAAGTCGGGCCGCAGCGCTGGCAGCAGGTGGTCGCCCGATGAGCCGGCGTCTCGCTGTGACAGCGCCGGCGCGGCGGCCATCGGTCACCGTCGTGATCCCCTGCTACAACTACGGCCACTACCTTCCCGGGGCGCTGGCGACGGTGCTCGGGCAGCCCGGCGTGGACGTTGACGCGATCGTCGTCGACGATGCGTCGCCCGACGGATCGGCCGACGTCGTACGCGAGCTCGCCGCCGCCGACGACCGGATCCACGCGATCCTGCACGAGGCCAATCGCGGCCACATCGCGACCTACAACGAGGGGCTCGAACAGGCGACCGGCGACTATGTCGTACTGCTCTCGGCCGACGACGCGCTGACGCCGGGCTCGCTGGCGCGCGCGACCGCGCTGATGGAGGCACACCCGTCGGTCGGCCTCGTCTACGGGCATCCCCTGACGTTCGTCGACACGCTGCCGCCGTCCCCCACCTCCGTTCGCAGCTGGACGGTCTGGTCCGGCGAGGAATGGATCGAGGTCCGCTGTCGCAAGGGCGAGAACACGATCATGAATCCGGAGGTCGTCCTCCGCACGTCGGTGCAGCACGCGATCGGCGGCTATGACCCGCAGCTCCCGCACTCCGGCGATTTCGAGATGTGGCTGCGGGCGGCCGCCGTGGCCGACGTCGGGCGGGTCAACGGCCCGGGCCAGGGCTACTACCGCATCCACGACAAGAGCATGCAGCGCACGGTCTACGCCGGCCACGTCGCCGATCTCGAGGGCCGGCTCGATGCCTTCCGCAAGGTGCTCGTCGGACCCGATGCCCGTCTGAGGCGGGGCACGGAGCTGTTTGCGATGGCGCGTCAGGGCCTGGCGCTGTCGGCGCTCGGGTACGCGCGCCTGGCCTATGAGCACGGCCGGGCCGAGCTGGAGCCCGTCGACGAGTATCTCGCGTTCGCCGAGCGCGTCTGGCCGGAGGCGCGCGGATCCCGCCAATGGTCGGCCGTGGCCCGCCGGGCCGCGCTCGGAGCCACCCGTCTCGAGCACGGCATCGTATGGAAGAGCCGCCGCGTCGTCACCGATCTCGAGGACCGCATGCGTTGGCGCCAGTGGCGCCGCACCGGCATCTGACCGCCGCGCCCCTCCGACACGCCCCATGAACCGGGTCGTGAAAGCCGGCGGGCCCCCGCGTCGTTCATTTGGTGGAACGAAGGAGACATTGGTGATCAAGCTGGCGGTCGTGGGCTACGGATACTGGGGCCCGAATATTGTTCGAAACGTGATGGACCGGCCGGAGCTCGAGCTCTGGGGTCTGTGCGAGATGAATGCTGAGCGCGTTGCGAAATTCAGCGCGCGATACCCGGGCGCGCGGACCAGCGCCGACTTCAACGAGGTCCTGGCCGACCCGACCATTGACGCGGTGTCGATCGCGACTCCACCGGCGACGCATTACCCGCTGGTGAAACGCGCGCTCGAGGCGGGCAAGCACGTTCTCGTCGAGAAGCCGCTGGCGACGGAGGTGGCGCAGGCGGAAGAGCTGATGGAGCTCGCGAACGCTCGGAACCTGACGCTGATGCCGGGCCACACATTTCTCTACAGTCCGGCGGTCAACAAGGTGCGCGAGCTGATCGACTCCGGTGAGCTTGGCGAGATCTATTTCGTGACGTCCTCGCGAATGAATCTCGGGATCTATCAGCCCGACGGCGTTGTCAACGACCTGGCGCCGCACGACCTGTCGATCCTGCTCTACTGGATCGACCGACCGGTCACGATGGTCGCGGCCTCGGGGTCGACCGTGTTCCAGAACGGCGTGCCGGAGACCGCATTCCTGACGCTGTCGTTCGAGCAGGGCCCGACGGCCAACGTCCAGCTTTCCTGGCTGGCGCCCCACAAGGTCCGTCAGACGATCGTCGTCGGCAGCAAGCGCATGGTGGTCTACGACGATGCCGCGACGGATGGTGCCGTTCGCGTCTACGACCGGGGTTTCGACTTCACCGAGCCCAAGGACTTCGGCGAGTATCAGCTCACCTACCGCTCGGGCGACATGGTCGCTCCTCGCCTGGAGCCGGCCGAGCCACTCGGCCTCGAACTGGCTGACTTCGCACATTCCGTGCAGACTGGCGCGCGACCGCGCTCCGATGCGAGCCTCGGCGTGGAGATCGTGCGGATCCTGGCCGCGGCGCACTCGTCGCTCAGCGCCTCGGGCCAGCCCGTCACCCTGCGAGCGCCCGATCCGGAGACCTCGCCATCCGACGCTGACGCCGCTCGCCAGGCCGAGGGCGGCGCGCGCGATTACATGATCGCGCAGATCGCCCGCTTCGCCTGATCGCTGCCGCCCTGATCGGCCGCGTCGATCCACAACGATCAGGCGCCCGAGCTGAGCCCGGGCGCCTGGTCGCCTACTGGATGATCCGTGCCTGCCGAGCGGCAGTCGCCCGGATCAACGTTGCTCTCGCGCAGCGTTGTGCGCGACGTGTGTCAGACCGTACCGAACGCCGCTGAGGTCGCAGACACGGTGCCGTTGGCGTTTGTCGCGGTCACGACCACCCGGATCATGTCGCCCGAATCAGCCGAGGTCGTCTGATACGTCGACATCGTGCCATCCGAGGTGATGATCGGCGAGCACGAGCCGCCCGACGAATTGCAGCGCTCCCACTGGTAGCTGAATCCAGAGGGGATCGTGGTCGTGATATTCCACGAGCCGTTCGCGGCGGTCAGGGTGTCCCCGATCCCGGCCGTGCCGCTGATCGACGGCAGGCCCGTGTTCACCGGCTCGGTGCCGTCTCCCGTGGGCGGACCGCCCGCGCTCGCCTGAACACCGACGTCCGTGCCGTCCGTCGATCCATCATGTCCTGCGGAGCCGGATGTCAACTCAAACCCGGCCCACGTCGTCGGATCGGCACCGCCGGCGAAGGTGGGAGTGCCGTTGATGTTTGGTGACGAAGCTCCCGAGAACAGGTTGTTCGCGTTGGTCGCGAAGCTCGAGCCGTCGTCCTCCTGCGGCCCGCCGCCATCGTTGTTCTCCAGGATCGTCCCGGTGCCGGTCCGATCCGAGCTCTTGTGGTCGATCAGGATGATCGGATCGGACGGCCACGTGCTGTTGTGGCTGACCGTCGAGTCCAGATCGCCGTACAGGGAGATGCACGAGTCATCCTGCTGCTGAATGCCGTAGCAGGCGTTGTTCTCGATCACATCCTGCGTCGAGTCGTCGTAGTCGACGATTCCGTCCGCGTCGTTGAGAAGCAGGTTGCCCTCCACGACCATCCCCTGGGCGCCTACACCCTGGATCGGGTCCGTGTGCTGGCAGTCCAGCGGGGCGTACCATTCGTTGACGTACGCGAACACGTTGTCCTTCGCGGTGAAGCCAACACCCGTCTGGATGCCGTCATCATTGCCCCCGTCGAGGAGCGAGTTCTCAACGGTGATCCCCGACGGCGTGCTGGAGCCGTAGGAGAAGTGCAGGCGCGCAGGCTCCTGCTCATCGCCCTCACACGTCGGATACGGCTGCGAGTACTGCGTGTCGTTGATGTTGTCGAACGTGTCGCGGTTGAACGTGATGTTGGAGTTCGCCGGGCTGCTGATGTCAGTGGCGCCGGTGAACGACACGTTCTGGATCAGGATGTTCAGCGCAGAGGTGGTCGATCCCGACCAGTCTCCGCCGCCGACGCTCATCGTGCCGCCGTCGGCCGTTCCGTCGACCGTGATGTTCTTGACGTTCCCGAGGCTGAAGTTGAAGCCACCGCTGAAGTTCACGGTCGCCCCAGATGCCGCGGTGATCGTGATCCCAGGCGAGGCTTCGCTCGCGCCGCCCCAGCTGCCGTAGTCACCCGAGGCGAGACAGATGGTCTGTCCGGCGCTCGCGGCGGACACGTCGGATCCGAACGTCGAGGTGTTGGCGTTGTAGTTGCAGGTCACGCCGCCGCCGCCACCGCCACCGCCGCTGCCGGCAGTGACAGGGCTCGTCGTCGCGCTGGTCGCCACGCCGGTGCCGCCGGCGCTGGTCGCGGTCACGACGACGTCCAGCGTGTCGCCCTGGTCGGCCGACGTGAGCGTGTAGCCGGCGGCGGTCGCCGCCGCGATGTTCGCGCACGTTGGCGAGCAGAGCTGCCACTGGTAGGCGTATGAGGTCGGGCTGTTGGTCCACGACCCGGGCGAGGCGGTCAGGGTCTGACCCACCGTCGCGGTGCCGGACACCACCGGAAGGGCGGTGCTCACCGGCGACGCCGACGGAGCCGCGGCGACCGTTGCGGTCTCCGTGGAGGTGGCCGACGCCGACCCGCCGCCGTTGGCGGCGGTCACCTGCACGCGCACCGTCTGGCCGACGTCGCCGCTGGCCAGCGTGTCGGTGGACGCCGTGGCGCCGCTGACCGCGACGCAGTTGCTCCCCGAGGTGTTGCAGTCCTCCCATTGGTAGGAGTAGGTCGTCGGGCTGCCCGTCCACGTGCCGGTCGACGCCGTCAGCGTCTGACCCGCCTGCGCCGTGCCGCTGATCGTCGGCGGCGCGGCGTCGGCGGGCGACGCGACGCTCGCGGCCGCCACGGCGACATCGTGCTCGACGGTGGCCGTGCGGCCGAGCGCGTCGGTAACCGTCAGGGTGACGTACTTGGTGCCGACATTCTGGAACGTGAAGGCCATCGTCTGCCCGGTTCCCAGCGGCCAGGTGCCGCCGCTCGGCGGGTCATCGGCCCACGTGTAGGTGCAGCCCCCGGCCGCGCACGTCGAGGCTGACGCGTTGAACTGAACGCTGGAGCCCGGGACGGGTGCCGACGGCGAGAAGGTGAACGACGCAGTCGGCGCGGCGGACGACGAGGAGACCACGGCACTCACGGCCGAGGTGGCCGACGCCGAACCGCCGGCGTTGCTGGCGGTGACCTGCGAACGAATCGTCTGGCCGACGTCCGAGGCCTGGAGGGTGTAGGTGGCCGACGTCGCGCCGGCGATCGTCGAGCATGTCGATCCCGACGTCGCGCAGTCCTCCCAGGCGTATTGATAGGAGGTCGGAGCGTTGGCCCAGGTGCCGGTCGAGCTCGTCAGGGTCTGCCCCTGCTGCGGGGTGCCGCTCAGGGTCGGCGCGGCGGTATCGGTGGGCGCCGGCGTCACCACGGTGGAAGACGCGCTGACATAGGCCGACACCGGGCAGGTGTTCCACGAAGCGCCGGTCGTCCATGAGGCCGCCAGCGTCTGGAGGCTGCTCGACGCTGAACTGACGCTGTTGCACGGGCCACCGTCGCGATCACGGAAGTACAGCATGCCCCCGGTACCGAGAATGGCCACCCAGTACTGGTGGCCGGCGGTGAGGGCAACCGACCCGAGCGTGACGACGTTCCACGCTCCGGCCTTCGGCGAGGCGAGCGTCCCGGTCGCGATCAGCGAACTCGGCGCGGCACCGCTGTTGCCGTAGACGCCGGCGATCAGCTTGGTGGCGGAATTGTGAGAATCGACGTAGACGCTCAGCGAGGCCGTCGACCCCGAGGCGCCCGCGGTGAAGGGAAACGCCTCGGCCATGCCCGGCCCATTCAGGTCGATCGAGGACTCGACGGTCTGGTCCCCGAGCAGCACCGTCCCCGTGGCGACCGCCGTGTGGCTGGCGCTGGCTGCTTCTGTGTGCCCCTGCTGTGTGCGGCGTCCATGCTTCGTCTTGTGGTGGTGCTTGCGCTGACTCGACGCCGACGCCTTGCCGGCGCTGGCCCGAGTGGCGTGCGTCGGCGGCGCAAATGCCAGCCTCGACGCCATCGCGGCGGTTGCGGTGAGGAGGAGAACGGCTATAGTTGCCGCTCCGATCGCGTAGATACGACGTCTCATGGTTCGAATGCCTCCCAGGAGGGCAAGGGCCATGTGAACCGCCAATAGGGATGCGGAAAGCAACCCTTAATGGCGGCTGCGTGCGGCAGCCCGGTTAGTGGTCCGGGTTTTCTCGTCGTGAAGCGGCGGAGAACTAGCGCCCCGGGCTCAAATGTGGACGTTCGTCCTACTGCGGCCGTCGCCCCGGCGCCGGCTGTGCTATGGGCGGGACCGGCAGCGACCCTGGGCTGGTGCGTCGACGCTGTCGCAACCCCCCGGACGGCCGGCCGGCGGCCTCAGGCCGACAGCATCCGCCTGCGGACAGTCGCTACGCACCAGGATCTTCACATCGCGACCGACTGATCGCCCCCGGGTCATGTATTGTCCCCGGGCAAATCGAAAACCTTGCCCAGTCTTCGAGGCGCTGCGTCTCGAGGAGCGGGGGACCCAGAGGGAGCATGTGCTCCATGGGGCGAGTCGCCGGCGTGCCGGCGTAGCGTGACTCTTTCGCGCGAGCCCGACAGCTAACCCCGTAGGCATCAAAAGAGAGGTTGTGGCCGGTGATTTCCCCTACGTCGTCTGGCGCTCGCTTCGGCGGTGTGCGCGCGGCCGATCAGAACTCAGCCGCCTTCGCGCTGGTTTGCTCGCGAGAGCGGCGCACCCGTCTGATCTCGCCAATACGAGCGTCGTCAGCTCCAGCGCGGAGCGACCACGGATTGGCCATGGCCAGCAAGCGAGAGGACTCCGATGCGCTATAGAGCGGCGTTACTGGCCATGCTGCTGTTGGTGACCGCCGGGGTCGCGAATGCCGCGGCGCCCGCGCGTCCGCTGCACTCCGGTCTCGCCGGTTCTCGCGCCCGCGCGCGGTCGGCGACGAATCATCGGCGGGCTAAGGCCGTCGGGGCCACGCTCTTCGGGCTGCCTGTCCTGAAGGCAGCCGTCGCCGGCCTGCCGGTTCGGCATAAGCGGCCGGCACGGTTCGCGCCCAGAGGCTTCAAGACGCTCAATCAGGCGGTCGACACGGTGGCGGCCGCTTCGGCGGCGCTGCCCGGTGCAGCCGCGGCGGCAACTCCCGCCCGCGCCAGCTCGCTGGCGTTCGTCAGCGACGAGCAGGCGGCGGTGGTGAGCCATGCCGCCAGCCAGTACGGACCGCTGCTGCTCGGCAACACGACGGTCGAGTCGAACGTGGACAGTGTCCAGGCCGGTCAGGAGGAGGCGTTCCCCTTCACCGCCGGCGCGTCGGGCGACGCCGCGTCGATCAACGTCTACGTCGACTCGGCCAGTCAGGCCACCTCGATGCTGGCCGGAGTCTATGCCGACCGCAACGGACGCCCAGGTGTCCTCATCGCCAGTGGCGCGGTCTCATCGGTGACGGCGGGAACCTGGAATCCGGTCCCCGTCTCGCCGGTGAGTGCATCTGGCGTGGCTGCGATCAATGCCGGCACCCAGTACTGGATCTCGGTACTTGGCCAGGGAGGGACGCTCGACTTCCGGGACGCCGCCAGCACGGGCTGCAACAGCCAGACGACCTGGAACACCGGCCTGACCTGGATCGAGTATTACTGGAGGGGCGGCGCAGAGGGCGCGTGCACCATCACCGCGACTGTCCACGGCACCTCGACGGCCGCGGTGGCGCCCGTCAACAGCGTGCTTCCGGCGATCGGCGGCACCGCCCAGGAGGGTCAGACGCTGACGGCGTCGACCGGAACCTGGAGCGGTAGCCCGACGTATGCCTACCAGTGGGAGGAGTGCGACAGTTCCGGCGAGAACTGCCTCCCGATCAGCGGCGCGACGGCATCCACCTACACGTTGCCCACGGGGTACGCGGGCCGGACCGTCGTCGTGGAGGTGACGGCCACGAACAACGCCGGGTCGACGTCGGCGACATCCGATCAGTCCGCCGTCATCGCCGCTGCTGCTTCGACGGCGCCCGTCAACACCTCCGTGCCGACGGTGAGCGGCGCGGCGGTCGTGGGCCAGACGCTGACCGCTACGCCGGGCTCGTGGACGGGAACGGCGCCGATCACGTACGCCTACGCGTGGAGTGACGGGACGACGGGGCCGAGCGACACGCTCGCCGCCGGCGATGCCGGCCAGACGGTGGCGGTCACAGTGACCGCCACGAACCCCGCCGGGAGCACCCAGGCGACGAGTGCGAGCGTCGGGCCTGTGATGTCCGCGTCGGGAAGCGTGCCGTGCGCGCTGACCGACGCCGCGGGCGCGGATGGCACGAGCTCGTGCTGGGCGACCAATACCGGCGTGCAGGGAGCGACGGGCTACACGGTGGCGCAGATCGAGGCGGGCGCACCCGGGTTCACGCACATCACGGATAACGTGACGGTCACGACATCCGGCACGATCATCGATCACGAGTGGATCTCGGGCTGCGTCGCGATCAACGCGACCGATGTGACGATCGAGGACTCGCTGATCACGCCCCCAGACGGCGACGTGTGCGCGGGAGGCAACAACGGGACGGCTCCGTCGACCGTCAACAACGGCGACGGGAGCTCGACGGCCGGGCTGCTGATCAAGGACACGACGGTCGACGGCGACAATTCGACCGGCAATCAGTTCGGCGTCTCGATCGACGAGGGCGAATGCCTGCGCTGCAACGTGTTCGGGTTCGCCAAGAACTACTCGGCGGCCTCCAACACGGCGGCTCATCCGGCCGTCTTCGAGGACGACTACAGCCACGACCTGAGCATCAACTCGTGCTACCCCTACCCCGGCGGCTGCACCACCGCCGCCGGCGGAGCGAGCTCCGACTGCGCTCACGACAACGGCTTCTACATGAACAGCTCGACCTACGTCGACCTCGAGCACGACTACTCGATCCTCACCGGGGCGGGCTACTGCACGACCGGAGCGATCACCAACCTAGCCGACTACGGGACCCCGAACAACATGACCGTGACCGACAGCTACATGGAGGGCGACGCCGGCGCCGACCTCTACACCGGAAAAGCAGGCGCCTGCGGCACCCCCAACATCGTCGTCACCAACAACGCATTCTCAGACGACAACGGCTACAACGGCACCGAC
>JBELAG010000270.1:0-8539 GCA_049509055.1 Solirubrobacteraceae bacterium
CGCGATCGCCAGGACCGCGACGTCGAGCCAGATGCGCGACCGCGTGACGCTCGTCAGGTCGGCCAGGCTCCCGGCCGGACCGCCGACGGCGACCTCGGCCTGGTAGCGGTTGCCGAACTGCCGCGCGAGAGCGGTCAGCCGGCCGCCGAGCGCCTGGCCGCGCGCATCCCCCGAGGCGTAGCGGGAGACGACGACGATCTGGCCGGCGGTTCCGCCGCGCATCAGGTTGACGGTGAACGACGCCGCCGTGCGGGTCGACGCCGGCGCACCGGCGACCGCCGCGAGCACGAAGTAGCCCGAGTTGAACAGCCCCGGCGACTGGCTCTCCAGCGACTTGAGCTGGGCCGTGGAGGGGATCTGCCCGCGCGCCTTGACGACGGCCGCCTCCATCATCCCGAGGCCGCTGGTCAGCTTCCCGGCGGGGCCGACGCCGCCAACGAGGCCCGAGGCCAGCTGGCCGGTGCCCGCGGTGAGCTGGGAGAGCCCGGACTGCAGCGCCGAGGAGCCGGCGGCGAGCTTGGTGAGACCCGAGGAGAGCTGGCCGCCGCCGCCCGACAGCTGTCCGATGCCGCTGGCCAGCTGGCTGTTGCCGGTCCGCAGCCGGGCGATGCCCGACTGCAGCGACGCCGCGCCGCCGTGGAGCATGTCGAGCGCGGCGACGAGGCCGGGCGCCTGGTAGGCGATCGAGCCGGCCAGGCCCTTGGCGCCGGCGGCGCTGGCGCCGGCCAGGCCGATCGCGTTCGACAGACCGCTGAGGTCGCTCTGCGCGCGCACGAGCGCGGACACCGCGCTCTGGTAACGCGGATCGCTCTTGCCGGCGGTCATCGACTGCAGGGCGGAGACGGCGGCGTTGACGTCGCCGGCCGCGCCCTGCGCGGTCCCCGACAGGCCCTTGATCGCGGAGCTGGTGTCCGCCGTGATCGTCGACAGGCTCTTGAGCGCGGGCACGCTCTGGCCCGCCGGCCCCTGGGCCAGCCCGATGCCCTTCAGCAGCTGCTCGGAGCCGATCAGCGCCTGGCCGGCGCCCACCTTGAGCGCCCGGGCTCCGGCCAGCGCCTGGCGCAGCCCGCCCGCCAGGCTCGCCGAGCCCGCCTTGGCCTGGGTCAGCCCGGCATGCAGCTGTGCCGCGCCGGACTGGGCCTCGCCGGATCCGCTGTGCAGCCGCCCGGCGCCCGAGGACGCCGCCGCCAGCCCGGCGCCCAGCTGCTTGGACCCGGCCCCGGCCTCGCCGAGCCCGGCGATCAGCTTCAGCAGGTCGCGCTTGCTCTGGTCCGAGACCGTCGCGGAATGGCGCAGCTGAGGACCGAACGCGGCCAGCTGCGACGACGTGCTGTCGATCGCGCCCGGGCCCACGACGGAGACGACCATCGGGTCGGCGGCGATCTGGCGCTGGAAGCGCGACAGGGCATCGAGCAGCGCGGGCGTGGTCAGCGGGCGGTTGCGCGGGACGACGATCACGTCATACGGGGTCGCCCAGCCCGGCCCCATCACGCGCGAGACCTCCTGGAAGGCGATCCTGGCCGGCGACGAGGCGGGCAGCTGGCTGACGTCGGGCGGGCCCGAGCGCAGCGCGAGCGCCGGCACGGCGAGCGCGACCAGCAGGGCGGTCGCGATGAACCCGGCGAGCACCGCGCGCCGCGTCACCCAGGCGCCGCCGTCGACGAGCCGCTGCCAGCACCGGGCCGCCAGCGCGGGCGCGGGGAAGCGCCCCGCCTCGATCCGGCCGGCGAGCAGGACGAGCGCCGCCGGCATCACCACGACCGCGCCTCCGGTGGCGAACGCGGCACAGGCGAGCATCCCGGCACCGAGCGAGACGAGCAGCGCGGTCGGGCCGATCACCGCGGCGAGCGCGAGCGCGAGCACGATCGCCGAGCCGCCGACCAGCACCGCGCGGCCGGTCGTCTGCAGGCCGCGCAGCGCCGCCTCCGCGGCGCCGGCGGCGTCGGTGGCGTCAGCGCGCGCATGGCGCTCGCGATGGAAGCGGTCGAGGATCAGCAGCGAGAAGCCGACCCCGAGCGCGAGTCCGGTCATCGTCCCGAGCGCCACCCCGACCGGGTCAAGCGTCAAGACGTGGCCGAGCAGCGCCACCTCGCCGAAGCCCGACAGCATGCTGGCCGCGCCGACCGCGGTGACGAGCAGCGCCGCCACCGGCGCCCGCAGCCCCGCCAGCAGCAGGAGGAACAGGATCGCCACCGCGATCAGCTCGTTGCGGCGCAGGTCCGACAGCGATGCGCTGCGCAGCGCGCGGTCGATCGAGGGCTGGCCGGTCACGTACGCTCGTACCGGCGCCTGGATCCGCCGGGCGACGAGGTGCTCGATCTGCGGCTCGTCGGTCGCGACGGCCGCGCGCTCGGACCGGTCGATCGAGACGACGATCATCGCCGCGGTCGGAGACGGCCGCAGGCCGGCGCTCGCCGTGCCCGTATCCCAGGCCGACAGCACGCGCGTGTGCGAGCGCCGGTCCAGCGCCCTGACCAGCGCGGGGCCCTCCCGGTTCAGCTGCGCGCTGGGGCCCTCGAGCAGGATCGGGACCAGCTGCGACGGCCCGAACTGGGCGTCGGCCAACTGCTGCGCGCGCGACGATTGGGTCCCCGGCACGACGGTGATCGAGGGCGACAGGGAGTGCGACACACCGAGGCCAACCAGGCTGAGCACGACGGCGATCGCCAGCCATCCGCCCAGCGCGCGCTTCGGCCGGCGAATCGAGAATCGAGCCAGGGCGATCATCCGCGCATCCTTTCGACGGGAACCGTTGCGAGCTTCACGCCACCACGATGTTGCGATTGTGTGAACCTCATCACTCTCTGAATCCGACGCTACGCCCGTGCGAACTCCGCGCCATCCGCAGCCCTGCGCAGGTGGCGATCAGTACCAGCCCCGGTTTCTCACGGCGGGAAACCGCCCGCGCTGACTGAGATCATGGTCAGTCGGCTGCCCCGGTCCTCCCCCCGTCGTGGCCCCGGCCCCGCCGTGGGGCTACGGACACCACGTCCGGGCCGACTGCGGATGCACTCCCCCGCGTGCCACGCCGATCATCATGAGTGAGCCGACGATGAGCGCGACCAGCACGATCTTCCACACCGCGACGGTCGACAACTCCGTCCCCGGCCCGCCCGCCGACATGGCGGCCCTGGCCTACAACCTGCAGTACACGGCGCCGCAGGTGGACGAGCTGGTGGCGACCAATCCGCCGGAGCGCACCGACTTTCAGGTCGTCCGCCTCCAGGACCGCGAGCTCGTGCGCGCCAATCTCTATGGCCGGCATCCCGACCACCCGTCACGGCGGCTGTGCGCGATCGGGATCGGCGACGGCGAGGACCACGCCGACGCGGCGGCGCGCGTGGCGTGGCACGATTTCCATGCCTCGGTCCTGTTCACCGAGCTGCTGGCCGACCACGACACCTACAAGCTGTCGCTCAAGTTCCGGGTCCCAGGCGTCCCGGCGCAGCGCGCCACCACGGTCGGAGTCGACTATGACCTGCATTACATGCGCCCGCTCGTCGAAGCCGCGGTGTCGCGCAACATGCCGACCAACGACGAGGTCCACGTCGTCCAGGCGGGTGAGCTGATGCTGATGCGCGTCGACCTGTACGGGCGCCATCCCCTCGACAGCAGCCGCACGGTGTGCGTCGGCGGCGTCGCCGACCGTCATTACCGGGCGATGGCCGCGGCCGAAGCGGCGTGGCGTCAGTACCACAACTCGCTGATGTTCGCGGCGCGTGCGCTCGGATCGACCTGAGCGTCCCTAACGACTAGAGTTCGGTCCGATGACCGACTTCCGGGTCGTTGATCGGGGCGATTTCGACGCCCTCCTGGGCGCGCTGACCGCCCGCGGCTACACGATCCTCGGCCCGACGGTGCGAGACCAGACGATCGTCTATGACGAGGTGGCGACGGCGTCCGACCTTCCGATCGGCTGGACCGACGAGCAGGACGGAGGGCATTACCGGCTGCGCCGCCGCGACGACCACGCGCTGTTCGGCTACAACGTCGGCCCGCAATCCTTCAAGGCGCAACAGCTGCCGGCGGACGTGAAGGTCTGGCGCGCGCGGGTCGCTCCCGACGGCGAGCTGACCGAGTTCCAGGAGCCGCCGCGTACATCGCCGCGCTACGCGTTCCTCGGTGCGCGCTCCTGCGAGCTGCACGCGATGAGCATCCTCGACCACGTGCTGCTCGGCGGCCGGCATCCCGACCCCGCCGACAGCGCCCGCACCCGCGACGTGTTCGTGATCGCCGTGCAATGCGGGCAGGCGGGCGACACGTGCTTCTGCGTGTCGATGAACACCGGGCCGGTCGCCGAGAAGGGCTTTGACCTGGCGCTCACCGAGGTGCTGGACGGGATCCGGCACTACTTCGTCGTCGAGGTCGGCAGCGAGCGCGGCGCCGAGCTGATCGACGCCGTACCCAACCAGGACGCGTCCGACGGCGAGACCCACGCCGCGACCCTGATCCACGCCCGGACCGCCGCGAGCATGGGTCGCGAGCTCGACACCACCGACATCAAGGGCATGCTCTACCGCAACCTCCAGCACCCCCGCTGGGACGAGGTCGCCAACCGCTGTCTGAGCTGTGGCAACTGCACGATGGTCTGCCCGACGTGCTTCTGCACGACGGTCGAGGATGTCGGCGACCTTCAGGGCGAGCACGTGGAGCGCCATCAGCGTTGGGATTCGTGCTTCACCGTCGACTACTCCCACATCCACGGCGGCGCCGTGCGCAGCTCGACGCGATCGCGCTACCGCCAGTGGATGACCCACAAGCTGGCCACCTGGTGGGATCAGTTCGACAGCTCGGGCTGCGTCGGCTGCGGGCGCTGCATCACCTGGTGCCCGGTGGGGATCGACTTCACCGAAGAGGCGCGTGCGATACGAGAGAGCGAGGACTGAGAGCCATGCGGACCATCGACGAGTTGATTGGCGAGGCCGAGACGTTCGCGGGTCTGGCCCAGGAGCACCTCGAGCTGATCGCCGGTTGCGCTCGCAACGAGCACATCACGTCCGGCACGCTGCTGCTGCGCCAGGGTGAGCCCGCCGACCGCTTCTACCTGATCCGCCACGGCGTGCTCGCGCTCGAGGTCGACGCCCCCGGGCGCGGACCGTTGCTGATCCAGACCCTCCAGGAGGGCGAGGTCGCCGGCTGGTCGTGGTTGTTCGCCCCGTATCGCTGGTCGATGGACGGGCGCGCGGTCACCGACTGCAGTGTCGTCGGCTTCGACGGCGCCTGCCTGCGCGGGAAATGCGAGGGCGATCACGAGCTCGGCTACCAGCTGATGCAGCGCTTCGCCGCCAACCTCGTCGACCGCCTGCAGGAGACCAGGCTCCAGCTGCTCGATGTGTATGGACAGACTCCGGCCACCGCCTGAGCTCGCCATCGCAGCACCGGGGCCGATGGTCCCGGCGCCGTTCACCGTCGTCGCCAAGCGCCAGGATTCCTTCGACGTCTGGACGCTGGAGCTGGAGCCGGCCTCGGGCGAGGCCCTGGCGTTCGAGCCGGGACAGTTCACGATGCTGGCCACGCGCAGCTGCGGCGAGGTGCCGATCTCGATCAGCGGCGATCCCGACCGTCCCGAGCGCCTCGTCCACACCGTGCGCGCGGTCGGCCTCGCCACCGAGGCGATCTGCGCGGCCGAGCCCGGCGACGTGCTGAGCGTGAGGGGCCCGTTCGGCCGGCCGTGGCCGGTGCGGGCGGTGGAGGGCGCCGACGTCGTCATCGCGGCCGGGGGCATCGGCCTGCCCCCGTTGCGCCCGGCGATCCTCCAGATGCTCGCGCGCCGCGAACGCTACGGCCGGATCGTGCTGCTGCACTCCAGCCGCACGCCCGACCAGCTGCTGTTCACCGACGAGCTCGAGCAGTGGTCGCAGCAGGGCCTCGAGGTGCAGGTGAGCGTCGACAGCGCCAGCCCCGAGTGGCTCGGGCACGTCGGGGTGGTCACGCGCCTGATCCGCCCGGCGAAGCTCGATCCCGGAGCGCTGGTGGCGATGTCCTGCGGGCCCGAGGTGATGATGCGCTTCGTCGTCGCCGCGCTGCTGGGCTACGGCGTCCCGCCCGAGCGGCTCTACGTCTCGATGGAGCGCAACATGCAGTGCGGGATCGGACACTGCGGCCACTGCCAGCTCGGCCCATCGCTCGTGTGCCGCGACGGCCCGGTGTACCGATGGTCAGAGCTCGCGCCGTGGGTCGCGGTCAGGGAGATGTGATGGGCGCCACCGCCAAGCAGACGCTCGCCGTCTGGAAGTTCTCCTCGTGCGACGGTTGCCAGCTGAGCCTGCTCGACTGCGAGGACGAGCTGCTGGCGGTCGCCGACCGGCTCGACATCCGCTACTTCCTGGAGGCCTCGAGCGCGATCGTCGAGGGGCCCTACGACGTGTCGCTGGTGGAGGGGTCGATCACCACCCCCCACGAGCAGGAGCGCATCCAGGAGGTCCGCGCCAACTCCCGGACGCTGATCACGATCGGCGCCTGCGCCACCACCGGCGGCATCCAGGCGCTGCGCAACTTCGCCGACGTCGAGGCATACACGAAGATCGTCTACGCCTCGCCCGAGTTCATCTCGACGCTGGCCACCTCCACCGCGATCAGCGCCAGCGTCAAGGTCGACTACGAGTTGCAGGGGTGCCCGATCAACAAGCATCAGCTGCTGGAGGTGATCACCGCCCACCTCAGCGCGCGCCGGCCCCGGATCCGCGCGCACAGCGTGTGCGTCGAGTGCAAGCGCCGCGGCACGGTGTGCGTGATGGTGGCGCACGGGACGCCGTGCCTGGGACCGGTCACCCACGCCGGCTGCGGCGCGATCTGCCCGTCCTACAACCGCGGCTGCTACGGCTGCTACGGACCGATGCAGACCCCCAACACCGAGTCGCTCAACGCCTGGACCAGCCTCGAGGATCGCGATCTCGTGCGGATCTACCGCACCTACAACGCGACCAGCGAGCCGTTCCGGGAGACGAGCGAGCGCCATGAGCTCGGGTAGGCCGACGCGGACGATCCGCACCGACTATCTCGCGCGGGTCGAGGGCGAGGGCGCGATGTACGTCGAGCTGCACGGCGACGAGGTGCGCGACGTCAAGCTGCGGATCTACGAGCCGCCCCGGTTCTTCGAGTCGCTGCTGCGCGGCCGGGCGTTCACCGAGGCGCCCGACATCACCTCGCGGATCTGCGGGATCTGCCCGATCGCCTACCAGATGAGCGCGATCCGGGCGATGGAGGACGCCTGCGGGATCACGATCGACGACGGCCCGATCCGCGACCTGCGCCGGCTGATCTACTGCGGCGAATGGATCGAGAGCCTGACGCTGCACGTCTACCTGCTGCACGCTCCCGACTTCCTCGGCTACACCGGGTTCGTCGAGATGGCCCGCGACCATCCGGAGCTCGCCGAGCAGGGGCTCGCGCTCAAGAAGGCGGGCAACGCGATCGTCACCGTCGTCGGCGGCCGCGAGATCCACCCCGTCAACCTGCGCGTCGGCGGCTTCTACCGCACGCCGGCCCGGGTGCAGCTGCGCCGCGCGCTGCTCGATCAGCTGGAGCGCGCCCGCGAGCTGGCGCTGGCGACCGTGCGCTTCACCGCCGGGCTGTCGTTTCCCGAGGTCGACTGGGAGCCTGAGCTGATGGCGCTGCGCGAGCCGGGGCGCTATCCGATCGATCTCGGGCGGATCATCACCGACGCCGGGCTCGACATCGCCCCCGCGCAGTTCGCCGCCCACGTCGTCGAGGAGCACGTCGAGCACTCCAACGCGCTGCACGCGCGGCTGATCGAGCGCGGCACCTACCTGACGGGCCCGATGGCCCGCTTCAACACCTCGCTGTCCGAGCTCTCGCCGGTGGCGCGCGACGCCGCCCGCGACGCGGGCATCGGCGGCGGCTGCCGCAACCCGTTCACGAGCATCGTCGTCCGCGCCGTCGAGATCCTCTACGCCTGCGACGAGGCGGTGCGGATCGTCGCGGGCTACGAGCCACCCGACGAGCCGGCGGTCGAGGTCATCCCGCGCTTCGCGGTCGGCCACGGGGCGACCGAGGCGCCGCGCGGGATGCTCTATCACCGCTTTGCGATCGACGACGAGGGGACGATCCTCGACGCTCGCATCGTGCCGCCGACATCCCAGAACCAGCTCGCCATCGAGGAGGATCTGCGCCGGGTGGTGGAGCAGTACAAGGAGCTGGCCGACGACGACCTGCGCCTGCGCTGCGAGCAGGCGATCCGCAACCACGATCCGTGCATATCGTGTGCGACCCACTTCCTGGATCTGACGGTCAACCGGACGTGAGCGATGCCGGGCCGGCCCCGGGCGTGCTCGTGATCGGCGTCGGCAATGATCTGCGCGGCGACGACAGCGCCGGGCTGGAGGTGGCGCGCCGCCTGCGCGGCGTGGGCGACGGCGCGCGCGCCGGCGTCGGCGCGCCGCTGGCCTACGACGGCGACGGCGCGGGCCTGCTCGACCTGTGGCAGGGCGCCCGCGCGGTCGTGCTCGTCGACGCGATCAGCTCCGGCGCGCCCGCCGGCACGATCCACCGCTTCGACGCCAGCGCGACCGCGCTGCCC
>JBELAG010000271.1:0-8470 GCA_049509055.1 Solirubrobacteraceae bacterium
CCCGCGCAGCGAGCCGCCGGCCGATCTCAGCGTGGGTGTTGCCGTCGTGGCCGATGATCAGCGTGTAGACCCGGCCGGTGTCGTCGTCGACGAGCTCATAACCGGCGATGTAGCCGGGAGCCTCCTTCACCGTCTGGCGAAGCAACGAGACACGCGGGTCGTTCTCCTGGACCGGCTCGCGCTCGTGGAAGGTCATCAGTCGTGCCAGCATCGTCCGCCTCCTCCGACTATGGGGTCACGTCAATGAGCGCGCCTGAGCCCCACCGCCGTCGCTACACATCGGCGAAGCGAACACAGGCGGCGCTCGAGACGCGCCGTCGGATCCGCGCCGCGGGCGAGGAGCTCTTCCTCCGAGGCGGATACGTGGCCACGACGATGGCCGCCGTCGCGCGGGCGCCTGGGATCTCAGACCGCATGGTCTGCCTGGCCTTCCCGTCAAAGGCCGAGTTGCTGAGCGAGATCATCCGCACCGGGGTCCGCGGTGACGATCAGATCGCCAGGCTGCGGGACCGCGACGACTTCCGCGCGGTCGAGGCCGCGGCCACCGCCGACGAGTTGCTGGCACGCTTCGCGCGAAGCTCCGCGGCGGTCATGGCACGTTCAGCGCGCTTCATCGCCCTCGGGGAAGCGGCAGCCGCGACCGATCCGGGATTGGCCGCGACCCGCGACCGCGCCCATGTAGCGATCCGCGCCGACATGCGCAACGTCGCCGCCGCGCTCTCGGCACTCGGATCTCTGATCTGAGGGAGGGAGTCGACGTCGATCTCGCCGCCGACATCCTGTTCGCGATCCCCGGCAACGACTCGGTCTACCGCCGCCTGACCAGCGAGCGTGGCCGATCTGACGACGTGTACGCCGACGTCATCGAGCGGGCGCTCCGCGGAGTTCTGCTCCGCGACCGCCAATAGCAAGCCGCGCAACGCCCTGCCGGACGCCGACGGCGCGCGCGTCCGCGGACCGCAGGCCACCCGCCACGATCGCCTCCGCGTTCTGACCGCTACTGCACCGACGAGAGCTTCGGCGGTGGCGCCGACGCGACGACGCCGGTCCGAAGGGCGATCGACGCCGACGGGCGGTAGATCGGCACCGTCGCGTTCTACGCCCCGTCGCGTCCGGCCTCGAACCGGCGGCGAGCGGTTCGTCGCGGCGTCGCAGTCGAGGTCGACTGCGATCTGGAGCGAGATCTGCGGGGGGCCGCTCCCGGTGTTGAGCACGCTGCTGGGGTCAATCCGCGCCGCGTCTTCTGGTCCGGCGGAGAATCGCCAGGCTAGGGGTGTCGCGCCGGCGCGCGGTCGGGCTCTCGCGCGGGCCGTCGCGGCTTGACCGGGTCAAAGTCGGGGGCGATGTGGTCTCGCACCCGGATGCGCGCCTGCTCGGCGTCGGGACGCGGAAGTCCGCCGCGCGGGACGCGCGGCGGCGCCGGCGGTTGATCGGGTCCGGGACGCCACCCACCCCCGTTGTCTCCCGGGGAGTCTGGTGGCGAGCCCGAGGAGCGATACAGCAGCGCTGGAACCAGGAACAGCGCCGGGACGAAGAGAAACACCAGCAGCACCAGCAGCGCCCCAGCCACAGCATCGGGAAGGTCGCCCACCACGGCGACGCCACCCAGGACCGCGGCGACCAGCACCGGCAACGCACCGACGCAGAGCGTCACGCGCAGCCAGAAGCGCGCTCGCCGCTGCTTTGAGGAGCCGGCGCTCAGGGCCAGCACGACGAGCATGAGCGCGAAGACGATGAGCCACACCACGAGCGGGCTGCCCCTGTCGCCGGAGGGATGGGTGGTCGGGAGTGGCATCACGGTGCGAGAAGCTACGGCAGCATCCGGAAATCGACAACCCGCGATGCGACACGTCGCCCCCCGAGACTGGCCGGACGCGTTTGACATGTTCTCTGCGGCCGTTGTGCACGCGGTCGCGCGCGCCCTCATAGGGCATCCTCGACTGGTGGCGCGCCTCGGGGAGCTAGCCGCCGCTGCTGGTGTCCCACCGCCGGCGGCGCGGCCGCGCGGACGACAGCCGACGCGTAGGTCGACGGTCGGGCTCGCGGGTGGCACGGCGAGGCGACCGCAAGCGGCGGGGTGGCAGCGGCCCCCGGGCGCGGATCGGCGACGGGTCAGCGTCAGGCAACGGGAGCCCGCCGATCGGTCCCGGAGCCAACGGCCCGTCTTCCCCGGGCCCGGGGCGGTGATCCTCGTCGTCGTTCTCACCCGACGGTCCGCTTCGATCCGGCCCATGGAACAGCAGGATCAGCATCAGTACCGGCGACACGAACACCGATAACACGCACACCGTCAGCAGCTCGCCCACCGCCTGCTCGCTGAGGACCCGGAGTGCCGCCCCGGCGATCAAGCCGACCGCGGGCGCCGTCTGGATCATCGTGAACATCCCCAGCCGCAACGCGAATCGCGGGCGGCGGCGAAGGGAGGAATCCAGCGACGCGCTGACCAAGATTGCCAGCGGAATCGATTCCACGACGAGCACCAACCCGAACAGGACCCCTATCCCGCGCACAGGCACAGTCTATCCAGGCATAGCGCGACCATGCCGCATCGGTCGCGCTGGCATCAGACCGACGCCCGCCAACGAGATCGCGCAGCCGGCGAGCAGCCGGCGGGTCAGCCTCTCGCGCAGCGTCACCGCCGCGAGCCGCGCGACGAACACCGGTGCGACGTTGACCAGCGGGGCAGCGGTCCCGGCACGGCGACGCCGCCGGTTCTGCGCATCGTCCGCGAAGGATCTGCACCCCTCGCATCCAACCCGCTTGGCGGCTCGCCTAGCCTCGGAGGGCGTGGGTCGTCGACTCGTCCTCTTATTGATCGCCGTCGGCGCGCTGCTGGCTGGTTGCGGCGCGGGCGCTGGCACCGTTCATCGCCGGCCAGTGCACACGGAGGTGTTTCTCGGCAACCAGCATGTCTTCTTGTTCGACCGTTTCGTCGTCCGGATCGCTGACGACACGAGGTTCTTGGTGCCCGCTCGGCTCGACCCGGCAGCGATCGACTTCATCGATCCTGGGTCTGTGAACGTCGCGGCGTCTCCCTCGTTTCCGTCCCGGACGACGACGCCGGGCTTCGACGCGTCAACCGGCGCGGCGATCCAGCGTCCGTACCACGTTGAGGTCATCGCGACCGGTCCCGTCGGCAGACGCGTTGACATCTTCTGGGAGGAGACGTGTGGCTCGCATCCAGGCGGAGCGGGCCCGGCTGAGTCAGGCGGTACGGGCGGCGAGGGACAGGAGCGTGCGCGGCTACCGGCGGTGTTGGCAGTGACGCTGCCGCACTGGTCAAGCGGCGAGGACAGCTGCTACGTGACCTCGACGCTGCTTACCGGCCCCTTCGAACGCGGGCTATCGGTTGAGCTCGTGAACTATTGAAGTGACCGGGCAGCGCGAGTCCGACGGCGCGAAGCGGAGTCGTGAGCAGTCCACTGGCAAGGGGCCACGTGGTCGGAGCGCGCGTCGCGGTGGTGGCGGCGAGTGCCGCTGCTGTGAGCTCGGTCGTTGCGGTCGGGTCTGTGCGTTGGCGTGCCGTCAGCGGGGTGGCAGCGCGCGGTCCGTTGAGCGCAGGCGGCGGACACCGTGCGTGGCCGATCGGATCAGCAGGGTAAGGACGGCGAGACCGAACAGGACAACAAGTTTGGTCGCCGCAACGTCCCACCGCCACAGCCACCGCGCGCCGAACGCCAGGGCGGCGATCGACATGGCGAACACGAGAGTGCCGCCACCGCAATCGATCAACGAGCGGCCGTGACCGATCGTGTCGGCAGCCCCGACCCAGGCGCACCGAAGACAGATCAGCCCGCCGCCGGCGCCCAGCGCGATCGCGACGAGCTCATCCAGACCACGTGGCCGACCAGCGCGACTCCGCCCTCGCCGGTCAACAGCAGATGGCGTCGGTGCCGGATCCAGTCATCGCGGTCCACGCCGCCCGGTCCCTTGCCATCGTCCCGATCTCTGCACCACAGCCAAGTATGTTCCCGCGCGTCCGCGGGGCGCGCCCGCGCCCGCTCGCCTCCAGCCTTCAGACAGCGCGACTGGTCCGAGCGGTCCCGGGATCGGCGCGGCGCCGGGTTGACACTCCTTCATCCGTCTGCCGGCGTGCCCCGCAGTCATCGACTCGCGAGACCGGCGGGGATCGACCGCCACATCCATCAGACCCGGGTGAGGACCGAGTGGTTTTGCGCGCCGGGCTTGCGGCTTGACAAAGTCAGAAGCCTTCAGGAATAGTGTGTTGACGGCGGCGACCGGTCGCCGAGCTGCGGAGCATCCGCCCCAGTCGGGGGGTTCCGTCGGCGAAGGGGATTCGCCCTCTCGGTCGCGGGTGTCACAGGCCATCTTCTGGCGCCGCGTCACTGGGGGACGGAGGCGTTCACGAGGAGGCTTATCGATGACCAGGGACTCCGGCTTCAAGAAGGTCGTCCGACGCCACGCCGAGCAGACGGGGCAGCGCTACACCCAGGCGCTGGTGGACCTCGAGGGTCTCGGTGCTCGGATGAACCATGAGCCAGTTGGCGAGCGGCTGCTCGCCCATCTGCGGGGCTGCTACGGGATCGACGCTGTCGCGGCGAGGAAGCTGAGTGTGCACAAGACCTACGTCTTTCGGATCGACCGCAACGACGGTGAGCCCTGGGTTGCGCGTGCGTTTCCGCCGGGTCGCCCGCGGGTCGGCGTCGAGGGCGACGCCGCGATCCTGGGATTCCTGGAGCGGCACGGCTATCCCGCCGAGCGCCTGGCGGTCGAGAATGCGGTATCTGACTTTGACGGCAGCGCGGTTCTGGTGACGCGGTTCGTGCCAGGCGTCGCGCTCGGTGACGGCGCGGACAAGTTCGCCATGATGGGTGGGCTGCTCGGACGGTTGCATGCGCTGCCGTTCGACGGTTCGGTCAGCCGCCCGGGTGGAGCGAGTGGCGAGGATCCCAGCCGGGAGGGCGCGCCGCGTCAGGACCTGCTGGCCGCCCTGTCGTTTCTTGATGCCGTCGACACGAAGGTCTCGGCCGGCGAGCGCGAGCGATTTGAGCGCCTCCGCGACAAGGTCCGTTCAGCCGACGACGGTCACGGTCTTCCGGAGGCGTTGCTGCACGGAAATCTCCTGCATGCTCCCGATCACGTCGTGGTGGGCGAACATGGGGCCGTCGCGATCAACTGGAAGGCGTCCGGTCGAGGACCGCGCCTCGCTGACTTCGCCTACCTGATCTGGGGCACGGGCTCGTGGAACCCGCGTCAGCCCAACCAGGAGCGCATCGACGCTGCCGTCAACGCCTACCGCCAACACGTCGAACCGACCGACGACGAACTCGACCGCCTCGAAGCGGTGATGTACATCCGCACGCTCTACCTGACATGCTTCGGCTACCGACGCGCCGTCACCAACGGCGAGCGGTTCCGCGAGTGGGGCTTTATCCGTCCACCCGAGTACTTCAGCGCAACCGCTGCCGCCACCCGAAGCGCGTTCGGCCGGTAGGTCACGGTTCGGCCGCCGGCGGCACCGAGGTGACGATCAGCGGCGCCGGGTTCGCGACGGGCGCGAGGTCCACCGTCATCACGTTCGGGCGATACTCAGCGCTGCGAATCACCTGTCGCTCGGCCAATCGCTGCTTGGCGAATTGGTTGACCGAACCTCGCCGCGCAGCGAGCCCGACGGCGACTTTGCGGCAGCGCGAGCGCAGGAACCGGCGCGGGTGAGCGGATGAGTATCTTCCGCAGGAAGTCGTCAGGGCGCGCCGGTGAGGAACTGGAGGATGGCGCGGTCGAGGGCGTGCGCTTCCAGCCGCTGAAAGCCGGGTGTGGTGAGAAGGGCGGCGTCGGTCGCGTTGCGCATGTTCCCCGATTCGATCAGGACCTCGGGGACGGTGGTCAGGTTGAGTCCCGCGAGGTCGTCTCTGAATACGATGCCGTCCGTTCCGTCATAGGTGCTCGGCGGCATGCCGGCGACCGTCTCGATCTGGTGCAGCACGTCGCGGCCGAACCGCTCAGAGGCGCCGATGATGCGGTTGTTGATGCCGTCGGCGACCGGTTCGAGGATGGCGACGCCGCGTCCGCCCGGCGGTCCGCCGTCGGCGTGAATGTCGATGGCGACCTGCGCGCCCGCCTGGTCGATGATGTGCGCGCGAACGTTGACACACGGACCAACGCCCGTGTTGGTGTGCCGGGTGAGGACGGTCCGCGCGCCTTGGGCTCGGAGGTCGGCGGCGAGGGACATCGCCACGTTGAAGTTGAATTGCGCTTCGGTGTAGCCGGAGTCGGTCGCGGTCCCGGTCGTGTTGCAGGTCTCCATCTCGCGGCCGTTCCAGATCAGGCGGTCGATGTAGGACGGGTCGGTGAAGTTGCCGCCGTTGTGGCCTGGGTCGATGCCGATCGTCTTGCCGGTGAGCGGTAGCGCCGGCGTCTGACCGGGGCGCGAGTCAGACGTGCCCGTGACGGTCGCACCGGACACGCCGGTGGCTGCGGACGTGGTCGCGATCGTGCGCGTGCTTGCCGCGAGCTGTCCCACGGTGACGGCGTGCGCCGGGCGGCGCCGCGGGGAGCCGGACGGGCCCGCGGCCGTGGTGGCCGTTGCGGAGACGGATGCTCTGGCCCCGAGAGCCGGCGTCGTTTCGGCCCGGCGGCTGGTCGTGGATGGAGTCTGCGCCGCGCACGCGGCCAGCGCCAGCGCGGTGGCCCCGGCAGCGCTCAGTCGGCCGGCGAGGATGCGGGACGCGGAGGGCATGGATCCGCTGCAGGTTAGAGGGCGGGCGGCCGGGCTGACCGCCGGGCTCACATCGCCGCGAGCAGAGCCGCCATCGTGGCCGGGGTCCCTCGTCGATCGCGGCGGCGCTGGCGCTGCTCGGAACGTTCCTCCGTGTCGCGCTGATCCTGCTGCGCCGGCCGCAGCCGGCGGGGCTGCCGGCGATCGACGGCGCGTCGAACTCCGGACCCGAGGCCGACGAGGCGCTCGCCGCTTGACCCCGCGCTACTCGAGGTCGCGGACCGCGGCGAGAACGAGTCCGTAGCTGAGCGCGTCCTCAGCGGCGGCCGCGACCCGAGCCGGCCGACCGGCGAGCCTGGCGCGCAGCCGCGAGCCCGCGAACGCCGAGGCGAGCGCCGCGGACGCTGCGACGCCGGCTCCCGGCCAGCCGCCCAGCTCGTGACCGCCGGCACTGGAGAACCCCAGCCGGAGCGTCAGGCCACGCGGGGCCCAGCGGCTGCCCATGTCGGCCTGCTGATCGGCGATCAGCTCGCCCGCGGCAGCACCGAACGCGATGAACCGCGCGGCGCCGGCCAGAGGGCCGCGACCGCGGGTCGCCAAGGCAACCGGCGTCGCGAACGAGCGCAGACCGCCGCCGAGGCCGAGCAGGACGGCGGCAACCAGGTCTGGACGGCGAGCCACGCCGGCGAATCCTAGCCTGACCGCACGCTGACGGTCAGGCCGATCGTCGACTCAGCGGCGGCGCTTGACCGCGAGCTCGATCTCGCCGGCCGCGACGCCGTGGCCGTTGGCGCAGCGCAGTTCGGTGTGAACCGGGGCGCCGCAGCCGGCGTGGCGCAACTGGACGCGGGCGCCGCCGTCGACTCCCCAGCGGTCACCCCAATCCATCAGTGCGATCAGCGTGGGCGCGAGGTCGGCGCCCTTGTCGGTGAGGTGGTATTCCGACCGGGTCCGCTGTCCGGGGTCGCGGTAGGGCTCGCGGACCAGCAGGCCCGCATCGGTCAGCTCGCGCAGCCGCGCGGCGGCAACGGGCTCGCTGATCTGGGCGCGCTCGACGAACTGCTCGAACCGGGTGGCGCCGTAGAACGCCTCGCGCACGATCAGGAACGCCGAGCGGGTGCTGACGATCTCCAGCGTGGCCGCCATCGGGCAGCGGTCGGCGACCCAACCCTCGCGCGGCGCCAGCGGGCCGGTCATCTGGATCGTGTGTGCCATGCTCCCATCATAGCTGACCTAGACAAACCTAAGTCAGTGATGCTAGGGTGCTGACTATGAAAATCCTCAGTCAGCTCCGCAGGCAGGATGCGTCGGCTCCGCTCGTGCTCGTCATCGTGTGCGCCGCGGTCGTCCTCGCCAGCCTCGACCTGTTCATCGTCAACGTCGCGCTGCCGAGCATCGCCCGCGACCTGCACCAGCGCGACCTCGGCTCGCTGTCGTGGATCCTGAACGCCTACGCGATCGTCTACGCGTCGCTGCTGGTCGTGTTCGGCCGCCTGTCGGAGGGGCGCAGCCGCCAGAACGGCTTCCTGGCCGGGGTCGTGATCTTCACCGCCGCATCGGCGGCCTGTGGGGCGGCGTCGGACCTGACGATGCTGGTCGCCTTCCGGATCGTGCAGGCGGTGGGCGCCGCTCTGCTCACGCCCACCTCGCTCGGGCTGATCCTGGCGACGACGTCGCCCGAGCGCCGGCACACCGCGGTTCGGACCTGGACCGCGGTGGGTGGCTTTGCGGCCGCGCTCGGACCGGTGATCGGTGGCGTGCTGGTCGCTGCGAACTGGCGATGGGTGTTCC
>JBELAG010000272.1:0-9794 GCA_049509055.1 Solirubrobacteraceae bacterium
GCCCAGCCGCGGCGTCGACGCCCCGGCAGCGGCGCAGCGTGACCATGCCGTCGAAGCGGGCGGCGGCCACCTGGCACAGCGTGGCGGCGATCGTCCCGAGCGCACGCAGCCGGTGCGCGCAGGCGACCAGCGGATCGATCGAGGCCTGCACCCGGCGCGGGTCGGCGGACTCGATCCCCAGCAGCTCCAGCCGTCCATCGTGTGACCGGCGCTCGGCCAGCGTGGGATCCAGCAGATCGCCGTCGAGCCAGGCGCCCTCCCCACGCACCGCCCACCACTGCTCGTCGCAGCCGAAGTCGTGCACGAAGCCGAAGGCCACGTCGGCCATCGTGTCGCCGTCGGCGACGGCCACCGAGAGCGCGTAATGGCAGGCGCCGCGCTTGGCGTTGAGCGAGCCGTCGATCGGATCGATGACCACGCGCACGCCGCCGCCGCCGAAGTCGACCTCTCCGCGCTCCTCCGACAGGACGGTGAAGTTGTGGCCTTCGGCGTGGAGTGCCTCGAGCTGGGCGAGCATCAGCGTCTCGGCCGAGCTGTCGATCACCAGCGTGCGGTCCCCGCCGCTGCCGCGCGTCCCGGTCTCCAGCGCCCGTTGCGCGGTGCTCGGCGACGCCGCGAGCATGGCGTGCAGGCCCGCGACCGCGCGCCGGCACGCTCCGAGCCAATCCGCTTGCAGGGCCGTGCTGATCTGAGCCATCGTCTACCTATGCTGTCAGACGGTGAGTGATGCGCACGATCGCCGGGCGCCGCCACCCGCGCCGGGGCTGTTCTCCGACCGCATCGGCACGGACCGGCCACTGGACGGGCTGACGCCCGCGCAACGCGACGCGGCGTCCCACGGCGAGCGTCGCGTCGTGGTGCTCGGCGCGGCTGGATCGGGCAAGACGCGGATGCTGGAGGCGCGCTTTCACCGCCTCGTCGGGCACGGGTGCGCGCCGGAGGCGATCGGCGTGCTCGTGCCGACCGGGTCACGGGCGGCGGCGTTGTGCACGCGGCTGGAGATCCGCCTGGAGATCGGCTACGAGCAGCTGTTCGTGCTCACCCCCCAGCAGCTGGGGGCGCTGATCCTGCGCGGCTCGGGCGCGGGCGGCGACCCGTCCGAGTCGGTCCTCAGCGCCGGCGACCGGCTGGCGATGCTGCTGGATCGCATCGACGAGCTGACCCTCGCCCATCACGACTTCGGCGGGCGCCCGAATCTCCTGCTGGGCGGCTTCGTGCGCCGGATCGACCGCCTCAAGTCAGAGCTGGTGGGCGCCGAGGCGTACGCGCGGTGGGCCGCCGGACTGCCCGACGACGCTCCCGAGACCGCGCTGGAGCGAGAGTTCGCCGAGATCTACCGCACGCATGAGCGGATGCTCGCGCGGACCGGAGCCCGCGACGCCGGCGACCTGATCGCCGATGCGCTGTCGCTCGCCCGCGGCCGGCCGGCCCTCGCCCGGCGCTTTGACCACGTGCTGATCGACGACGCCCAGGAGCTCGATCTCGCGCCGGCGGCGCTCGCGCTCGCGGTCGGGGGCGCCGAGGGGGTGGGGCTGACCGTCGCCGGCGACCCGGTGGCCGCCGTGAGGCGCTATCGCGCGGCCGGCGCGGCGCGGATGGCGAGCTTTGCCGCCGGCGGCGCGCGGGTGGTGACGCTCGAGCGCACGCTGCGCTGCCCGCCGGGGGTCTGGCGGGCGGCCTGCGCCGTGCTCGCCGACGCCGGCCTGAGCGCGGTCGGCGCGACCGCCGCGACGCCCGCGACGCCCGCAACGCCGGCGACGCCCGCGACGCCGGCGACCCCGGCGGACGTGGAGCTGTGGCGGTGCGCCAACGAGCGGTCGCAGGCCCAGGCCGTCGCCGTCGACATCGAGCAGTTGCTCGGGCGCGCCCCGGCGGGGTCGCGGCGGATCGTCGTGCTCGTGCCTCAGATCGCGCACGAGGGACAGGCGGTCAGCGTCGCGCTGGAGGAGCGCGCGATCGCCCATCGGCTGATCGGCGACGCGGCGCTGTTCCAGCGCGCCGAGATCCGCGACCTGCTGGCATGGCTGCGGCTGCTCGCCGACCCGACCGATGCCGGCGCCGTCGTGCGGGCGCTGGCGCGCCCGCCGATCGAGCTGCGCTCGGTCGACGTCGCGCGCTGCACCCAGATCGCCCGTCGGCGCAAGCTCGACATGGTCTCGGCGCTGGCCGCGGCGACCGAGTCCCCCCAGGTTCCGCCGGAGGCGCGCGAGCGCATCCGGGTGTTCCTCAAGCTCCATCGCGCGGGCAGCGCCGCGATCGACACCAGCCGCCCGGACCTCTACGTGCACCGCCTGATCGAGCGTCTCGGGCTGCGCCGGCAGCAGCTGTTCGCCGCCCAGGCCGACGTCGTCGAGCGGCTGCGGGCGCTCGCCGCGTTCGGGGAGCTTGCCGCGGCGTACGTCGGGCGCTCGCCGCAGGCGACCCCGCGCGAGTTTGCGCGCTCGGTCACCGCGGTCGCCGAGTTCGGCCTGCGCGAGCAGGAGGAGCCAGAGCTCGACGGCGCCGAGCCCGGTGTCGTGCAGGTCCTGGCGTTCGGCGCCGCCGGCGGCCTGGAGGCCGACCACGTCTACGTCGTCGGGCTCCATGCCGGCCTGGCGGGGCGGGGTGCGGCGCTGTTTGAACCGATCGCCGGGGAGCTGCTGCGGGAGCCGCTGCCGGCCGACAGCGACCCCCACCGCCGCGCCGCGCTCGGGCAGGAGCTGTACGTCGCGCTCAGCCGCGCCCGGGAGCGGCTGATCCTCGCCTACCCGCAGGCCGACGACCGCGGGACCGCGCTGTCGCCCGCGCCCATGCTCGAGCACGTCCGCTTGGCGCTCGACGCGACCTGGCAGGACCGGGAGGAGGAGCTGTTCGGGCCTGCCGAGGCGCTGCACTCGACCTATCGCCTGCTGCGCGACGAGCTGCTGGAGGGCACGATGCGCGCCGGCGGACGCCTGGGGGAGCTGCGCTTCGACACCGACCTCGACGTGTCGCATGCGGTCGTGCGCTATCTCGAGCTGCTCAAGCTGGCGGCGCTGATCGCCCGGCCGGAGGGTCAGAGCGCGGCCGAATCGCTGCGCGACGTCAACTCCCGCATCCTGCAGGCGGTGACCGCCGAGCAGCGTGAGATCTTCGAGTCCTCCGCGCTGGACGACTACCTGCTGGACTCCGACCGCGACGCCCGGCGACGTGCCCAGGCGATCGCCGCGCGCGACGAGCCGTCGCTGGAGCCGTTCCTGCCGCGGCGCGGCGAGGGGGTCGTGCTGTCGGCCTCCGACATCGACACCTACCGCACATGCCCGCTGAAGTACAAGTTCGCGCGGGTGTTCCGGATCCCGCAGGAGCCGACGCTGCATCAGCGCTTCGGGATCCTCGTCCACCAGGTCCTGGAGCGCTTCCACGGGATCCCGTCCCCACCCACCCCCACCCTGGCAGAGCTGCTGGGACTGCTGGACGCCGGCTGGCGGCGAGGCGGCTTCGGCGATTCCGAGGAGGAGCGCCAGCTGCGGGGCAAGGCGGCGACGTCGCTCACGCGCTACCACGAGCGCTTCCGCTCCGAGGACGCCACGCCGGTGTGGTTCGAGCGGCAGTTCACGTTCAAGCTCGGGCCACACCTGCTGCGGGGGCGCGTCGATCGCGTCGATCTGCTGCCGAGCGGCGACTACGAGCTGATCGACTACAAGACCGGCCGGCCCAAGACCGCCGCGCAGCTGGCCGACGACGTCCAGCTGTCGCTCTACGCGGTCGGGGCGCGCGAGGCGTGGCAGCTGGATTCCTCGCGCCAGGCCTACTACTACCTGCTCGACGACCAGAAGGTGGAGGTGCCCACCGATGCGGGCGACCGGGGGGAATGGATCCGCGAGGTCGCGTTCGAGGTGGCCGACGGCATCCTCTCGCAGGGCTTCGAGCCGACGCCGAGCTTCGCCGGGTGCTCGATCTGCGACTACCGCCTGGTGTGCCCTGCGGCCGAGCGCTGACGCCGCAGGTCAGCCCTGGGCGGGCCCGTCGCCGCGCTGGCGCAGGAAGCGCATCAGGTCGCTGGCGATCGTCTCGCCCGACGGCAGCGCGTCGGGCTCGAGCGCCGCGTCGGATCCGGCGGCCTGCTCGAGGCGCTCCACGAACGCCTGGACGTCAGGGTCGCTCTGCACCGCGACGTTGACCTGGCGTTCGTAGTCGGCCGCCGAGGTCTCGAGCCCGGAGCCGTCGACCGCGACGCCGACGAGTCCCTCGAGCTTGCGCACCAGCGCGAGCGCCGCCTTCGGATTGGGCGTCGCGGCGATGTAGTGCGGGACCGCGGCCCACAGGCTGGCCGACGGCAGGCCCGCCTGCTGGCAGGCGGCGTGGAGGATCCCGACGATTCCCGTCGGCCCCTCGTAGGACGACGGCGCCAGCCCGAGCTTGGCGACCAGCGAAGGATCCGAGCTGAGACCGGTGACCGAGATCGGCCGGGTGTGGGGGACGTCGGCGAGCAGCGCCCCGAGGGTCACGAACAGCTGGGTGCCGAGCGCCTCGGCCAGCTCGACGACGAGCTCGCAGAAGGTGCGCCAGCGAAACGACGGCTCGCTGCCGGTCATCAGGATCAGGTCGCGCGGAGCTCGCGGGATGCGCGCCTCGAACAGCTCGACCGCCGGCCAGACGATCTCCCGCGTCTCGCCCTCCACCATCTTGACCCGCGGACGCGTGGCCTGGAAGTCGTAGAACTCCTCCGGGTCGATCGTCGCGAAGCGGCGGGCTCCCAGCGCGGTGCCGACGAACTCGATCGCGCTCGATGCGGCGTCGGCGGCGTCGTTCCAGCCCTTGAACGCGCACACCAGAGCCGGGGCTCGCAGCCCGTCCGGTCGATGCTCCCATTGCAACGGCTGCATCCGACTCACCGTACATCATGGCGATATGGGCTCCGACGACAAGACCCCGGTGACGGTGAGCTCGCTGCGCCCCGGCCAGGCCGTCGACGGCCTGTTCGCGTGTGTGCGCAAGGACCGTCTGATGACCCGAACCGGGTCGGCGTACCTGGCACTCGAGCTGCGCGATCGCAGCGGGGTGCTGGCCGCGCGGGCGTTTCAGAACGCCGACGCGCTGGCCGGGCGCTTCGACCGCGGGGACATCGTCCGCGTCCGCGGCACGGTCGAGCGCTTCCGCGACGAACTGGTGCTGGAGGTGGTCGAGATCGCGCGGTCGCGGGAGTCCGACGGCGCGGACCCGGCCCGCTTTCTCCCGACCGCCTATCGCGATCTCGACGAGCTCGACGGCTTTCTCGAGCATCTCGCCGGGGAGGTCTTCGACCGGGGCTACAGCGCGCTGCTGGCACGGCTGCTCGGCGACGGCGTGCTCCGTGCCGCGTGGCGGCGGGCGCCCTGCAGCCGGGCCGGTCACCACGCGTACCTGGGGGGTCTGCTGGAACACACCGTCGCGGTCGCCACGCTCGCGCACGAGACCTGCCAGCTGCATCCCAGGCTCAACTCCGACCTCCTGCTCACCGCGGCGATCGTGCACGACCTGGGCCGCACGCGGGAGTTCACCTATGGCGGCGAGATCGGCCTCACCGACGAGGGCAGGCTGGTCGGCCATCTCGTGATCGGCGAGCGGATGCTGCACGAGCTCGGAGCGGGCGTGCTCGGCGAGGACCGCCGTCTCGCGCTCGCGCACTGCGTGCTGTCCCATCACGGTCCGGGGTCGGCGCCCGGCGGCCGCTTCGCGCTGCCCGAGGCGCTCGCGCTCTACCGGCTCAACGCCCTCGACGCGACCGTCAAGGGCGCGCTCGAGCACGGGCTCGGCGCCGACTGACCCGGGACCTCAGGCCGGGCAGCCGAGTTGCTGGAAAGCAGCGGTGGTGGTGTAGCTGCCCTCGGGGTAATACGCCCCGAGATCGGTCTGCAGGGCTCTCTGCGAGGTGACGTCCTGGATGGCGTTGGGGAACGTGGGGGCGGGCAACATGTTGCGGACGATCAGCAGTCCGTCGTTGAGGTGGCCGTCGCCGTCGCCGGCGGCCGGCCAGGCGATCCATGCCACGCCGCATTGGGCGGTGGCGTTGGCGGGACGGTCCTGGGGAAGGCTGGTGACGATCGTGTACTCGCCGTCGGCGTTGACCGGCACGTCGGTGTCGTTGACGCAGCCGGCGCCGGCGGTGGTGTAGACCGAGTTCTGGCACATCGACCAGTAGCGCATGTCGCCGGTGCCCATCGTGGTCACGTCCGGCCCGGTGATCGGCGCGGTCGGCAGCTCGCCGTGGAGCACGAGCACCGGTCCGGCGGCAAACCCGCGGTTGACGTAGGCCCACATGTAGCGGTTGTCGGGGTTGGGGTAGTAGTCGCAGTTGCCCAGCACGCGGCATTCGATCCGGAACCAGTAGTTGTCGGAGATCGAGAACACCGGCGTGGGGGCGGCGGGGAAGGTGGCCGGCTGCCCGGGCAGGTCGCGCCACAGGCGGTAGAGGAGCGGAGCCGGGGCGGGCAGGGGTAGCGGTCCATTCAGCGGCGCCAGGGTCTGGCACAGCGCCTGTCCGGTTTCAGTCGAGCCGTCGGCGAGCACGAGCGTGGGGGTCGGCAGTCCCACGCCGCCGGTGACGTCGGCCGGGGTGAACGAGTCGGGCAGATAGACGCGGTAGATGATCGTCTGTTCGGTCTGTCCGTTGGCGCCGGCATAGAGCGTGTTGACGGCCTTCTGCGCCGGCAGCGGCTGGTCGTACATCGTCACGGTGTAGCTGCGCTGGCTCGTGGTTCGGTCGGCGCCCGGCGCAAACGGGTCGGTGGAGCCGGGATCCGGCTGGGTGCCGACGTCATTGAGCGAATCGATCGGATCCCGGGTGGCCGCGGCGTAGGTGGTGAACGACTGATAGAGGGCGTTGGCGAACTGGCCGTTGAAGACGATCGAGGATCCTGCCGGCATCGTGATCTGGGAGGACCAGTAGACCGCACCGGTGTCCGGGAACTCGGCGTTGGTGGCGGGATCGCTCATGCCGAACGCCGTGTCGACGGGGCCGTACCAGAAGCATGAGTCCTGGGGAATCGAGGCTGAGGGGGTGCTCGCGGACGGGACCGGCGCAGACGCGCCCGGCGCGGCGAGCGCGGGCGCTTGAGCCGCCGACCCGGCGGCCAGCGCTCCGAGGACGACCATGAGGCATCGCCTGAGACGGCGCGGGCTGCGGTACGCCCCTCGTGACGGCCCTCCTTGGCGATCGGACAGCGGACGCATCGTGGCCCCTTCCCCCGGGTTGGAACTGGCGCAGCCGCCGACAGGTTACAGCCCGCGCCGACGGCCTTCGCCGGTCGCTAGACTTGGTTGTCCACTCAATCAAGGAGGCTGCCATGGACATTGAGATCTGGTCGGATATCGCGTGTCCGTGGTGCTACATCGGCAAGCGGCGCTTCGAGGCCGCGTTGGCGGCGTTCGAGCATCGCGACCAGGTGACCGTCGCGTGGCGCAGCTTCGAGCTCGATCCCGACGCGCCGGCCGAGCGCAAGGGCGAGCTCGCGGCGCGGCTGGCGCAGAAGTACGGGATGACGCTCGCGCAGGCCCGCGAGTCCCAGCGCCGGCTCACCGACGCCGCCGCCGCCGAGGGCCTGGAGTTCCGGTTCGAGATCGCTCGCAGCGGCAACACGTTCGACGGCCACCGCCTCGTGCACATCGCCGCCCGGCACGATCTCCAGGACGCGATGAAGGAGCGGCTGTTGCGCGCCTATTTCACCGAAGGCGAGCTGATCGCTGATCACGACACGCTGGCGCGCCTGGCCGCCGAGGTGGGGTTGCCCGCCGATGAGGTCCGCGCGGCGCTGGCCGGCGACGGCGACGCGGCCGAGGTCCGCGGCGACGAGCGTGACGCGGCGACGCTGGGGATCTCCGCCGTGCCCACGTTCGTCGTCGACCGCGCGATCGGCGTGTCGGGCGCTCAGGCCCCCGCGGCGATGCTGGAGTTCCTGCGCGAGGGCTGGGCCCGGCGGGCCCCGGTGGCGGTTGCCGCCGGCGGCGAAGCCTGTGGCGCGGACGGCTGCGGCTAGACGGGCGGGCGGGCGGTCAGCGGCGCCGGGGCAGGGCGGTCAGCGGCGCCGGGGCAGGGCGGTCAGCGGCGCCGGGGCAGCCGGCGCCGGTGCCCGGTGATCTGCCACGGGCCCGGGGTGAAGTCGAGCACCACGTTGACCAGCCAGATGATCAGCGTCGCCTGCACGAGCGCCCAGAAGCCGTCGATGTGCAGGCCGGTGACGATCGCCTTGGTGATCACCAGCATCAGCAACGAGACGAAGAACCAGGCGATGCCGAACGAGAGGATCGCGAGCGGCACGGTGACGAGCCGCAGCAGCGGCTTGAGCATCGTGTTGAGCACGCCGAACACGGCTGCGGCGGCCAGCAGGGCGCCGGCGTCGCGGACGCTGACCTTGCTCAGCACCGCGGCCACGACGGCCAGCACGAGCGCGTTGGTCAGCCACGAGATCGCGAGGCGCACCGGCAGTGCCGGGCGCTCGGCGTGACGACGATCGCGGTCGGCCATCAGGAACACCCGCAGCCCGGCGAGCGTCGCCGGCCGGCACGAGGCCGCCGTCAGCACGCCGGTGTCGACGATTCGCAGCAGCGCGGTGGCCGTCCTGCCGGAGGCGAGGGTCACCGTCCTGACGGGGGTGCCGGGGTCACGGGTGGCCGCCGCGCCCTGCTGGGCGCCGTTCACGTCGACGCCCGAGACGCCGGGATAGCCGCGCAGCGTGCAACTGTGACCGGACAGGTTGGTGAAGTTCAGCGTGTAGTAGAAGCTGCCCGCCGCGCCGTTGCTCTGCGTGTCGAGCCAGATCACGAGCCCGGCGGCCTGGCAGGCTGCGGCGCTCGCCGCCCGGGCGCCGCCGTCCGGACGCTGCGCGGAGGCCGGCGGAACGGCGATGGCACCGAGCACCGCGAGTGAGGCGAGCGCGATGACCGCGCCTCGCGGGCGGGAACGGCTCAGCGATCGGCACGACTGGCGCACGGGAGTCCTCGAGCGCTGCACTCTACAGGCGCCCGTCCCGGCCGCACGCTTCTACGCGGCGCCACTCCACGTCCTACGGATGACGGGGGAGCAATCACGGCCTAGCGTCGGTTGCACATTCCAAGGCTCCGAAGGGAGCATCTCATGCCCCAGACCGTGACAAAACGCGCCCCGGCACGACCGACGCCACCGCGCACGCGGCCCGGCGTGGTCGACGCGACCACGCACCTGTCCGACGACGTTCTCGGCTCGGTGGAGGCGGGTCAGCGCGCCGCGATCGAGGCGGTTCGCACCTTCGTCGACACCGTCGACCGCGCGCTGCCCAGCCTCGGCGACGGGCCGTCCAAGCGCCAGGAGATCGTCGATTCGGCGATGGAGATGGCCGACCGGCTCGTCCACACGCAGTATGAGTTCATCCGCAAGGTCATCGACGGCGCCGGCGCGACCGTCAAGAGCCTCGATCGCCGCGGGTCCGGCGACCCCGAGTAGGCCCGTGCGCCCGGCGGAGCCGATCGGCGGTCGTCGCCGGCGGCGGCCGCCGGTCAGGGCGAGCGGCGCGGGCGCACGGCGACGTTGACCGCCGAGATCGCGCACAGGCGGCCCGCGTCGTCGGTCGTGCGCACCTCCCACAGCCATCGCGTGCGACCCCGGTGGCGTGGCGTCGCGGTGGCGTTGAGGTATCCCTCCAGCAGCGGCGCCAGGAAGCTCGTGTCGTTGGAGATGCCCATCACCGCGCTGTCGGGATCGGCGACGCCGAACCATGTGCCCGTCGAGGCCAGCGCCTCGGCGACACTCGCGATCACGCCGCCGTGGACCAGCCCGAACGGCTGACGCAGCTCGTCGCGGATCGCGACGCGGCCGCGCATCT
>JBELAG010000273.1:0-8401 GCA_049509055.1 Solirubrobacteraceae bacterium
CGCCGCGGCGGTGCTCTGGTCGAGGTCCCAGTCGCGGCCGCCGACGAACGGGCCGCGGTCGTCGACGACGGCGGTCACCTCACGGCCGCCGTAGCGCAGCCGCACCCGGGTGCCGCAGGGCAGCGTGCGGTTGGCGACGCCGAGCCCGGCGTGGAAGCCACAGGCCGTGGTGCCGCCGTCCTCGTACCACGACGCCACCGTCGGCTCGAACACGATCAGTGCCCCGGCCCGCTCGACCGAGCGCGCGTTGTCGCGGTCCCCGGCGAACCGGACCAGCAGGGACTGCCCGGCGAGGCCGGCGGGCACGTAGGACAGGCGAAAGCCGCCTGCGCGGCCGGTGCGAGCCCGCGCGACGGTGCTCCAGCCGTGGCCCGAGCGTGCCTCGAGCGCCACCAGTCGCCCCGGCTGTGCCGGCAGCAGCACGCCCCGCACGGCGAGGCCGGCGCCGGCGAGGACGTCGTGCTCGCGGCCGTCGACGCGGAGCCGGGAGGTCACGATCACCGGGCGCGCGGGGCTCGACGCCGCGCCGCCGCCGGTCGCCGTGCGCGCCGCGGGAGCAGTTGCCGCAGCCGTCGTGGTGGCCGCCGAACTCGCCGTGATCGGAGCGATCTGAGCGGTCAGACCGGACAGCGCGCCCGCGAGGTCCGCCGGCCTCGCAACGGCGGCGGCCGCAGGCGCAGGCGCAGGCGACGCCACGACGCGCACGACCCCCGACCGGCGCAGCGTGGCGCGCAAGCGGAATCGGCCCTGCGGGCCGACCGAGGTGGCGGCGACGGGACGCCATGCTGCGCTGCCCGCCGGGGCGGCCTGGAGCAGCACCCGGAGCCCGGCGTCGGCGGCGGGGGCGACGCCCGTGGCGGTGAACTCGCCGCCCAGGGGGATGCGCGAAGGGCTGATCTGGAGCCCGAGGGCCTGCTGATCCGGCTGGTCGGCGGGCGCCGCGGTCGCGGCGGTGAGCGCGACCGCCGAGGCCGGAACGGCGAGCGCCGTCGCGGCCAACGTCACGTGCACAGCGCGCATCCCGCGCAGATTCGGTCTGGACCTCATCACGAGGACCTCCTGTATCCATTCGACCGGGCGCCTACGTGGTTAGCTGTCGGGCTCGCGGCCCCGACCCCACGCCGTCAGGCGGGTCGTCAGAGGTCGCTACGGTCGCAGCCGGCGTGTGCGCCGGGCGATCGATTCGCCCCGGCCGGCGGCGCATGAGCGCCTCCGGCAATGGGTCCCCCGCTCACCCCCGCACCGGGCGGGGACGACTCGGCAGGTCGAATTACGAGCCAGCGACGCTCGCAGCCGATTTCCGGTCGTTGTGTGATCCTCATCACACACCCACCGTGGAGCAGGAGTAAACCCTGAGTGAGAACCCGGCGGATCCCCTTCCGAAAAGCCTGGCAGAATCCGGTTGGTGAGCAATCCCGACCGCCTGACCGGACTCGACAGCTCGTTCCTCCACCTCGAGCGTGACTCCGCCCACATGCACGTGGCCGGGTGCATGGTGTTTATGGGCAGCGCGCCGTCCTACGACGAGCTCGTCGCCCAGATCGTCTCCCGCCTGCACCTCGTTCCCCGTTACCGCCAGCGTCTGGCGTTCGTGCCGCTCGGCCAGGGACGCCCGGTCTGGGTCGACGACCCCCACTTCAACGTCCGCTTCCACGTCCGCCACACCGCTCTGCCCCAGCCGGGCGGCGAGGACCAGCTCAAGCAGCTGACCGGACGAGTGTTCTCCCAGGCGCTGGACCGCTCCCGGCCGCTGTGGGAGATCTGGCTGGTCGAGGGCCTGTCCGGCGATCGCTTCGCGTTGCTGTCGAAGACCCATCACGCGCTCGTCGACGGGGTCTCGGGCGTCGACATCGCCACCGTCCTGTTCGACACCTCGCCGGAGCCGGCGCCCGTGGCCCCGCCCGAGCACGAGTGGGTGCCGCGCCCGCTGCCCACCGACGCCCAGCTGCTCGCCGACGCGCTGCTGGAGCGCGCGACCGTCCCGGGCGAGATCGCCCGCGGCGTCCGGGCCGCGCTGCGGGGCCCGCGCAGCGTCGCGTCGCGGCTGGGAGCGGCGGCGGGCGGCGTCGGCGCGATGGCCCGGGCGGGCCTTGCGGCCGCGCCGTCGAGCCCGCTCAACGTGCGGATCGGCCCGCATCGGCGGTTCAGCTGGGTGCGCGCCGATCTTTCGGAGTTCAAGGCGGTCAAGAACGCCCTGGGCGGCACGGTCAACGACGTCGTGCTCGCGGTCGTCGCCGGCGCGCTGGGGCGATACCTGCGGATGCACGGCGAGACCACCGAGGACACCGTGCTCAAGGCGATGGTCCCGATCTCGATCCGTGCCGACGTCGAGCGGGGCGCGCTCGGCAATCGCGTGGCGGCGATGTGGGCCCCGCTGCCGATCGGCATCACCGACCCGGTCCAGCGGCTGCTGACGATCAGCCGCGACATGGACGATGTCAAGCAGTCCGGTCAGGCCGTCGGCGCCCAGGTGCTGACCGAGCTGGCCGGGTTCGCGCCGCCGACGATCCTCGCCCAGGCCGCGCGCCTGCAGGCCCGTCAGCGGATGTTCAACCTCGTCGTCACCAACGTCCCCGGTCCCCAGTTCCCGCTCTACATGCTCGGACGGGAGCTGGAGAGCATGTTCCCGATGGTCCCGCTGGCCGGCAACCAGGCGCTCGGGATCGCGATCATGAGCTACAACGGCGCGCTCGACTTCGGGCTCAATGCCGACTACGACGCGCTCGGCGACGTCGAGGCTCTCGCCGATGAGCTGCGCGCCTCGATCGAGGAGATCGTCGCCGCCGCGGGAGTGCATCCGAGCTACCGGGCTCGGGCGGCGCGCCGGCCCACGCTGCGCGCCGCGAAGTGACCCGCCGGCCGGGGTAGTGACATGCCGCGGCTGATCGAGCGGCTGCTGATCGTTGCGGCCTCGCTCGCGATCGCGATCGGCGTGATCGCGCTGCTGTCGGGCGGGCTGCTGGCGGGCCGCGACAACCCGGGCGTGTCGGGCGGCGCGGACGGTCCGGGGCTGGCCTTCGCCGACCAGGGGGATGCGCACCTGCGCCTCGGCGAGCTGCAACCCGTCTATGACTCCAATCCGCCGACGAGCGGAGCGCACGTCGATGAGCCGGTCACCACCGACGGCGCGGCGCTCAACGACTATCAGCTGCTGACGGCGCTGGAGGTCGGCGACGTCGTGCTGATGTACGGCACGCGCACTCCGCCGGCGGGGCTGCAGAGCGATCTCGCCGGGATCGCGCCGCCGTTCACCCCGGCGCTGGCGGCCACCGGCCAGGCGATCATCCTCGCCCGCCGCGACGGCGTCAGCGGGGTGATCGGCCTCGCCTGGGCGCACCTGCTGCCCTCAAGCTCGCCGGCCGGGCCGGCGCTGCGGGACTTTGCGCAGTTCTGGCTGGGGCGCGGAGCCCGCGGCTGACCGGCGGGCGGCCGCGGCCGCCGGCTTATCCGGCGGGCTGCGGGGACGGCGGCGCGGGCGCGCGCGCGGGGCGGACGGCGACGGTGACCCGCGTCAGCACGCACAGGCGGCCATCGTCGTCGCTGATCTCCACCTCCCACACCCACGTCGTGCGGCCGCGGTGACGCGGCCGGGCGACCGCGGTGATCGTGCCGGAGGTGACCGGCCGCAGGAAGCTCGTCTGGTTGGACATCCCCATCGCGGTCATGCCGTCGCCGACCACCGCCAGCGCGGTCCCGTTGGTGGCCAGGCTCTCGGCGACCGAGGCGTAGACCCCGCCGTGCACCAGCCCGGCCGGCTGCGTGATCTGCTCGCGGACCGCGACGGTGCCGCGCATCAGCTCGGCGCCGGCCTCGGTGATCTGCAGCCCGTAGAGCCGATCGAAGCCCACGTTCATGTCGAATGGCGGCTCCGGCGGCACGGGACGCCACGATAGTGCGTCGGCTCCCGGCCCGTTCCCGCCGCCTCCCGCCGGGGCATTCCGCATCGCGCTCATCTAGGCTACGAGCGCCATGACCTCAATCGACAACCTGCCCGGCGATCAGCGAGCGGTGCTCCAGCTCGTGCTGGGTCGCGGTCGAAGCTACAACGAGATCGCCCGGCTGCTCTCGATCAACCCCGATTCGGTCCGCGAGCGGGCGCTCGCGGCGTTCGACTCGCTCGGCCCCGAGACCCGGGTCCCCGACCACGCCCGCGCGCAGATCTGCGACTACCTGCTCGGCCAGCTGCCCGCCGACCAGATCGGCGACGTGCGCAACCTGCTCGCCCACTCCCCCAGCGAGCGCGCGTGGGCGCGCGTGCTCTCCTCCGAGCTCGCGCCGATCGCCAGCGGCCCGCTGCCCGAGATCCCGGTCGACACCGGCGAGCGCGAGCCGCCACCGGCGCCCACCCCGCCGCCGTCGTTCGCGCCCGAGCCCGAGGACGGCCACGCCCCTGCGCCGGAGTCCCCGCCCGCACCCCGGCGCGTTCGGCTCCCCCGCCGCCCCGAAGAGTCGTCCGCGGCCCCGGCGCCGCTGACGATCGAGCCCGGTTCGCGGCCGCCGAGCTCGCGAGCCGGAGGCATCGTCGTGATCGGCGTCTCGGTCGTGCTGATCGCGATCGCGCTGATCGTGATCCTCACCTCAGGCGGCTCGTCACCCAAGAAGACGGCGTCCAAGACGCCCACGACCGCCTCGACGCCCGCGGCGCGGGTGAGCACGACGAGCTCGGCCGCCACGACCGCGTCGAGCTCGTCGGCCGCCTCCTCGACGTCGACCGCCACCAAGGTCGTGGCCCAGATCAACCTGACGCCGCCGAGCACGGCCGCCGCCAGCAAGGCGGCGGGGATCGCCGAGGTCCTGCGCGAGGGCGCGACCAACGGGATCGCGATCGTCGCCCAGAACATCCCGGCCAACACCACCAAGCCGGCCAATGCCTACGCGGTCTGGCTGTACAACTCGCCGACCGACGCCCACATCCTCGGTTTCGTCAATCCGGGGGTCGCCGCCAACGGCCGGCTGTCCACGGCCGGTGCGCTGCCGAGCGACGCCGCCCACTACAAGCAGCTGATCGTCACCCTGGAGACGTCGGCCAACCCCAAGACGCCGGGCCAGATCATCCTGCAGGGCACGCTCACCGGCCTCTGATCGGCGACGCGCCGGCCCGGGCAGTGTCAGTCCCCGTTCCGGCGGCTGCGCCGGGGCGCTCAGCCGGCGATCCGCGCCAGGCCCTCCAGCGCCTCCTTGAGGCGGGTGTTGGCGGCGCGGCGCATCATCATCCCCCCGGTCCGCGAGTAGCCGCGCAGCTTCTGCCTCTGGGCGATCGTCACCAGCGTGCCGCCGCCGGCCGGCTCCAGTCGGATCTCGATCACCAGCTCGTCGAGCACCCGCGCGAACGGGGTGCCGGCGATCTCCTGCTCCCAGGCACACAGCCACGGCGGCTGGGTGTCGATCACCCGGAAGTCGGCGCGCACCGCCTTGCCGCGCTTGGTCTTGAAGACCTGCGTGAACCGGTCCTCCCCCACCCCCTCGACGCGCTCCACGCCCGGCCACCAGCGCGGCTGATGATGCGGGTCGGTGACCAGCTCCCACACCTCGTTCTGAGTGGCGGCGAGCGTGCGCGTCCGCAGCGAGGTCGGCATCCCTAGGTGTCGTAGCCGATCAGCGCGTGCACCGGATGGGGCGCCAGGCGGCTGCGTCCCCGCAGCGGTCGCAACTCGACGAGGAACGCGCAGCCGACGACCTCGGCGCCCATTCCCGCGACGAGCTCGCAGAGCGCTCCGGCGGTCCCGCCGGTGGCGAGCAGATCGTCGTGGACGAGCACCCGGGCGCCGCGGGCGAGCGCGTCGGAGTGCATCTCCAGCGCGTCGATCCCGTACTCGAGCGAGTACTGGGCGCTGACCGTCTCACCCGGCAGCTTGCCGGGCTTGCGCGCCGGCACGAACCCCGCGCCGAGGTCGCGGGCGAGCGCCGCGCCGAGGATGAAGCCGCGCGCCTCGGCGGCCACGACGAGCTCGACGTCGAGCGCCGAGACGAGCGCCGCGAGCCCGGCGACCGCGGCGTCGAGCGCCCGCGGCTCGAGCAGCAGCGGCGTGATGTCCCGGAAGAGGATCCCGGGAGTGGGGAAATCGGGGATGTCTCGGACGTAGGCGCGCAGATCCACGGACGGCGAGCCTCGGGCGCTACGTCGCGATCTTGCGCAGATCGCGGATCAGCAGGAGGTGCTTGAGGTGGGTGGTGACCGAGGCGAGGTTCTCCAGCGCCTCGACCGCCTCCTTGCGGCGCTCGGGATTGCGCGAGCGCAGCGCCGGCGCGAGGATGCTCTGCAGCAGCTGTGCCTCACGGTCGGCGGAGCTGCGAAACACCCGGAGGTTGCGCCCGCCGACGCCGTAGCGCGCCAGCTCGGACACCGCCCGGACGATCTCGCGCTCGGTCTCGTCGTAGAACCGGGTGGTGCCGCGCGTCTCACCCTTGATCACGCCGAACTCGACGAGCTCGCGCACGAGCTTGGGGTCGGCGCCGGTGTCCTCGACGACGTCCTCCAGCGAATACAGGGCGCCGGGATCGCGGACGGCGACGGCGGAGCGGCGGACGGTCATCCGGTCGCCGGGCGGCGGCGCGGCCACGTCACGCTCGGCGCGGCCCCCCGCCAGCTCCTGGCGGATCACCCGCAGCGGCAGGAACTCGTCGCGCTGGAGGCGCAGGATCGTGCGCAGCCGGGCGACGTCGGACTGGGTGTAGAGGCGGTAGCCGCCCTGCGTGCGGCGGGGCGCCAGCAGCTTCTGATCCTCCAGATAGCGGATCTTGGAGATCGAGATGTCAGGGAACTCCTGGTGCAGCGCCTTGCAGACCGCCCCGATCGTCACCGCCTTCTGGCGGGGGCGCTGGCCGTCGGCGTCCGGCGGGTCAGGGAGCTCCAGCTCGGGAGCGCGCGCATCCGTGCTCGACATCAGCGGCTCAGGAACGCCAGCTTGTACTTGCCGATCTGCAGCTCATCGCCGTCGGCCAGGCGGTGGGACTCGATCCGCTTTCGGTTGACATAGGTGCCGTTGAGCGAACCGCAGTCGTCCAGGAAGTAGTCGCTGCCGCGGCGCACGATCAGGGCATGATCCCGTGACACCGTGACGTCGTCGAGGAACACGTCGCTCTCCGGGCGGCGCCCGACGGTCATCCGGTCGCCCGCCACGGCGAAGCTCTCGCCGGCGCGGCCACCGCCGGCGCGGATCACGAGCGCCGCGCCGCGTGACACCACGTCCTCCAGCTCGACGACCTCGAGCTCACCGGTCTCACCCACCTTGTAGGTCGCCGTCGTCGTGCCGGGAGGTGGCTCGGACTTGGCCACGAACGCGCCGCACCGCTGGCAGTAACTGGCACCATCGGCGTTGGCGAAGCCGCACTCTGGACAGTGCTGGGCCATCTGGCCGGGCGGGTGTTACTCGGGCTCTTCGGACGGCACGCGCCCAGCCAGGATGTCGGTCAGCTGCTGGACGTCGGCGCCGGAGATGACCAGCTCGCCGGTCTCGTCCTTCTTGCGCAGGCGGTTGACGAGCTCGGCCCGGAGGATGTCGATCTTGCCGTGCAGAATCCGGCGTCGGTAGGAGATCTCCATCTCCTCCTCGGTCAGCTGCTTGATGAGGTCCTTGAGCTCCTGGTCCGTCAGCGAGCCGAGGTCTGGAAACGTATCCATCGTGATTGTCCTTCCCGCGGACGGGATCGTGTGCGTCAGCTTGGGGCGAGTATAACCTGCGTTCCCCGAGGGTCAAGCTGAGCTTGAGACTACGCGCCCGCGGCCCGGGCATCCCTCACGAAGCGTGCGGACGCGGGGGGCGGGGCGGTTTGGACCCGGTGCTGCTGAGCTTACGCGCTTGCGACAATCCGTGCCGGACGTACAGTCCGGTCGCGGTCAGCGTGAGCACCAGTCCGACGTAGAGCATGATCAGCGCGAGCCAGTGGACGCCCGCCATCGCCAGGAAGGGCGCCGCCATCGTCGGCGCCACGCCGATCCGCCCCGGCCAGTTGATCTGCAGCGCCAACCCGCGCGACAGCCCGTAGCGGCTGAGGGCGAGCATGAACACCTCGCGGGCCATCGCGACGACGATCGCCCACCGCGGCAGCAGCGAGAAGTCGAAGGCGACGAGCATGCCGGAGATCACCAGCAGGCGGTCGACGACGGGGTCGAGCAGCGCCCCGAGGCGGCTGTACTGGCCGGTGAGGCGCGCGGCGAAGCCGTCGAGGTAGTCCGCTACGGCGATCACCGCGAACAGCACGGTCGCGGGCGCGTCGCGCCCGTGCCGGCTCGCCAGGGCGAGCCCCAGGAAGACCGGGATCCCGATCAGCCGGGCGTACCCGATCCCGTTGGGGATCGTCCAGGGATGCAGCGGCTGGTCGGGACCGGTCGCCGGGGGCGGCGGCCCGGAGCGGTCGATCCCGAACAGCCGTCGCTTGGTGATCGGCGGGCTCACCGGGA